>NZ_JAOPKC010000010.1:0-100699 GCF_025517535.1 Halapricum hydrolyticum
CACGCGGCACGGTTCCTGGCCGAAGACGTTGACGCCACCGCGATCGTTGCCGCCAGCGAGTCGGGTCACTCCGCGCTGAAAATGGCCAAGTTCCGGCCCGGTATCCCGATCATCGCCTCGACGCCGAACGATCGGGTCCGCCGGCGGCTCGCCCTCTCCTGGGGCATCCACCCGACTTCGACCCCCTACACCACCGAAGGGGCGGACGCCATCATCCAGAACTCCGTCCAGTCGGCGCTTGACACTGGGATCGCTCGGAGTGGGGATACCTTGATCGTCGTCTCAGGGATGATGACTGAACTCGATGGGATCGGGACTTCGAACATGCTCAAGATCCACGTTGCAGCCGAAACCATCGTTTCCGGGAAAGCTATCGTCAGCGGCCTCGTCACGGGCGAGCTACACCGCGTCGAGGACGGCGACCTCTCGGCAGTTCCTGACGGGGCGATTGCGGCGATTTCCGAAGCGTACGATGGCGAGTTGACTGGTGACGCCGACCACGTCCGTGGGATCGTCAGCAGCGCAAGCGACGTGACTAGCAGCCACGCTGCCGTCCTGGCACGCGAACTCGACATCCCGATGATCGGCGATGCCGCGGTTCCGGACGACATCGAGGACGGAACCGTCGTCACGCTCGACGCTGAACGCGCGGTCCTGTACCGTGACGTCGTCGGCGCCCGCGAGGAATAGCGACCCTATCCAACGAGCGAGGCAAGCAATTCGGAGACGAACTGGATTTCGTCCTCGTTGATATCGTGCCCCATCCCCTCGTAGAGTCGCGTCGTCACGCTTCCCCCGAGCCGTTCGAAGACGGTTGCGGACTCGTGGACGCGCTCGGCGGGGATGTGCGGATCAGTATCACTGCAACCCAGGAAGACCGTCGTGCCATCGAGGTCACCCTCGTACTCGCTGGGATCGATCGACTCACCGATGAGCCCGCCGCTCAGTGCGACGAGTCCGCCGTAGCGATCCGGGTTTCTGGCGACGAACTCGCTGGCCAGGCACCCACCTTGAGAGAACCCGAGAATCACGACTTGGTCGATCGGTATATCGGCGGCTTCGGCCACAGAGATGGCGTCGTCGACGGCCTGCAGTCCCGACGTACGGCCGGGCTCGTTGGACTCGACCGGCGCGGTGAAGGGGTTAGGAT
Source organism: Halapricum hydrolyticum (assembly GCF_025517535.1). Taxonomy (NCBI): domain Archaea; kingdom Methanobacteriati; phylum Methanobacteriota; class Halobacteria; order Halobacteriales; family Haloarculaceae; genus Halapricum; species Halapricum hydrolyticum. The sequence continues at coordinate 1,151 of NZ_JAOPKC010000010.1, forward strand.
ACCAGGTGTTGCCAGCAGCCTGCGGGGCGAGGTGCGCGACGCCCTCGACGGCAAACTGATCGGCCATCCGAACCATCCCCTGGGCTGTCGCACCCCTGCCGTGAACGAGGATCATCGCGACAGTTGCGCTCTCGAGTGGCGTTCCCGCAGTCTCTATCGGCTGGTTTTGGTGAGGGGACTCGCTATCAGGGTGCATAGAGACGACTGGGCTGGCAACGCCTCAAGGCTTTCGTGTCAGACACACAGTTGGTTTGACCCGCTACCGGTAGCGTTTTTGACTCGCACACGTACGTACACGAAAAGGATCGGGCTGGGTCCACTGGACCCACTCGGAGCGGATTGCGGGAGCGACCGATGAGCAGTGTCGTCAGGTGCGATCATACAACAGGGGATCTACGATCGTGACAGAGAAATGGTCGAAAGAAGAGAGCGAGCAGGCGCGCGAAGACGGAGCATATCCGCAAGTACGCGCACACCCGCTGTTCGACGGTGTCCAGATCATCGATCCGATCGAGGGATCGCAGTTCACGCTGTTGACACCCACGTCAGTCGAACCGACGGCGATCGATCTGGACGAGTTCTACTTCCCGGTCGACACGGCGGCCACCATCTGTACGAACGAACTCGAAACGCCGTATCTGGTCGACATCTGGATTCGGGATGCAGAGGGAGAGCTGGTCGCACAGAGTACCGACGAAGGGTCAATCTCGGTACCACCGGGGGAATACAATCTGGAAGTATCGTCCGCGCAGATGAAACTCTACATCGCCGTCAACGGGCGCGTACAGGTCGCCACGGGTGAGGACCGAGTGCGGCTCGATTTCGGCGAGACAGAGTGCATCTCGATCGGTGTTCGGTCGCTGCACGAACAGCCGGCGGCGACGATCACGACGACCGACGACCCAGAAGACCTGATGGCCGCGATATCGGCGTTCGGCTCGGCACTGAAAACCACCTCCTGTGAACGGTCGTTCCCGACACTACGGGGACATCCGCCCCTGCTTGAACGCGGGACAGAGCTCGACATCCCGGACGTGCTCGACGTTCCCGAGACTGGGATCCGGATCGAAGTCCCGCCGGAACGAGAGTACATCTATCCGATCGCGTCGCTGGCCTACTACCTCGGTGCGACGGTCGTTCCGGGCGATCGGCCGCGATTGCACGCAGACGGCGAGACGTTCTCGCTGACAGCCGATGGCGACTTCGAGTCGACCGTCGCGCGGGTGCTCGAACAGGTGTTCCTCATGGACTGTGTCACCCGGACAGAGGGATACTATACGGTTGACCTGCACGAGCGGAACGTGGTCGAGGACGCCGTCGATCTCGATTTCGAGGCACTTTACGAGCGATCGACCGCGGAACAGGTCCGGACGTACCTCTCGATCCCCTTCGAGGACGTCACGGACGCCGTCCCGCGGTGGAAACTCACCGCCGACGTCGTTCCCGATCCGGAGCACGCCGAGACGTTGCCTTTCCTGGCGAACGACCTGGCGAAGATCCGGACCCTGTCGGACGCGGAGATCCGGTCGCGCTCGGTCCACGAAGGTCTGGCGACCGTAGAGGATTTCTTCGGCCGCGGTTCGAAGAGTGCCCGCTCGGCGCTGACTCGTTCGACGCGGACCTACCGCTCCGACTCCAGCGGCCCCTTCGAGGAGCACGTATTTCGACCGCCGGAATCCGACAGCATCGAACAGGCGTATGTCGGCGAAGGGGTGCCGATCCGGGCCAGCAAGCTATCCGTCGAGGCGTTCAACCGACGCCTCCGATATCAGCCCTCGGAAGACGCCCGGACAGAGGTGATCGTCGTCTCCAACGAAGAAGAGATGGCCGACGAAAGCGTCGTCTCCGAGATTTACGGGACCCGGGAGTGGATTGATTTCGACATCACGATCCGGCACGAACTCACGACCGACGAAATGAGAGACGTGCTGGCGACCGACGCCGATTTCTTCCACTATATCGGCCACGTCGACGAAGAGGGAATCCGGTGCAGTGACGGCTGGCTGGACACTCGCACGCTCGATGAGGTGGGCGTGAGCGCGTTCCTGTTGAACGCGTGTAAATCGTACGAGCAAGGACGAGCACTCGTCGAAAAGGGCGCGATCGGCGGAATCGTGACGGTCGCGGACTTGCTGAATAAGACAGCAACGAAACTCGGACGGACAATCGCCTTCCTGAGCGACGCTGGATTCTCGTTATCTACTTCTTTAGAATTGCTCGAACGGCAGAGTATTGTTAGTAATCACTATCTCATTGTCGGAGATGGGAATATGCAGGTAGTGGAAAGCCAGACCGGCTCCCCATACTTAGCAAAATTAGAAGATGACAATGAATTTAAAATACAATATGAATTTTACCCATCTAGAAATTATGGGCCTGAAACATTAGTCACTCCAAGAGTGAAAGGTTATACCACCCGGTATCTCACAGGCAACCGAACGCGGTGGTATCAATTATCTATGAATTCACTAGAGGATTTCATCCAAAAACACGGCTTCCCTATTGAATATAACGGATCAATTTACTGGAGTGAGGATTTCCCTATGGAACGTTTAGATTAGGGGCCAACAGTTGACGTAGCGTTCCCACCCACAGCCGTCCCGGCCTGCATAAGCAATACAGTCATCCAGAACAGGACGCCGATCCATTTGGGGTGCTCTTTGAGGAAGCTTCGTACCGATGACGCACTTTGACTCATGTTGCATGAGTGCGTTCGACGGGATCTGCATTGAATTTTTCTAAATAATTATTATAGAAAATTGGCGAGATAATGTCAGAGTGTCGAAAACGATCGACAGACGGACGCCGGCACGAGCGGGGCAACGCCGCCAAGCGTGCGAGCACCTGCAAAACACTCTTGATATTGTGGGTTGTTTGTCCTCGTAGTACAATGAATTCGGGCCGGGCGAGGTGGCGACAGTGAGCGGGGACCCTGGCGGTGACCTCGACACCGTCTCGAACGTACTCGTGTTGGCACCGCGGCTGGACGGGGCAGGAGCCGACGCGTGTGCGAGCCTCCTCGTCGACGGTGGTGACGCCCTCGACCGACTCGTCGTTGTCGCAGTCGGACAGACACCGACGGAGTGGCACTCGCGATTGACCCAACACGTCACTGGAACGCTTCCGGAGATCGACTACATCGACGTGAAGACGCTCACCCGCTCGACAGCCACTTCGACGGAGACGGTCGACGCACCTGCGCCTGTCGCGACCATCTCGAGCCCGGCCGACCTGGTATCGCTCGGGACCGCGATCAACGATCGACTCAGCGCCGCCGCCGAACAGGGCGAGCACGTGGGGCTCTGTCTCCACTCGATCACCGATATGCTCCAGTTCGTCGATCGAGAGTCCGTCTTCAAGTTCCTGCACGCGGTCAGCGCACGCGTCCGCAACGTCGACGCCGTCGCCTACTACGACCTCGACAACGACGCCCCCGACGAGAAACTCGAAACGATGTTCGCACACCTCTGTGACACCGTCGTCTCCGTCGAGGGCGGCGAGATGTCCGTCTCGGCAGGCTACTACACGCCAGCTAGTAGCGAATCCGAGAGCTGAGTCGAGCGCAGCACAGTCGACAACCGATTTTTGCCGATCAGTCGACGACGCCCGAGCGAGCGTGTTCGATGAACTCCGCCGGCAGCGCATCAAGGTTGCCGACCTGGACGTTCCAGAGGTTCGCGTAGGTGCCGCCAGCGGCGAGGAGGTCGTCGTGTGTCCCCTGTTCGGCGACCGTTCCATCGTCGAGGACGACGATGCGGTCAGCGTCGCGCACCGTCGAGAGCCGATGGGCGATGACGAACGTCGTCCGGTCGGCGGTCAACTCGTCGAGATTCCGCTGGATCAGCACCTCAGTTTCGTTGTCGACGTGGCTGGTCGCCTCGTCGAACACCATGATCGGTGGATCGGAGAGGATGGCCCTGGCGATGGCGATTCGCTGACGTTGTCCACCCGAGAGTTTCGTCCCACGCTGGCCGACCTCGGTGTCGTAACCGTCGTCGAGATCGGTGATGAACCGGTGGGCGCCGGCCGCCTTCGCCGCAGCTTCGATGGCCGCGTCGTCGGCATCGAGGTCACCGTAGGCGATGTTCTCCATGACCGTGCCGTGGAAGAGGAACGGGTCCTGGTTGACGTAGCCGATAGACTTCCGAAGTTGTTTGCGCGGGACGGACGCGATGTCACGGCCGTCCAGCGTGATCGCACCGTCCTGGACGTCGTAAAAGCGCAGCAGGAGCTTGATCAGTGTCGACTTGCCGGCACCCGTCGAGCCGACCAGGCCGACGGTCTCGCCAGGCTCGACCTCGAAGCTCACCCCGTCGATCGTCCGTTCCTCGGCACTGGGGTAGCTGAAGGTGACTGCATCGTAGGTGACGTGACCGTCGGCCGATTCGAGGGGGGAAGGGTCCTCGGGATCGGCGACGGTCGTCTCGGTTGCCTTGAGACCGAGAATCCGCCGGGCGGCAGCCTGAGAGCGCTTGTACTGCTCGACGAGCGTCGGGACCTGTCGCATCGGGCTGGCGAGCTGCTGGGTGTAAAACAGGAACGGGATCAACTGCCCAGCGGTGAGGGCCCCGCTGAAGGGCCACGGCGGACCGGTCGCGACCCAGAACCCACCCACCAGGAACGTGACGACGAGCGCGCTCCCGGAGATGAGCCGAATCGACGGGTGATGACGGGCCGAGATCCGTTTGGATTCCCAGCGAGCCAGGAGGTGACCGTAAGAAGCCGATTCGACCTGCTCGGACTCGAACGGTTCAGCGGTGGAGGTCTTCACGACGTCGATGCCGCTCAGACTGGTTTCGAGACGGGCGTTGAGTGCGCCCGTTTCGGATCGAATCTCGTTTTGTAGTCGTTCCTGAACTCGGGAGAACCACCAGTTGACACCGGCGATCAACGGGGCACTGGCGACGACGAACAACGCCAGCTGCCAGTTCAGCAGCGACATGAACACCAACACCGTGACCAACACGAGGGTGGTGCGGAGCAGCCACGTGATGCCGCCACTCAGGAACTCCTCGAGGGTGTTGACGTCGTTGTTGAGGATACTCATCACGTCGCCAGTCTGGCTGTCGTTGAAGAACCCCAGTTCTAGGTGCTGGGCCGTGTCGAAGGCGTCGATGCGGACGCTGTCGAGGACACGTTGGGAGAAGATCCCCCTCATCACCTGGCTGATATTTGCGGCCGCGATGTCACCGGCTTTCATCACCAGCAGCAGACCCACCGTGAACCAGAGTTGATCCATCGGTGTCGTCGGGATCATCCCATCCGGAAACAGCGGAAGGACGTAGGACTGGTCGTTGAACATCGCGTCGAAGGCGATACCGAGCACGAACACGTCTGCACGGTCGAGCACCGTCGCGACCAGCGTCGAGAGGAACGCCCCGACGAGATACGGGAGGTGCCGCCGACCCGTCGTCGTCACGAGATACGCGAGGGGACGGTCCGTCGGTGCGCGCTCGGCGATCTCGTCGCTCATCGAGCCACCTCCTCGGGCGGGACGTCGCCAAGGAACCGATCCGAGACGGCGTCGATGTCGCCGACTTGCACCCGCCAGAGGTCCGCGTACAGGCCGTCGCGATCCAGCAGGTCCTCGTGGGTCCCGCGTTCGGCGATCTGTCCGTCGTCGAGGACCAGGATCGCATCGGCGTCACGCACCGTCGAGAGCCGGTGGGCGATGACGAACGTCGTCCGGTCGCCGGCGATTGCCTCCAGGCTCTGCTGGATCTGGAGTTCGGTCTCGTTGTCGACGTGGCTGGTCGCCTCGTCCAGCACCAGAATCTCGGGATCACTCAAGAGCGCGCGAGCGATGGCGAGTCGCTGGCGCTGTCCACCGGAGAGTTTGACGCCGCGTTCACCGACCTCGGTATCGTAGCCGTCGTCCAGCGACGTGACGAACTCGTGGGCGCCGGCGATGCGTGCTGCTCGTTCGACCGTCTCCTGGTCGGCCCCGGGGGTCGCGTAAGCGATGTTGCTGCGGATCGTCCCGTCGAAGAGGAACGGATCCTGGCTGACGTAGCCGATGTGCTCGCGAACGCTACGTCGGGAGACCGTGCCGATGTCGGTCCCGTCGATACGGATCATCCCCGAGTCGGGGTCGTAAAAACGGAACAATAGTTTCAGCACGGTGGACTTGCCCGCACCCGTCGAGCCGACGATCCCGACGAGGTCGCCGTCGTCGACCGACAGATCGATCGATCGGAGCGTCGGTTCCTCGGCGGTCGGGTAGGTGAACGTGACGTCCTCGTAGCTGACGCTCCCGTCCGTAATCGAGAGCGTATCTGTGTCACCGTCGTCCTCGATGGCCGAATTGGTCAGCACGCCGGCGACGCGCTTGGCCGAGGCGTTCGCGTTCTGGATCCGGTCGATGACGTTGACAGCGAGCTGCTGGACCGGGATCAGGAACGAGTGAGTGTACATGAAGAACGTCAGCAACGTCCCCGGCGTGAGCGACCCACTCATCAGCGGCGGTGGTCCGACGAGGATCCAGTAGCCACCGATCAGCAACAGGACGTGTTCGGAGCCACGGCCGACGAACCAGGTGATCGCACTGAAGACGACACGGATGCGGATGGCCCCCCATCGCGTCGCCTTGTATCGGCGGGACTGCTCGGTGACCCGGTCGAGTTCGTGATTCTCTCGGGTGTTGGCTTTCACCGTCGCGATCCCGTCGATGGTGTCCTCAAGTCGTGCGTTGACCTGACCGACGCTCTCACGGACGGCCTCGTAGCGCTGTTTGATCTGCCTGGCGTAGATGTGAGACAGCACGCCCATGAGAACGGGGATGAGTGCGGCAACGATCGCGAGTTGCCAGTTCAACACCAGCATAAACGCCAGCGCGATGAGCACCTGGCTGACGAAGTTCGTCCCCGAATAGACCCCTTCCGAGAGGTTGTCGATGTTGTTGACGTCGTTGTTGAGGATGCTCATCACCTCGCCACTTTGGGTGTCGTCGAAGTAGGACATCTCCAGAGCGACGACGCTGTCGTAGGTGGCCGTCCGGATATCGTGGAGGGTGTGGACCGTCGCGTGATAGTACGACCACCGCGAAACCCAGTCGAGACCGCTCTCGACGAGGACGGCCCCAGCCAGAATGAAGACGGTAAACCAGAGCTGACCGGTCGGCGTCTCCGGGATCCATCCCTGAGGGACGAGCGGCAGGCGGTAGGGTTGGGTCGCGAGAAACAGTGCGTCCAGCGAGACCCCGATCAGCAGCGCAGGAATCCGCTGGGGAATCCGTGCGAGGACGAGCGTCACGAGGCCGAAGGTGAAACCGCGGCTGTGAGGCCGGGCAAAGCGCGAGAGCAGTAGCCTGAGTGGCGTCTGCTCGTCCGTCGATCGTGAACGTGGCGTATCTGTGCTCATTGCGAGAGTGTCTCAGCGTTGAATCCGACGTGCCGTCACCGGGACGATCTGACGAAGGACGGAAAGGACGCCTCGTCAACGGTCACTTACCGCCCCGACGAGGACAGTCGTTTGTGATCGTACGTTCCCTTTCACGAAGCCGCAGTTAACTGTTTCTGGTGGGAGTGAACAAGACCCACGGACCGAGGACGAGACAGAGAAGTACAGACTGCAGGTACTATCAGATATTTTAAATTGGTTGGCGATCGCGGTTACAGATACGGCAGCGAGTCGGCCGTCTGCTGGATGGCGTTCTGGTTGGCCTTCATCAGGGCCGTCGTGTCCCAGATACCTTCGACCAGGGCCTGGCGCTGGGCGTCGTCGACGCTGACCGAGATCTCGTTGCTTCCGTAGCGGACGGTCTCGGCCGCGACGTCGACCTCGATCTCGCCGTCGGGGTTGTCGTCGACCCACTGCTGGAGGGCGTTGATCGTCTCGTGGTCGGCCGTGACGGTCGGGATGCCCAGTGCGAGGCAGTTGCCCGCGAAGATCTCCGCGAAGCCCTCGCCGATGATGGCGTCGATGCCCCAGCGCATCAGCGCCTGGGGGGCGTGCTCGCGGGAGGAGCCACAGCCGAAGTTGTTGTTGACCACCATGAGCGAGGCCTCTTTGAACCGGTCCTCGTTCATCGGGTGGTCCTTCTCGTTGTCCTCGTCGTCGAAGCGCTGGTCGAAGAACGAGAACTGGCCCAGGCCGTCGAAGGTGACGACCTTCATGAACCGCGCCGGGATGATCTGGTCGGTGTCGATGTCGTTGCCCCGGATCGGGATCCCCGTGCCTTCGACGTAGTCGACCTCGGGGATCTCCTCGGTGGGATCGCTCATGCGACCACCCCCAGCGCTTTGCGCTGTCGAGGTCGCATGGCTCGCTCACGGGCGCTGCCCGTTCGCGTGTTCGAGATGCGTGGCATCTCGCTTGTCATGCCAGGTTGACCTCCTTCAGGTCGCGCACGTCAGTGACCTCGCCGGTCACGGCCGCGGCCGCGACCATCCGCGGGTTCATCAACACAGTTCTCCCGTCCTTGGACCCCTGTCGGCCGATGAAGTTCCGGTTCGAGGAGCTGGCACAGGCCTCGTCACCCTCCAGCTGGTCCTCGTTCATGCCCAGACACATCGAACAGCCAGCGTTGCGCCACTCGAAGCCGGCCTCCTCGAAAGTGTCTTTCAGGCCTTCTTCCTCGGCGGCTCGCTGGACGCGCTGGCTGCCGGGGACGACCATCGCGCGGACGTCCTCGTCGACCTGACGACCCTCGACGATCCGGGCCGCGCGGCGCAGGTCCGGCAGGCGCGCGTTGGTACACGAGCCCAGGAAGGCCACGTCGATCTCGTAGCCGTTCATCGTCTCGCCAGGCTCGACGCGCATGTGCTTCTGGGCACGGCGGGCGGTGTCCTGCTTGTCCTCGGCCAGATCTTCGGGTGCCGGAATCGGGTCGTTGATACCGATGCCCTGCCCGGGTGTGGTCCCCCACGTGACGACGGGCTCCAACTCTGAGGCGTCGATGTGGACGACGTCGTCGTACTCGGCGTCGTCGTCGCTCTGGATCGACTCCCAGTAGGGTTTGAGCTTCTCGAACTCCTCGGGGTTGTCCTGGAAGTAGTCGGTCTGCTCCAGCCATTCGAAGGTGGTCTCGTCGGGGTTGACGTACCCCGCGCGAGCGCCGCCCTCGATGGACATGTTACAGATCGACATCCGACCTTCCATGCCCAGGTTCTCGATGGCCTCGCCGGCGTACTCGTAGACGTAGCCGACGCCGCCCTCGGTCCCGAGGCGGCGGATGATCTCCAGGATGATGTCCTTGGCCTCGACGCCGTCGCCGAGTTCGCCGTCGACCTGGATCTTCCGAACTTTCTGTTTCTCCATCGCGATGGTCTGGGTGGCCAGGACGTCCCGGATCTGGGACGTGCCGATCCCGAACGCCAGCGCGCCGAACGCGCCGTGCGTGGAAGTGTGGCTGTCACCGCAGACGATGGTCTTACCGGGCTGGGTCAGCCCCTGCTCCGGGCCGACGACGTGGACGATCCCCTGATCCCCGGTGGTGGGGTCCAGGAAGTCGATGCCCGCGTCGCGGACGTTCGCCTCGAGTTCGGACATCATGTTCTCGGCCGCGTCGTCGGTGTAGGGTCGCGACTGATCGGCCGTCGGGACGATGTGGTCCACGGTGGCGAGGGTGAGGTCCGGTCGCGCGACCTCGATGTCGCGCTCGCGGAGCATCCCGAACGCCTGCGGGCTCGTGACCTCGTGGATGAGGTGCAGCCCGACGAACAACTGGTCCTGCCCGTTCGGCAGTTCGGTTACCTTGTGTTTCTCCCATACCTTGTCGTACAGCGTTCCGTCACTCATTGTCCGTCTCCGTGTCGTGTCTGCATTTGTTATCGTACTGTGTCCGTGTCTGCATTTGTTGCCGTGCCGCCGTTTGTCCGTGCGTCTGACTCGTCATTCCGCGCTCTCGTCCCAGTCGAACAGCTCGCGCAGGCGACCGCCCACGTCTTCGATGTCGTGGTTCTGCTCGGCTTCCCGGAGCTGCTTGTAGCTGGGTCGGTTCGTCTGGTTCTCGGAGATCCACTCCTTGGCGAACTCGCCGTTCTGGACCTCCTGCAGTATCTGCTCCATTCCCTCGCGGGCCGAGTCGTCGATGACGTACTCGCCGCGGGTCAATCCGCCGTATTCGGCCGTATCGGAGACCGAGTCCCACATCTCCATCAGTCCACCCTCATAGATGAGATCGACGATCAACTTCATCTCGTTCATGACCTCGAAATAGGCCATCTCCGGACTGTAGCCGGCCTCAACCAGCGTCTCGTATCCGACCTTCATCATCTCTGTGACGCCGCCACAGAGGACGGCCTGCTCGCCGAACAGGTCCGTCTCGGTCTCCTCCTGGAACGTCGTCTCGATGACCCCTGCGCGGGTACAGCCGATGGCCTTCGCGTAGGCCAGCGCTTCGTCTTTGGCCTTGCCGGTGGCGTCCTGATAGACCGCAACCAGACCGGGCGTCCCCTCGCCGCGCTTGTACGTTCGTCGAACGAGATGGCCCGGCGACTTGGGCGCGACCATCGTCACGTCGACGCCCTCGGGCGGTTCTATCTGGCCGTAGTGGATGTTGAACCCGTGGGCGAACTGCAGCGTGTCGCCTTCCTCCAGGTTCGGCTCGACCGCGTTCTCGTAGACGTCCGGCTGCACCGTATCGGGGACCAGCATGACCACGATATCGCCTTGGGCCGCTGCTTCGGGCTGGGTCGCGACCTCGATCCCGTCGGCTTTCGCCTCCTCTCGCGAGGGGGACCCCTCGCGAACGCCGACGACCACGTCGACGCCGCTGTCGGCGAGGTTCTGTGCGTGGGCGTGGCCCTGGCTCCCGTAACCCAGAACGGCTACGGTCCGGTCGTCCAGTATCGATTCGTCCGCGTCCTCGTCGTAGTATACGTCCGTACTAAATTCGTCTACCATAGGTGATTCGTCGGGGATCGCTCAGTTATCGCTTTCCATTGTCGCCGAGTCCATCGTCTTCGAGCCGCGCTCGAGGGCGGCCGCGCCGGTGCGGACGATCTCGAGCACATCGAACTGTTCGAACGCCTCGATCGCGGCGTCGATCTTCTGCTTGCTGCCGGTGATTTCGACGGTCACTGCGTCTTTCGAGGCGTCGACGGCGTCGCCGCCGTACATCTGCGCGACCGCCTGCACGTCGTCGGGCTTGTCGCCAGCGACCTTGATCAGCGCCAGCTCACGGCGCATGGCCGCCGACTCCAGTTCCTCGACCTCGATGACGGGGATGAGCTTGCGGAGCTGCTTTTTCGCCTGCTGGACGCCCGGCTCGGGCTCCTCGATGACGATCGTCATCCGGGCAGTCGTCTCGTCGGCCGTCGGTCCCACAGTGAGACTCTCGATGTTGAACTGTCGGCGGCTGAACAGGCTCGACACTTCCGACAGGACGCCGGGCTCGTGTTTGACCAGCGCCGACAACACGGCCATCCGCGGCTCGTGGGTCGCCTCTGCTTCGGGATCGATGCGGATTCCTTGCGTGTTGCGCCGACCGATCGGACGCATCCGTTCGTCCGGGGCCGGACCGGGCATTTCTCCGGGCATCTCAGATCATCTCCAGGTGTTGCTCGTTCAGGGCAAACAGTCCGTTGTCGCCACCGGAGGGGACCATCGGGAAGACGTTCTCGGCGGGATCGATGATCGCGTCGATCACGGCCGGTCCGTCGTACTCGCGGGCGGCCTGGATGGTCTCCTCGACGTCCTCGGGCTCTTCCAGCCGGAACCCGCGCGCGCCGAACGCTTCCGCGAGCTTGTCGAACTCCGGCACCCAGGGGTATTCGGAGGCCATCCGACGCCCCTCGTAGAAGCCGTCCTGCCACTGGCGGACCATCCCGATCGCCTCGTTGTTGAGTATGACGTAGGTGACGTCGAGGTTCTCCCGGACCGCCACCGACAGCTCCTGCATCGTCATCAGGAAGGATCCGTCTCCGTCGAAGGTGACGACTTCCTTGTCGGGTGCGCCGATCTTCGCACCGATGGCCGACGGGACACCGTATCCCATCGTCCCCAGGCCGTTCGATGAGACCCACGTTCGCGGGTATTCGTAGGTCCAGAACTGGGCGGCCCACATCTGGTGTTGCCCGACGCCGGTCGTGACGATCGCGTCGTCGTCGGCCAGTTCGTCGAACTTCTCGACGACGTACTGTGGCTTGAGCGGCTCGTCCTCGGGCATCTCGTAGGTCAGCGGATACTCCTCGGTCCAGGTCTGGCACTGCTCGCGCCACTCGTCGGCCTCCGGCGCACGTGTCATCGCGTCGTCCAGCTGTTCCAGCACGCGCTCGGCGTCGCCGATTAGCGGATGGTCAGCCTCGATGTTCTTGGAAATTTCCGCCGGATCGATCTCGACGTGGATGACGTCCGCGTCTGGTGCGAACGACTCGACGCCGCCGGTCAGCCGGTCGTCGAAGCGGGTGCCGACGCCCAGCAGCACGTCACAGTTGGTAACGGCCATGTTCGCCGCACCGGTCCCGTGCATCCCGGCCATCCCCAGCGAGAGGTCGTCGGTCTCCGGGAACGTCCCCAGCCCGGGCATCGTCGTGATGACGGGGATCTCGTACTCGCGAGCGAACGATCGGAGATCGTCGCTGGCCTCGCTTTTCACGACACCGCCACCGGAAAGGATCAGCGGGCGGTCGGCCTCTTTCAGTGCCGTCGCGGCTGCTTCGACTGCCGATTCGTCGGCCTCGACCGGCTCGTCGTGGGTTTCAGGCGTCTTCGGGGGATTCGGCCACTGGTCGGTCTCGCCTTTGGTGATGTCCTTCGGGAGGTCGACCAGCGTCGGGCCCTGCCGGCCCTTTTCCGCCAGCGCGAACGCCTCGCTGACGTCGTCACCGACCGTGTCCGAGTGATCGGCGAAGTAGTTCTGCTTGGTGATCGGCATCGTGATGCCGGTCGTGTCGGTCTCCTGGAAGGCGTCGTTACCGACGAAATCGGTCGCGACCTGGCCGGTCAGCGCGATCAACGGATCGGAGTCCATCGCCGCGTCGGCGATACCCGTCACCAGGTTCGTCGCGCCGGGGCCGGAGGTGGCCATCGCCAGACCGGGTTCGCCGGTGACGATCCCGTAGGCGTCGGCCGCGTGAGCCGCGCCCTGCTCGTGCGCCATCGTGATGTGGCTAATCGAGGAGTCGTACAGGGCGTCGTAGACGGGCATGATCGCGCCGCCCTGGACGCCGAAGGCGTGCTCGACGCCGGCCTGTTCGAGCGCGGCGATCACCGATTGGGAGCCGGTTGTGACCTCTTCGATGCCGTTCTCTCGTTCGGGAACTTCTTCTGGGTCCCGTTTGGGAATCGATGCGCGTTCACTCATGATCGATCACTGTGTGTTGGGTGTCGTGTCTGCATTGCTGGTTGCTGGGTTGGTGTTCGAGAACGATACCGGCCGGAACGAGAGCGTGTGATAGCGGGGCCTAACGGGCCCCTACAATACCGCCGAGAAGGACGAGCGCGCCGCTGGTGACGGGGCGATCCCGAGCGCCAGCGGGCTGTATCATCAGTACGTGAATCTGTCCGTCCCGGGTAATAAAGGTTCCGTGAGAGCGGCTGGCGAGGTGACGGTCGTCGTCCTGTGGGTGTCGAACGAGACGGTCGCCGGCTCGCGTCCTGTAACGCCCTCGCGTACGGCAGCCGCTGCTGACCGGGGGGCTCGATCGCGGTCGGCGACATGATCAGACGCTGACCTCCTCGACTCGCGTGCGGTCGACGCCGACTTCGTCGGCGAACCGTTCGAGGACGTCCAGCGTGACCTGTCGTTTCTCGGCGCCGTAGTCCTTGACGCGACGGGTCACCTGCCGGACTTCCTCGTCGGTCGGGTTGTACCCGGCCTCGGTCAGCCGCTCGCGAACGGAGTGGGTGCCGGTGTGTTTGCCCAGAACCAGTTCGCGTTCGGCCCCCACCATCTCGGGGGTCATCACGCCCGGCTCGAAGGTGTCGGCGTTCTCGATGACGCCGGCGGCGTGGATACCACTTTCATGGGAGAAGGCGTTGGCGCCGACGACCGGCTTGTTGCCGGGTACGGCGATCGAACTCTTCTCCTCGATCAGCCTCGACAGTTCGGTAATCTTCGTCGTGTCGATCCCGGTATCGACGTCGTAGAGGCTCTCCAGTGCCATCACGACTTCCTCGTAGGCGGCGTTGCCCGCCCGCTCGCCGATGCCGTTGACCGACACCTGCGACTGGGCGGCACCGGCCTCGTAGCCCGACAGGGCGTTGGCCGTCGCCAGCCCGAAGTCGTCGTGGGTGTGAACGTCCACGCGGGCGTCCGTGTGCTCGAGGACCGTCCCGACCAGGTCCTCGAACCGGCCGGGGGTTGCGACGCCCGTGGTGTCCGGGATGTTGATCCAGTCGGTGCCTCCCTCGGAGACGGCCTCGACGACCTCGATCAGGAACGACTCGTCGGTGCGCGTCGCGTCCATCGGTGAGAACATGCACTCGACGCCCGCCTCTTTGACGCGTTCGACCGACTCGACCGCACGGCTGAGTGCGTCTTCACGGGTGGCGTGCATGCTATCCTGCAGCTGGACGTCGCTGGTCGAGACGAACACGTGGACCAGTTCGACGCCCGAATCGAGCGCCGCTTCGACGTCGTCCTCGACGACGCGGGCCAGTCCACAGACGGTCGTGGACGTCGAGGCGGCGATGTCCCGGACCGCCTCGAACTCCGCGTCGGAGTTGACCGGGAACCCGGCCTCGATGACGTGGGTCCCCATCTCGTCGAGCAGCGCGGCTATCTCGCGTTTGTCTTCGTAACTGAACGACGTACCAGGCGACTGCTCCCCGTCGCGGAGCGTCGTGTCGAAAATTCGTGCCTCGTCGATTTCAGAGGTGCTATCGAGTGTGCCCTGGAAGAACTCGATCCGCCGGAGACTCCGACGTGCCCTCGGTGTGTTGGGTCATTTGCATCCGAATCAAGGTCACTCGCGATATAAAAAGGTTGTTCTCCCGTGATCGGCCCGCCTTTAGGAATCGTATTGTGACAAAGTGTCAGTGGACGTTCGTCAGTCCCGGTAGCTGCTACCGTCCCGGAGATGGACGGGTGTCAGATTCGGACGCTCATATGCACCATTTTTGTCGGTGGCCGCCGAGAGGAGACGTATGGCCGAGTTCGATCTCGATCTGCAGGCTGTCGAGGACAAGCTAGAGGGGGGCGAAGAGAGAGACAGCCGGATCGTGCTGGACATTCTCGACGGATCCACTCCCGACGCGGAATGGATCGAGTTGCTCGAAGACGACGCAGTCCTCGTTCTCAGCGTCGATGGGAACGTCAACGAACTCGCAGCCGGGTTCGCCCGCGACGTCCGGGACATGGGCGGCGAGCTGGTTCACTTCAGAGGGTTCCTGATCGTCGCTCCACCGGGTGTATCAGTCGACACCGACCGGCTGGACTGACATCGCCTAGATCCCGACAGTAGTGAGCAGATCGAGCAGCGTCGATCCGACCGCGTTCACGACGGTTTCCCAGACGGAGAAGCCGGTCGTGATCGCCAGTACAGTGTCGGCGGCGAAGAAGGCGAAGATCGCCGCGCCGACGAAGTGAGCCTTCCGGATGTCGAACCGGTGCGAGAACGTGTGGAAGAAGTACGCGTTCGCGAGGCTCACGGGGATGATGGCGAGCATCTCGCCGATCCAGATCCCGGGATGGGCGCCGTACTGAGCGGCCAGCGTGATCGTGATCAGCTGAGTCTTGTCGCCGAACTCACCGGCGCTCATCATCGCGAAGATCGGCAGCCAGCCGCCGAGCGCGTTCGGGACCTCGCGACCGAAGATCTCGACGTCCAGATTGCCCTCCGCGCCGAACGCGCCGCCGTCGGTCGCGGTCGGATGGGTCTGCTTCGCGGGGGCCGACCGGAGGAGCAAGACCGCAAACACCGCGAACAGGATCGCGGTAAAGAGATTCAGGTAAAGCTCCGGGAGCGCGCCCTGCAACGCGTTGCCGAAGAGGATCTCCAGCGCCGTCCAGCCCGCGAAGGCGGCTCCGGCAGCCGAGACCACAATCAACGGGTGGTATCGCGTCGAGAGGCCCGCGATGATGAACTGTACCTTCTCCCCCGGGAGGACCGCCAGTTGTGCCGTCGCAGCGACGAACACGACTATAAGAAAATCTGACATGACTCTCCCTCTCCTGATCGGCTCCGTCCCATTGGAGAGATTTAGATACGTCTAATATGTAAGTGTTTTGGAGCCAATCTAGATATGAGGCCGATAGAACGGGCACCAGCACCGAACACATATAGGCGGTGGCGGTCTACTGATTCGCGTGGCAACACCGCTTCGGTTCCGTCGGTCGAACGCTAACTGGACGGAGGGACGAGTCCGTGCGGAGATCTATCAGTCACTCGATCAGAACCTTGGCGCGGAGATGTCCACACCGTGGTACAAGCCACCCGACGGGTACGACGCCAGGCGGTTCGAGATGGACAACGGCGACGTGGCGCTGTTCTGCTGGAACGACGACGGGGGGTACTGGCTCGGTAATACCGAGACCCCGAAAACGCTGTGGGGAACGAACAAGGTGACCTTCGAGGAGGCGCCGGATCCGGTCTCGGAGTGGGCACAGCGCGAACTGCTCGCCCAGCTGTACGAGGAGGATCCGTGGCTCGAAACGACCCCGAAGCTGGCGTGGTTTTTCCTGCCAGTCTTTCTCTCGAAGGACGGGCGCGAGAGCACGCGAGCGTTCTTCCGTGAGCACGCTGCGGGCTTTCCGGACGCCGACCGAGATACGGCACTGTCTTTCTACGAGGACTTTCTTGCGACTGGGGCACTCGACGGCCACCGGTATGTGATGGCCTCGAAACTGGGGACCTCCGAGACAGTCCATCACGCCCGGATGGCAGCGGCGATGAGCGAATTCACCGTCGCGAAGATCCTGTTCGAACAGGGCTATACAGTCACACCCGAAATCGAAATCTCGACGGGCCACTCCATCGATTTCCGGATCGATCGGGCCGACGCCGAGACGACGCTGGTCGAAGTGACCCGCCCCGTGCCCCCGGACGACCGGGTGGCCGACTCCGCGGTCGCGGCGATCCGCCAGACTGCCGGGAACAAGACCTCGGGACAGTTGCAGGAACACGGCGGCGGCGTGACGCTCTTCGTCGACTGCTCGTCGTTTACCGACGACGGGTGGGCCGAGATCGCGCGAAACCGACCGGAGGTCGGTCATCGCCCCGCTGTCGTCTTCCGTGCCCGCCCCGACGGCCGGCTCGACGGCTACACCCACGGTTCCGTTCCGATCGATCTCCCCCGCGAGATCGACTAGCGCCGCGTGTCGCGGTTCGATCGGGGGCTACTCGTCGATTTCCCGAATCACGCGTGCCGGATTCCCGCCCACGACCACGCCGTCGGGCACGTCCTCGATGACGACCGCCCCTGCCGCCACGACGACGTCGTCGCCGATCGTCACGCCGGGATTGATCACGGCCTGCCCGCCGATCCATGCTCGGTCGCCGATCTCGACTGGTTTGCCGAACTCCGTACCGCTGGTGCGTGCGGTCGCGTCGAGTGGGTGTGTCGCCGTGTACACGTGGACGCTCGGCCCGAGCATACACTGATCGCCGAAGCGGATCTCACAGACGTCCAGAAACACGCAGCCGAAGTTCGCGAAGAAGTCCTCGCCGACGTGGATCTGCCCGCCGTAGTCACAGCGAAACGGGGGCACGACGTTGGCCGTCTCACCACCGGAGCCGAAGAGCGCGGCAAGCACCGTCCGTCGACGCTCGTCTGCAGTCGGGTCGGTCTCGTTGAACAGGCGCGTCAACTGACGGGCGGCTCGGCGTTCGGCACGCAACTGCGGGTCCATCGGATCGTAGGCCTCGCCGGCGAGCATCTTCTCTTTCTCGGTGGTCACTGTCGCTCTCCTCTGGCGAGTTCGGCTGCACGGCGGCCGCTTTCGAGTGCCCCCTGGATCGAACACCAGCGCGTGTAGTCGCCGGCGAGGACGACCGGGCCGTCGGGTGCGTCCGGGTCAGGGAGTGACGACAGAAATCCCGGCGGCTGAGGGAACTGTGCGAATTCGATCCGGTCGGTGTGGCGCAATTCGAGTCCGCCAAGATCGCGCTCGGGATACCACGCGGAGAGTGCCTCGCGCGTCTCCGCGGCCAGTTGCTCGTCGCTCTCCGCCTGGTCGCCGAGAAAGGTCGCGCTCAGCAACTGCGTCCCCTCGGGCGCGTACTCCGGCGCGACGGCCGATAGCGGCGCGATCTGGTTGGGACGGTCGTCCGCAGCGTTGAGCAGGAGCTTGGTCCCGGTGTCGAGCTCGGCGTAGCTGTCGAGCGTGTAATACTGTGTGACACAGCCTTTCGCACCGGTCGGGATCGATTCGACGCCGGTCAGTTCCCGTGCAGTGTGGGGGTCGGTGGCGACGACGACGGCGTCCGCGTCGACTGTCTCTCCGGAGAGTTCGACCGTGCCGTCGCCGACGGCTGTCACCTCCCGCCCGGTCTCGATCCGCGCGCCGGCCGCCTCGGCGCGGCGGGACAGTTGTTCGCCGATCGCGCCCATCCCCGCGGCCGGGACGACAGTAGATCCCTCCGAGGCCATCTTGAACGTGTACTCGAACACGCGCGAGTCGGTCGACAGCGACCGGTCGAGCGTGATTCCGCCGTAGAAGGGGGCGACGAACCGTTCGACGTACGCCTTCGAGAAGCCCCGATCTGCGAGGAATTCGCGGATCGTCGTCGCCGGACGATTCGGGTCGAGGATCTCGTCCGGATTCGTCCGGGCGAGTTCGCGCTGGAGCCGGAACGTCCGGAGCTTGTCCCCAGTCCGAACGTCGCGATTGAACAGCGTCTCAAGCCCGTCCCGAGGGTTGCGGAACGGATCGGACAGGACCGACCGGTGGCCAGGCCGTGCGATAGTCGCGCCCGGCGCGAACGATCGGAGATCGAGCGCGTCCAGGTCGAGTTCCCGCTGGACCGCCGGATACGCGGTAAAGAGCACCTGAAAGCCCCGGTCGAGCGTCAGTCCGTCCTCGCGACTCGTTCGCACTCGACCACCGACCGTCTCCTCGCGTTCGAACAGCACCACGTCGTGGCCGCCGTCTGCGAGATGGCGCGCGGCGACCAGCCCGGCCAGGCCACCGCCAGCCACGGCGAAATCAGTCATGGCACTACCTGCGAGCGGCGGGCACAAAACGACTGCGACGGGTCGGGCACTCTCGGAAGCTCCACCGGCGACGGACAGGGCTTTGTCGGTGGCTCCCGGAGGGCGAGGCATGGAGACGACGGCGGCCTGCAGCGGACTCCGCTGTACGGACTGCGGGGCGACACACGAACTGGACGCGGCGACGCATCGCTGTCCGGGCTGTGGTGGCGTCCTCGAACTCACCTACGACTACTCGGTGCTCGATCTTGATCCCGTGGGGCTGCGAGCCCGACCTTTCGACGGGCTCGGCCGGTACGCCGAGCTCTTGCCGTTTCCCCGGGAAACGCTCGTGACGATCGGCGAGGGGACGACGCCGCTGGTCGGAGCCTCCGACTGGGCCGAACGACTGGGCGTCGAACGCGTCCTGCTCAAAGACGAGGGCGCGAACCCGACCGGGTCGATCGCGGACCGCGGTGCAACCCTCGCGGTGACCGCAGCGAAGCGACACGGCGCAGCGACAGTCGCGCTGCCCTCGACCGGCAACGCCGCGCAGGCCGTGAGCGCCTACGCCGCCCGCGCGGGTCTCGACGTCGAGGCGTTCGTTCCGTCGCGCGCGATCTTCGACGCCAAGGCGATGATCAACGTCCACGGCGGCGAGATGTCCGTCGTCGGCGGCCGGCTCGCCGACGCGATCGACGCGTTCGAGGAGGCAGTCGCGGACGAGCAGTGGTACTCGCTCGCGGCGTTCGAAACGCCCTATCGCCAGGACGGCGTGAAGACGATCGGCTACGAGATCGCCGAACAGCTGGACTGGCGCGCCCCCGACCACGTCGTCTATCCGACCGGCAACGGTGTCGGATTCGTCGGGCTGGCCAGGGCGGTCCGCGAACTCCGTGAGCTGGGGTGGATCGATACCGCGCCGACCATCCACGCCGTGCAGCCGGAGGGTTGCGCGCCGATCGTCGAGGCGTTCGAAGACGGCCACGCCAAACACGAGCCGGTCGAGTACCCCGACACGATCTGTGGCGGACTCGAAGTCGCCGATCCGCCGGCGAGCCGGCTCATGCTCGACGCCGTCCGGGAGAGCGACGGGTCGGCCGTCGCGACGCCGGACGCAGCGATTCTGGAAGCCGCAGCCGATGTTGCCCAGTCTGCGGGTGTCGAGGTCGGGACGGCCGGTGGGGCGGCCGCGAGCGGCGCGCTCGAACTCGCCGAACGCGGCGTCTTCGGCGACAGCGAGACTGTCGTGATCGTCAACCCCGCGGCGGGGAACAAGGAGTCAGATGTGCTTCGGAGCCATTTGATGAGCAAGGGGATGTGAACTACCCCACCCTACTCGCTCACCGCTGTCGCGGCTCGCTCCTTGAGGGTGGGGCTTCCTGTTTCAACGACGCACTTTGCATCCACAACGGTGGACGAACCATCAGTCGCGGACGTAGGGAGTGCAGTCTCCGCAGGCGTCACTTCGGCGTGTCCCACGCCTAACTCCTGAAGACCGCGTTGTAGCACGTTGTACGCGGCGTTCTCGTCACGGTCAGTCTCGAACCCACACGTCGGGCAGGAATGTTCGCGTACCCACAGTTCTTTCTCAACCTCAACCCCGCACTCGGCACACTCTTGCGTCGTGCCCTCTGGTTCGACTTTGACGAAGTGCCTGCCCTCGCGGTCGCACTTGTATTCGAGGAAGTCGATGAACGTCCGCCACGACGCCGACGCTCGGTTCCGACTGTTCGACGGCAGTTGCATCATCCCGTGAACGTCGAGGTCTTCGACGGCCACAAGGTCATACTCTCGAACGTAGTAGTTCGAGAGCTTGTGCAGGAAGTCGCGGCGCTTCCGCACAATACGAGTGTGGATACGGGCCACGCGGCGGCGTTGCTCGTGCCAGTTTTGCGACCCCTTCTCCTTGCGACTCAACGCTCGTTGCTCGCGTTCGAGCCGCTCGTACTCGGCGTCGAGGTCGAGACTGCCGACCATCGTGCTGTCGGTGTCGTGAGCGTATTTGATGATGCCCACGTCGATGCCAACCATATCCTCACGGTCAACCTTGTCTAACGCGGCTTTTTCGGGCGCATCGTCTTCGGTTTCGATGCCGAAGATGGCGTACCAATCACCCGTTTTCTCTTGCTTGACCGTGACTTGTTTCACGCGGGCGTCGTCGGGGATGTCGCGGTGGAGGTGTATCGGAATCTCACCAATCTTGGAAAGAGAAAGGAGTGTCTGGTCACTCGTGTTCTTGAGTTCGAAACCAGACTGGTTGTAGGTAAGACTCTGATACTCCTGCGGCGACTTCCACGTGAGCATCCCGACCTTTCGCCCGTTGTCTTTCTGGACTTTGAGGCGGTCGAGATTGTCGCTGACGCGACGGGCGACCATCTGCAACACTTTCGAGTACACGTCGTTGAGGTCGCCCCACCAGTCTTTCAGGTCGGGGAGCATATTCTGCATCGCGGTGTACGACAGGTACTCGTCGGTGTTGCGAAGTTCGTACAGGTAGTGGTTGTAGAGTTGCCTACAGGTATCTATGTGCCGTTCTAACTCGACTTCGACGGCTTCGTCAGGCTCGATGCGATACCTGTAGTTGTAGTTCATCGTGTTACTCTTCGTCGTCGGTTTCGTCGGGGTCGGTGACGCGGATGACTTTCACGTCTGCGCCACGCCAGTCTTTGGGGACGGTAACGTGGGCACTCCCACCGAACTCCTTCGCTTCCCGGTCGATGATTTCTTGGCCTTCCAGTTCGAACGTGTCCATATACGAGTATATATTGAGTATATATTTATGCGTTTCGGTGGAGAGTGACAATGGCTTACGGCTGTATCCCCGCCCTACTGCGCTACTCACTCGCTCCGTTCGTTGCGTTGCTCCTTGAGGACGGGGACTTAGCCTGCACAAGTTAAATCACCACCGAGCGAGGGGGTCGCGAAACGAAGGGGTACTCTCGCTGTCGACTGGTAGACTGCGCGCGAGCGTCTCTCCAGCTACTGCAGTCGCTGGACACACTCCTGGCAATAGGTGTAGGCTGGGTCGCGCTCGTTGTAGGCGCCACAGCGCGGACAGCGGACCAGCTCTCCGTCTTCGGCCTCGATGCTCGTGGCGGCGGCCCGGGGGCGGGCGAGTTCGGTGTCACCGTAATCCGGCGTCGCCTGTTCGAGCGGAGGCTGCTCTTCGCCCTGGAGATAGCGATAGAGCAACAGCTGAAACAGGGCAAACGCCAGCACGTACACCAGGATCCAGATCCAGGCTCCCGGCATACATTGATATTTGTTGCCACGACACTTGGGTGTTTGGGCGGACACGGAACGTCTGCCGGTTCGAAATCCTTTTAGGTATTTCGGAGGGAAGATATGAGCAACGAACTATGGACGTCGACATTATCGAGGAAGAAGAGAACCCCATGCTGCACAGGACGGACATCCGGTTCGAGATCACTCACGAGGAAGCGACGCCGTCGCGGCTGTCGGTCCGTGATTCGCTCGCGGCCAAGCTGAACAAGGACGCCGAGGAGGTCGTCGTCCACAAGCTCGACACGAAATTCGGCATGCGAAAGACCATCGGCTACGCCAAGGTCTACGACGAGCCCGAGGCCGCCCTGGAGGTCGAACAGAAGCACATGCTCGAACGGAACAAGATCGCCGTCGACGGCGAGGAAGCCACCGCGGAGGAGGCATAGATGGCGCGCTACGAACTCTACGACGAGGACGGGACGACCGACCACGAACAGTGCCCTCGGTGTGGCGACGCGTTCCTGGCTGATCACGGCGACCGGCTCCACTGCGGCAAGTGCGGCTACACAAGATGGGACTAAGCGGTAAGTAGAAAATCCGGTTGAACACCGGGAAACGGCTATTCTCCCGAATCGCAACATGGCGTAGGGATTGCTATATCACTATCTGAAACCTGATAGGTCTTGAGACACCCCCCACCTCTCTATCAAATGATAGGTTCGGCGCGCAAATTGCCATCAGTGGTATTTTGGATTGGTATTCTGTCCTACTGTGTGCGGCAAAATGGGTCTACCCCTTTATTTTATTTTTGAACAGACAAATGTGTAGCCATGAGCAAGCAATTCAGAAAATTCCTCTATCGCACAGGAATAGCGTTATTTGTGATCATAGTGTGGGCTGTTGCGATGATAGCCGCAGGCGTCGGTCCGTTTTGAAGTGGTTGGTAGTACGTTAGAAAAGCGTGGGGAAAGGATCGATCCGTTTGGGGGATAGCCACTTGAGGGTGGCACCGGCAAATGCACTGTCGGGGGGTATAATTCCTTCGCAATTGCGCCAGAATAAGGACCGATTTTTATTGTGAGTGCGTGACAAGAACAGGTAATGAAAGAATGTTCCGTCTGTGGTGAGTCTGTAGCCCACTCCTATACGTGTAACTACTGTGGCGAGACTCACTGTAGTGAGCACCGCTTACCAGAAAACCACAACTGTCCGGAACTCATTTCAGAACTCTCTTTTGGCGGGAATGGGCCAGGATCGGGCTGGATTCAGGAAACAAGCGATACAGACACGTCTGCACAAGATAGTAACGAGACTACAGAGCGACGTACTGTGGATAATCCTGGTCGGGTAGGTAGTTCTTCGAGGCAGGATTTCGGAGAATCAAGTCCCGATGTTGCTAGTGATGGATCAATCAAGGGACCAACATCGGGAAGGGTGTCAAACCCCCAGTCAGATGAAAGCGGTGTGATTGACTGGCGAAAACTGTGGATTGACACGAAAATCTATACCCGAAAGGGTATTTCGATCGGCTTTCGCCTAATTCTTGTCGGCCTAATCGTCGCCGGCTTGCTGCTCCTTGTTGGTGCGACTGTAGGCACTGGAATTCCTATAATCGACGGGCCGTCCCAAGACCTTGCCTCTGGTATCTCTGATTTTGCCGATACAAGCGTGAACCGGACGGAAGTAGAACGTGAAATCCACCGCGAAATCAATGAACGACGGGGAGAACATGGATTGCGCCCTTTAGAATGGGACACTGAATTACGAGATATTGCCCGCTACCATAGCGAAGATATGGCTCAGAACGGGTATTTTGCCCATGAAGCACCCGATGGAGAAACTCTCGAAGACCGCTATCAGAGGTTCAACTATAACTGCCGTATTGAGACAGCGGACGGGATAATCACAAGTGGAGGTGAAAATATCGCGTATACCTTTGCCGGGTCCGATGTTGAGCGAGAAGACGGTTCAGTTGTCGATCACGATTATGACGAAACACAAATTGCTGAGGGACTAGTCAGCCAGTGGATGAACTCCCCTGGCCACCGAGAGAATATCTTACGGCCATACTGGCAAGCAGAGGGAATCGGTGTCTACATCGCGGATGACAACGGGAAGACGAAAGTCTATGCCACACAGAATTTCTGCTAGCATTCCGCCACATAGCAAGCTGCTAATTAGGAGTATACACATAACCGCAAGACAGCACAAGGGTTCAAGGGTCCCCCCGATTTTGGCTTTATCCCGCCCGCGTGTACGCCCGCGCGGGATAAGCAGCGTCCCCTGGGGACCCTCGATTAAAACCATGAAGAATAAACTGCTCTCTTGTGGTTCGAGGGGTCGCGCGAGCGCGCGGGAAAGTCGGGCTATATCGCTATACCCTTACATACTGTTGTTATAGAAGCGACAGAATATAGTTAGTTGGAGGATCTTATCTATCTGAGTGAAACAGATATCAAAATAGTGAGATTATCACAGAGTAACGTGCAAGATGGAAAGCGCATATACGGCACCACGTACTTTGCAGATCGTCCCTGGTCGAATCGATCAGTACAGGGAATAAGATAACGAAGATCCTGTGTTACGGAGTATCCCAAACACAGCCCTGTAAGCATCCCTTTTTGGGGAGAGATACCGCACGATGGTTTCGGAGCATCAGCTGTGTACGAGACACTTACAAAACCGTAATTTCGGATTATTCCGATATGGCAGAAAATTACTTTCCCTACAGAGAGACAGTGAGACGCATGAAACACCAGGAGCTTCTCCATATTCACGCGTTGCTATTCAAAGTGAGTGCGTATATCAAGCGCGAAGACACGAGTCACGCTGATATTTTTGCCCGGTATGAGTCCCAGCCAACGCGACCGCACCACGTCCATCGAGGCAAAGACGCCCATAGAACTGCAATCACTCATCTACTGTGTGGATGCTCCCGAGCCATTCGCGCATTCCACCAGCACACACAGACTGCCAGTCCCGGAACGACGCCCTCATAGTAATGTCAATCACCTTCAAAGACATGGCCGAACGGTGTGGGTTGGAAGGCACGCTGATCAAACGGAAAACCAGAGCCAACATCTACGTGTGCTATCCGGCAGACGCGACCGACGAGGAACTCAGAACAATGTGGATTCGAGCAATACAGAGTGATCTCACTTCGCTGGCAGATCATCGATAACTGAGACCATCTCAGCCCGAGCAATCAGCGTCAGCATCCTCCCCGAATTAATCTCATCCTGATTATTTACAGGAGTCGTTCCAATCTCGCTGAGCCTATTTGGCTTCTGCTGTATACACTCTCTATATCTTGCACTGGGTGTTTCCCTAACTTCATGACACATCGGTTTCACTGCGTTCGGGAAGAGCCAAGTTGGAACAAGTGAACCAACTTTCCACCGACGAAAAAGCGCCAATCGTTAATACCGGCCTAGTCCGGTTGCGGTCGTTTCATCGGTCACATTGAACCGATATTCGTTCGTGTGACCTTCGTGAATTTCGAGGTTATACAGTTCGCTTAGTTCGCTCTCATACTGGCTGAGTTTGCCGCCAAGGCCCTGGGGCCGACTGTATGTGAAAGATAGATTGTGACTATCAGCAACCTCATTCAGTCGATCCACAAGCGAACTAGCCGAACGCCATGTACTGGCGTCGTTGGGATCGTCGTCTATCCATTCGTCAATAGTAGCCGCCCAGGGTTCGTTTTCAAGGGCAAAGCTCGCGCGTTCCGTTTCCATCGTTTCGAGAAGGTTGTCAACCCCGGACACATCAAGGGCGTCAGCCGTCGCCTGAGCAAAGATTGCCCAATCTGCCATACGGTGACTTGACGACATCGTACCCATATCTCGACGTTCGTATTCAGCAAGCACCTGCTGAATGTTGTCGAGATAGGTAGACCACAGTGTGTCCCGGTACTGTGTGACTTGTCGCTGAAACACGCCTTCTCCGATGAATTCGTTATCAGAGAAGCGTTGCACACGGAAGACTAGCAGTCTATCGGCTACGTCGTCACGTCGGAACGGTGGATCTCGACTCGTCAACGATAGCCAGCAGCGTGGTGTCTCACGGCGTAGCGTGTTCGTGGTATACAGTTCCCGTTTGTCGATCCCGGCACCTGTAGCGATAGCAGCCAAGAGGTCATTGGCCCAATCAACCCCGTCGTCGTAGTTATCGACAAAGGCGAGTGCCTGATTCGTGACTTTCGCCAGAAAGTCGTCTTTGCTATCAGGCATAACGCTCTCCTTATAGCCGTCGCCATACAGAAAGCGGCCAATCGACCGCTGTATCATAGATTTCCCACTTCCCTTCTTTCCGACCCACGCCATGATCGGACGAGCGTTCAACACATCAATGAAGGGTAGCGTATGTAGGTGTAGATACAACTGCTTTCGCTGTTCTGTCGGCCCGAGAGTCGCGTTTTCATCGTAGTTAATCCGGTTTCCGAACAGTCGCATAATCGGATCACCGGAACCGCCCCACATCGGGCGTTCCCCTGGGATTTGCTGGGGGAGTGATTCACGTTCTTCTGGCGGCAGGTACTCGAAAGGTTCCGCTCTATCGTCAGGGAGAAAGTACACATCGGTACCGTTCGGTCGCCATTCGATTGCAGTGGGAGACACCGCATAGTACCCGTTCCCCCAATCAGTCAGATACAGCTCACCCTCTGAGTCGTTGTAGTGAGCAAACTGGTACACGTCTTTCTTGGGGGCCGCTCGCCGTGCTTGACTCTTCAAGTCCTTACCCAAGTTCCGGCTGAAACTCCCCGAGAAGAGATTGTACCGTTCCCACACCATACCCTGAAACTCTTCGCTTAGGGTTCGGTTCTTCAATTGTGGGTCAACCCGATACACTTCGGTTTCATCGTCAAAGAAGTAGTACAGGCGTCCGTCGTCGGTTTTGAAGAACTCGCCCGAATCTTGGAGATCGGTGAAGACAACTCGACCAATCACGGCTTGCTTGTCCGTGCCGTCAAGATTGTCGGCTTCCCTGTTGAACAGCATTACAGCGTCGTCTATTCCAGTCGTCGGCAGGATATCACCGACACCGACATACTGCTTTTCACCGTCAAAGGTCCGGGTAGCAATCTTGCCTGCTTCTATCTGGTAGTAAGCACAGGCGTTTCGAAACGTCTCATGGATATCGGAAGTGTCACTAATCGACGTGTCCGATGTACCCCCGCCTGTTGTGGTCGTTGCCCCACCGTCTGTGGTTTTCTTGGGATAGGACCACCCTTCTTTCTTCGCTTTGTGGACTAACGTGCCAACACTCACATCCCCATTATCGTCGGCATTCGACCAGATCCAGTCAATCGTGTTCTGTGCAGCGTTGTCGTACTTGGAACTGCCTCGTGACCAACTCTCGAAGACAGACTTTCCTGTTGAGCCACTGTCCCACGCATGGACAGCGAACCCAACACGGACCCATTCATCATGGACCATACTCGGGTCAAGTTTGCTTAGCGCGTCCTCAACCGATTCCTTCGAGAGGTCACTGTCCCCGTCGTAATCTCCCCTGTCACTATCGGAAGACGACAATTCGCGGGGAAGACGACCATACAACTCTTGATACGCCTTCAACAGCCACGGCGTCGGATCAACCTCTTGTGGTTCACCGGCAGAGATAGACAGTTCATTCCCGGTGACAATGAAGAACTTTTCTTCATAAGCTTCTACGCCTTCGTGTTCGCGGTCGTCAAAATGCTCATTTGACCACCATTCGGGGAGATTGCCCTTACCGAACAAGTGGAAACCAGTTCCAGAGGTCGAAAACTGAGCATAGGCCGTGTCAACAAACAACTCTGGACTCGGAACCCAATCTTTCGGTTTCTCAGTGTTGGGTTCCCGCAAGGCACTATCTACGTCGATCCCGAAATACGGATCGGCCTTACTCACGACAAAGCCGATTCCGTCAAACCGGCTGTCTGTTTTCGCTAGTTCGTATGCCCCTTCAAAGGACAGCCAGCAACCGGGATCATTCCACTCTTTCCCTGTTTTGTTTTCGTCAAGCGGCATTTTGTCCTTGTCATAGGACCACAACCGCCACTGGTTCCGTCCTTTCATCCAGTCCGGAACAGCGGACTTGGCCGGTATCTCACCCATGTTGGACCACCCCGACGTGCATGGTCCGATAGGTGGCTTTCCACCCTGCCGATGGACTCGACTCGCGGCGTAGCTGCCGATCCTGGATCATTCCCGAACCCCCTCAAGCGCGGCTTGGGCAACTTCCTGTAGCGGATTCTCGTCGTCTTCAGCCACTCTCTCGAAGGCGTCCATGCCTTCAACCACCACTTCCCGAATCTCGCGCCCACACTTTCGGCACTCGAAGGCGTCCACATCCAGCGACTCTAGGCGACCGCCACACTGTGGACAGTCGTAATTCGCCTGGCTCATTCCGACCACCCCACAAGCATCGTCTGTTCGCTTGTATCGCCCTGCCACTGCTCGAACAGTTCCGGCAGGTCCGATAGGTCCGGATCAAAGCCGTCTTCGCGGTCACGGCGTTGGCCGATCCAGAGAAGGAATCTGGCGCTGCCGTGTGTGGGGAGTCCGTGATTCGGTGGCTCTCCTTGGCTTGCGTCAAGACTATTGCCCGCGCCTGTGCTACTGTCGTCTTGGGCGGTCTTGCGACCGTCCCGCTTCGGGTAACTCGGTGTGTCTTTGGTAGGGTGCGCCGAGTTGCCCGGAAAGGCGTTCGTTGCCATGTCTGTGTACTCCTGCGAACACGGTGAACGCCTGACCGAACCAACTAAGAGAGAATAGCCCCAATACACACTTGTTCAGGGTGCGTCGGGCTTTCTCCGGCGTTCTTCTCCCCGATTAGCTCAGGGTGCCGCGTTCACATCATAACCCTACGAATGCCGGGGTTTTATGAGATGACAATTCATACTCATGTATTATGAGGTGCGAATCACAGGGGATAGAACATGATGATGTGGATAGGTCGTGTGGTTTCCTGACTAAAACTGAAAGAGAGTACCTGCTCGGGGAGTGGCAAGGCCGTGATGACCAACAGGAGAAATCCAAAGAAAACGAAATCGCGGTGAGAACACGTCACGCGCTGGCAGATTTTGCTTTGTTACAGAAGCACGGTTCCAATGGCTTCACTGATAGGATCGTGCAGACAGACATTGACCCCCCTATTTTTCGCACCCAAGTCAGAGAGCACCTGATTCAAGGGCTGTTGCGGTTTGCTTCGGACGCCACAACAGACGAGTCCGTTACCAACTATCTCTTTGACGAGTTGCACAGAGAGAACGCAGAAGGCCCTGATGGCGTGGATTCAGATGATGAAACACAAGCGATGTTAGAAGCAGCAGCACAAGGGAATGCTGAGCAATTCTTAACTCGGCATTTTAGACAGTTTGGCGAAGCAGCGAAGGATGCAGATATATCAAAACGCGAAGCTCGTAGGATATTTGAATCTGCTTGGCCTGAATAGCGCCTTTTTCGCCTGGCCTACCGCATTTTTGGGATTATCTACCTTATATCCGTGTATGGAACGGGTAGAAGCTATGGTTCCGCCGCCGATGTATGAATCAGTTGAAGAACACCGCCAGGAACACGGTTTCGAGAATCATTCTCAAGCGATCCGTGACCTACTCCGGCGAGGGTTAGACAATGAGTGACTACACTACGCTGTCGATCCGCGAAGATAGTAAAGACGCCTTCGAGGAAATCCGTCAGGGGACCGACCTTAGCCAGTCGGACCTTCTCGACAGACTCATTGAGTCCTATCAGCTCCGGCGGCTTCGAGAAGACAAACGGATTCAAGAAGCGCGGGAAGCGGTGGCTAAGGATCATGGCGTTGATCCCGAAGAGGTATCGCTTCGTGGCTTGCTGAAAACGACGGCAGGCGCGTATGTCGGCTATCAAACCACGGACGATTGGGAGATAGAAGGTGAGAGCCATGCCTGAGTGTGCTAACTGTGGTAGCCACGTCTCAGAGCACTACGCTCGCGTGTTCACACCGGACGGTGGGCAACCGCAAGCTTGTCCAAACTGTCCGAACCGTAAAAGAGGCGCAAACGGCAGAGCGGTCAAGAAGAGGGTCTGAAACTATGAGTGGAACCCACGGCAGAACCGACCGCGTGGACCTAGCCCTGGCGTTGTCAACCTTCGCCGGGATTCTTGTGTTCGTTGGCTGGATTGCGAACAGTGTGTTGGGTGAGTTATCAAGGGTAGACCGGACTGGCACAGTTGAAGGCTGGTATCTGATATTAGGCGTCCTAATGCCCGTGCTTGCCATTCTCGGCGTTGTCGCGTATTCCATCTGGAGTGGATACCAATGAGTCGAGATCGGACTTTTCGCCCGCGACTTGCCCGTGAAGAGAGAGACAGGGTGTACCAACTGGCCGAACGGTTGAACGGTGCCGAAGTGACGGGCGGGTTCCCAAAGGCGCTACGGCTGCTGCTACGCTGGTTTACGGTGATTCTGGAAAACGTCGAAGAGTGTCCTGAGTGTGGCAGCGACGACTTACGCGACTGGTTCGAGACTGAGAGTGGCGACACTATCGAGCTACCGGACGGCAAGTGGTACTGCCCCGAATGCGGGGAACCATTCGACGTGTGGGACTACGTAGGCGTCGATAACAGGGAGCAAGCACAGTTCCCAATCTTCCGTGATACCATTCGCTACACCTTCGAGGCAGACGACAAACCGACCGGAAACGTCAATGCTGATGTGGATGTGTCGGGTACCAATCCGATCAACGACTCTTGGTAGTGTTCTTTTCGGCACTTTAGACTATCACGTAGTAGACACCACTCCCCGATGTATGGATAGAGGGGATTCTACCAGGACAGGGTAATACGGGCGGCACAGACTTCACAGAACAGAAATCCAGAACGAACGACTACCACAAGCAAGCGGCATACAATGTATCAATATAACGTATAGACCGGAATGGTACCCAAGTTGTAGTGGGTGCAGGGTGGGACTGGCGGCAGGGTCATATCTTCGGCCAGTGAATCGGCTACTGTCCGGCGATTAGGAAGCTATGAGTGAATCGATTAAGCAACCCTATAAAGGACAACACGCGAAAGGCAAGACAGCAGTGGAATCCTAACGTTCTCTCTAGTACATACACGGTATCGGGGACTACAGTTGGGTTAGGAACGTGCGAGGCGGAGTTGAATCACAGCAACAACCAGTCTATACCTACGTACTAAACGCGCGGTGGGGAGATACCTCGTTGTGGAGTATTCAGCTCTTCACCGGCCACTCTATACGCCCGTGGCGACTCACACAGAGACACAGCAGGCGTCTATCGTCTGTCGGCGGGTGGACGTACTACGTAGCCCCTGGCCTTCTTGCTTTTTGTTAATATAGTTCCTATCTAGCATATGGACAATCCCAAGCATATCGCCCTGTACGATCCAGCAGAGGAGGTGCAGTGGGAACAAGCCGAGAAAGTCGTTCGGGATAAGTATAGCGCGGGAAACGCCAGAGAGGGAGAAGTCCTCGCGGAAATCTGTGCTGCTTACGTGGGATATGACGGGCCACTATCGAGGGGTGAAGAATGAGTAAAACCTGTCCTATTTGCGGAGAGACAGGACTGAACGACCTTGCCACACACATCCGCGAAGCACACGCGCCGGAAGACTTCGGACTCACAGGTGATACGCCATGATCGAAGACCCTGACGACATTGTGCCAGACGACCTTGACATTGTGCCGGAGATCGTCGCCAGAGACAGTGACATAGCAACGCCGGACGACGATCCGGCGGAACCATTCGATGAGCATATTGACCGAATCACGCAGTCAGTTGATCGGGTCTTACGGTGGGAAGAATGATTACCGGCCTATTCGCGGCCCTTGTGCTGGCTCTGTTCGCACTTATCGTCATGGCTCAGGGCGGACTGTGGGGTATCGTGCTGTTCGCTCTGGCGTTCCTGACTGCAATCAGTGGCGTCTCAAATCGGGCATAATGCCAGAATTTAGGTGATACAATGCCTTCACGCGCCGAAAAAACAGTTGCTATGTATCAGTCGGAACAGGCAGAGAGTTACACCCAGGCTGTCCGGACGCTCGAAGAACGTGGGAAGATCGACAGTGACGCGTCCGAAGGTGAGAAACTAGCCACACTTTCGCGGGTTGCTGTTGCCCAAGTGCAGACTGAGGAATCGGCGTCAGACAGCCAGAAAAGCCGGATTCCGTGGGATACAGTCTCATTTGTCATTGGCATAGTCGGGCTATTGCTCATAGTGGGGTTGCTCATTGGCAGTGTGGCGTTCGCCGCGTCCGTGTTCCTTCTCTAGGGGCATAATGCCCGTGCGCGTCTCTCGAAGCGTTCCACCACTCTCCGGTTAGTCGTTGTTCTCTGTGACGGAACAAATCGCCATACAACGCCACTACGTACACACCAGGGGGACACACAGGTGTACTGTACGTATCGTACTATGCGTGACCCCCGGTCTGTTCAACTCCAAAATATCGACGACAACCAAGATCGGCGCTTGTGAGCTTCAACAGAGAGTGATAGCACCGGGAAACCAGTCGTGAACACTACGCTACCCACTCATTCTATACGCCTAAGGCTATGAGTCGTCTCTCCAGTCAATATCACAGTCTGCGTGGTCGCTGCGGATTATGACCGCTGTCATACGTTGGTACAACACGCGAAGAAAGCAGGACTGGCTCCAGAATAACGCAACACCGTTACTAACGATGTGATACAAGTCCTGTACTGCTTGATATCTGTATGCTCAGACGCTATTTTGCGGATTCGTTCTGGAAGGTGGTTTGCTCCCTGTCAAGTGTAGGAGTGAGAGTGTCGGATTCGATTTTCTGCTTGCGATTATCCCTTGAATGGGTCAAAGTCGAACGCTTCGCCCGGACGGGGCCAGGGTGGTTTTAGGCGATGTTCTTACCGAGTACAGCGAAACAGAGGAAATGGCGACCGACCTCAACTACATGGTTTGATTCTCGTGTCATCTCGGGACGAGGTGGCTGTATATTTGGTCGGCAGTCTGTCGGTTCGCATGGCGTAACCGGAGTTGCACGTCCTCGAGGCGGCCGCCGTCGACCTGGATAATCCGGTAGGCGACCGAGTGGCGGAGGGTGTGAAGGGTGTGTCCCTGGGATCGCCGGTTAGTAGATATGGACCTCAATTTCATAGTGATCGGGCGGGCCGTGTTCACGCTCATTATAATAGGTAGAATCCCAAACCCGGGTTTGCCCCGCTTCTATATCGGCTCGGATCTGAGTGAATGATTCCCCGAGTAGCGTATCATCGGAATCGAACCAGTCAATTCTAACCTGGAATTTTAGATCTCGATCAGTGAGGTTCGTCGCCTCGCCGGCAAGGTAGTGCAGTACATTGGCCTCGGTTTTGTGCTCAATGTTGGATAGTTCAATCCGTTTTTGATTGCTGGCTCCGCCGTTCGGTCCCGAGGCGCCATCCCCATCGTCCGAGCACCCCGAAAGTGAAACCACGGCCGTAGCACCCACAACGCCAATCACCTGGCGTCGGGAAACTCGCTCAATTGTTGATTTATCTGTCATTGGTATATATTATTTCGACTCATCGAGGAATAAGGTGGCTGTATATTTGGTCGGTAGTTTATCGGTTCGTATGGCGTAGTCGGTGTTTTACTCTATCTGTATGGTCCAATTCCCGTCAGAATTAACGTGCAAATACCCGATGCCGTCGAATGTGAAACTTGATTCGTATTCGCCCGGTCCGGCTTCCAGTAAGGGCATTGCAAAGTCCGCCCATGGTGCTTTCATCGGCCAGAGAGTAACGATGAAATCGCCTTCGGCGTCGTTTGTCGCGGTAATAACCCTGGTTCTTTCAATGTAGTACGGCCCAGTGACGGTTTGTCCGGTACCTGAAACGTCGATTGGCGGGGTATCCGCGTCGGCCCGGGTTGCTCGGGGTTGGCTGATCGTTATCTCCCAGTCACCTTGGCTTTCGATGTCGATGTGGTATGCGCCGGTTTCATCGACCACGTTTGCTCCTTCCCCGTTTTCGACGGGGCCAGAGTCGCCGTACAGTTGAGTGGTCCGTCCGGATTCGATGTTTCGGAGTGTGACTTGTATGTTGCTGAAGTCGTATTCAAGATTCGAGTACGTGACTTCAGCGACGACAAGCCCGCTGTGGATTTGCTGGTTCCGGATTACTTTCGTCCCGGTCCCCGAGTAGATTTTCGGCTCAATATCGATTGGTGTCGTGGTCGTCTCGGTCTCAGTCTCGGTCTCGGTCTCGGTCTCAGTCTCGGTCTCGGTCTCAGTCTCGGTCTCGGTCTCAGTCTCGGTCGTGGTCTTTTCACCCTCTGTCTCGGTCGTGGTCTTTTCACCCTCTGTCTCGGTCGTGGTCCTTTCACCCTCTGTCTCGGTCGTGGTCGTCTCACTGTCTGTTGTCGTTCTACCAATGTCCCCCTCCGAACATCCGGTGAGAGCTGCCGCGCCAATCCAAGCCCCAGCCACAATAAATCTTCGACGATCCATATGGAGTATACATATATAATCATAGTTAGTAATGGAGGCAGTACCGGCGCGACATATTCAAGTCACTAGGATGTCCCCGACTGACTCCTCGGTGCAAACGCTCATTGGCTTGCCTGCCTTGCAAACCGAATGAACGAAGCGCACGCTTCGGTTCTAGATATCGCTCTACACACGTCGTCTGGGGGTGCGAGACTCGCGCCCTCCATCTTGTACGGGCGCTATTGATCTCCCTATTCTCTGTCAAAATCACTGTGACCGACTTAGAGAGTGTATTGAGCGAATCGCTGGGTAATCTTTTCAAGCCCCGTAAACCGTGAACGGGATTTATTGTATAAGCTGTAGGATATTCAACTATGGTCCCATATTGCCCCTCCTGCGGCGAAGAACTGGCTGAAGACGCATCATTCTGTAGCAATTGTGGCGCCGAAATAGAAGACGCATCCAGTTCGACAGAGGAATTCGAAGCGCAGAGTGGCAGCATTGAGCCAGACGACGATGTAGAAGGGTGGAAACAATATCTGCCTCAATCATGGCGAATCGGGATAACTGGAGTCGTATTCGGATTGCTAATTGGATTCCTCGTCGCATGGGCGCTCGCCGAGATCGGTGGGAGTGGGATTGGATTCCTCATCGGTTTAATTGGTGGGACATTGTACCTCTGGCAAAAGCGAACGGCAACAGGCGCGATCGGGAGCGGACTCTACGTGTCAGCACTCATCATGATTCTGGTCCCGATTCTTTTTTATGGCGGAATGCTCGCGAACGTGGACGAAGATCCCCAAACCGCTGAGGAGGTCGGGATGGCTATTGGGGGTGTAATGGGGCTTGTGATTTGGGGGTTCGTGTTTTTCCTCCTTGCGATCGTGGTAGCGGCAATTGGATACTTTTTCAAGAAACGTGAAAAGAAAAAATTGAACGCGGCATGATACGAGTGGGAAACTGGAGCTTCTGCGTTGATGTATCAGCTGTACTGGCCGATTCTATCGACAGAGCTGACTCCGGCGGTGTGCGAGATACGCGCTATCTATCTTGCACGCCAATAAGTACCAATGGAACGTAAATAACACCAAGAGCCTTAGGCGAACACATCCGCCAGTCCTTCAACGTCTGCCGGTGTCGTCACAACCCCACTGTGCTGGTCTTTGTTCCTGGGTGAGCCTTTGATCGACAACGTACCGAGCGGCAGCGTGGCGCAAATCCCCTCGATACGCTCTTGGCTATCCGAGCGTAGCACTTCCGAGGGTTCCTGCACCCTCTTGTTCCGTCCTTCGGGGACACCGAGATACAACCACTCGATTTCCGCGTATGCGTGTTCCAGCAATGACCGGACCATTGTGGGGCTATACGTGGTAATCTGGAATCGGTCGGCGTCTCCAAAGCATTGCATCGTCGTTTCCTGTTCGTGCCGCGAAAGTGCAGCGTCCACACGGTCAACCAACTGCTGCCGTGTTCGCATTTCGTCGTCGCTGGCTGTCTGCCGTCCCATATCCTTGGATACGGTAGATATTCAAATAGAACGACAGGGCCAGGGGGATTTCAGGCGAAACTCACACCCTCGAAGGCGTCGTTTATCACTTGCTCAGAGGGTGCATTCAGATACGGTTCAATCGCCTGCCAGCTATCCCAGCCACTTACTGCCATCACCACACGCGGGTTCATACTCTCGTCAACCAGCAACCGCTGTGCATACTGCCTGCGTAGGTCGTGGCTTGAGACATACTGGTAATCCTCTTCGCCGGTCGCTTCGGCTGTGCGTTCTGCCACGCGCTTCACAACGGCTCTGACGCCACTCTCAGACAGGTCTATGAACGGATCAGACGAGCGTAGATCGTTCGCCTGTTGGTATTGGTGTAGATCCCGCTCGGTTGACGGTAACAAGTAAGCGTCCCGTGGCTTGCCACCGTTACCTGTCGTATCTTTGCCTTCCGGCACGCGCAGGCGGTAGTGTTCTCCGTCGTCTGTTCGTTTGATGTGCTGCGGCTGTATCTATGGTATCTTGGAGGCACGAAGACCCGGTCTAATTAAAGCGAACGGGGATAAGCGAGGGCCAGAGTACAAAATCACTCAGTCGAAATAGAAACGCCAAGTTCATCTTCGATTACGGACCGACGAACAACAGTATAATTTTGACTTTCATTATAGTATTCGTCGCCGTCTGAAATATATTGATCAGCAGACTCACCCTGCGCTAACAACCGTGCTGCAATCTCGTACTGCCGATTAGCACTTGCCATCAGATCCATCGCGCGCTCAGCGTCGCTGAAGTAGGACAGAATATCTGTATATCCAAACTCACTCGCACGATCATATGCATTGTTAAATAAGACAGCGGATCCATCATATTGGCCGAATGCGGTTGCGAACGACTCTGCTGCTAAAATATAGTCCTCATTAACAAAGTTATCATAGCCATTGTTATACGACGAGACAGCAGCATTTTGGAGAGTGATTCCATATCCGTAGAACCAAATCACGAGTCTTTTCTTTTGGTCTTCAGTAGTAGTCTTTTGGGTCGTCAGTGATTCTTCGAGATTCTGTACGGACTGATTTCTCGATTCAAGTACTGACTCAAGATCCTGTATCGTCTGGTTCTTCGAATTAAGAGCGGACTGGACCGCCGTTAATTCACTCTCCAAGTCCCCAACTTGCTCCTCATACTCTGTAATCGTCTGCCGGGCGGCTGCCAAATCATCTTCACTTGCGTTTAATTCTGAACGGGCGTCTGCAAGCGATCCCTTCGCCTGACTCAGCTCATTTTCAACCTCAGTCAATTGCGACTGCGCAGCTGAAAGTCGCTGCTGAACAGTCTTGTATTCATTTTGGCTTGGTCCGTCAGAATTGCATCCGGCAATCGTTGTACCAAGCACTGTAGCCCCGGACAGTAAGAATGATCGTCTGTCCATATATGAACACAGACTCGTTTGACAATAAAACTAATCCAGACACGAAGACGGTATCCAAACGGACAAGAGAAAATAGCCAGACAGGAGTCTTTCGGACAATGACTGACATCGTAGATTAGCCATTCTCGCGCCGAAACACGGGTGGTAGCGTAGTTCTCCCAGGACTAGGTTTCGGTGGAGGTCGTCAGAGGAAGGGGGGAGAGCACACAGGATACCGTCTAATCGGTCAATGCGCTATTCGTCTTCGGCCAGCATTTCCAGCTTGTTCATCAAATCGGCGGCTAGTTTCGGATCGTCGTTCACTGCCTGTGCTATCTTATCGGCGTCCTTGTACTCTTCGAGGGTGTCTGCCTCTTCTTTCGCTTCACGGGTTTGCTCTTCTATCTGGTCCTGTGCCTGTTTCGCGTCCGGTGCAACGACAGTCCCACACGACGGACAGGCTTTGTCTGACGGGTCTAATTCGTTCAGACAGTCGGGATTCGGGCATTCACGGCGTCCAACTGCCGGGGTATCGTCAGGCTCACGGCGTCCCATAGCTACCTCGGCGTCAGCGATGTAATCTTCATCCGTCAAGTGCTGATACGTCGTTTCCATCACTGTCGAGTCGCTTGAATGGCCAATGAGGAATTTGATAGTCGAATCATCCATGTTGTAATCCCGCTTGCACATCGTCACGAACGAATGGCGGAAGTTGTGGGGATTCACTGGCTTGTCAACCCCGGCTTTCTCGCCTATCTTCCGTAATCGCTGCCGGATCGTCTGTTGAGCCATTTGTTCGCCCGGCGTAGCCTTGTTGTTGTTCACAGTCGCGGTTATCAGGTAGTCCTCGGGGTTCCCGGTCGGGTGAAAGTCAAGCCAGTTCTTGACCGGGCCAGCAGCACCCAACAACGGACGCTTCTTACCGACTTTATCGGCTCCCTTGAGTCCGTTGGCGTCTGTGTTCAACCAGTAAACGCCTTCTTTCACATCCACGTCTTTCACTCGAAGTGTCTGAATCGCCCGGACGCGCTGGCCAGTGTTCAAGAGTAGTTCAAACAGGGCTTCGTCACGCGGGTTATCAATCACATCACGCATTGCCTCGATATCGGAATTGTCGAACATATCCCGTTCATCAACCGACTGGCTCCCCTTCGGTGGCTGGCTCACGGGAATGTCGTCAGCATCAAGATCCATCTTGTGGTGGCGAATAAACGCCTTCGCTGCACTCTGGAACTGTACCATTGTGCCCGTCGCAAACCCGTCGTCTTTCACATCGGGGTGTTTTCCGTTCGCAAACTGGCTTAGAAGCCGTTGTAACTCCCGCTGCGTGATTGTCTGAAACTCACCGTCATATGCCTCAGCCAGTCGCCGGAGCCGCGTGGTATAGTTCTCAGTGGTCGCTTCGGACTTAGTACCGATAGGGGATGTGTGGCGTAGGTCGCTTTCGTCAATCCCGAAGCTCATTTGCAGGATGTGTTTTTTCTCGCGGTTCGTAAGTTGCTTCGAGTCAAGGATTTTCGACCGGCGGCGTTCCAACCGGGTACGATAGCTATCAGACCGGGCCATATTGATACCACTATAGCCCATCCACTTGAATCTACTTACCCAAGTGAACCATATCGAAAAGTGCGGCTACACAGAGTGGAACTGAGCGGTTCCTGAACTCGGGATCGCCCGGGACGGCCTGATTCTTCGATGGGATGCACCCGCAAGACGCAACGATAGCAGCCGCTACAGACCAAGATCCTGTATCGCGATGAGGGCATGACAGCTGTCACTGCCGGTCGTTCTCTGTCAACGTTTCGTGGATGCCGAGCACCAGAGCGGGCACGACGAGCATGAAGAGGTGCTCTTCGATGGGGATTCCCAGAAGATCGACTCCCGTGTGCAGCCTGATGGCGAACACGCCGACTTCGAGCGTGTACCAGTCCCAGAGATACGCGATGGGGTACAGGACTGCGATGGTCCGGGCCGCTTGGGCCAGTGCGTCGGCACGGACCAGCAGCGCGAGCGCCACGCTGCCGAAGAGGACCTCGGTCGCGAGGTACGTGTACGGTCCCAGCACACTGATGTCGATGGGGGGCGGGCCGGCGAACGGCCGATACCACAGTGCGACGAGCAGCAACGCGAGGAGGACGTACGCGCCACGGACCAGCAGCATCGTCGCCACCCGCGGCCCGGCGCGTCGGCTGATCGCCGCGACGGCACCGAACGCGAACGCTGCCAGGACGGTCCCGGTGGGGAACACGCCGACTGCCGCCAGGGCGACCAGCAGGCCGGCACCTGCCGCCAGCAGTGCGTACGCCACCTGACGGGCGCGGACCGGCCCGAGAACGACCGCGACGGTCCGCTTGTCGATCGAACGGTCGTACGCCAGGTCCTGCGCGTCGTCGATCACTTTGATGCCCAACAGAACCACGACCAGCACGCTTGCCAGCCCGAAGACGGTCGGTCCGAACGGGGCCCCCTGGGCGACGTGGCCGCCGAGCAGTGCGAGTCCGATCCCGGCAGGATACCCGCCTGTCGCCGAGATGGGGCCGGTGTCCAGCTGGGGTGCGTGGAAGTATCCAAGCGCCCAGGTCGGCGCTGTCAGCGCGACGGCTACGAGTCCGGCCGTCGACCACAGTCCCGCGATAGCGGCCGCAAACACCGCGCTGGCACCGACCAGTGCGACACGACAGCCCGTCACCGAGAGCGGGTGGTCGTCGTCCTCGCCGCGGACGAAGAAATCGACGTAGCCGTCCTTGACATGGGCCGTGTAGACGGCCGCGAAGATCGCCAGCGCGTGCAGCGCGGCGACGGTCGGCGCGAACGTACCCGTCGACCGGGCAGCGAGAAGTGACCCCGTCAGCGAAACCGCGACAGGCGGCAGCATAAACACCGGGTGGACCTGCGACGCCAGCGCCCTGATCGCGGGGACGATTCCGGTCTGGTGGCGGGCGATTGCCATAGACGTGTCTTGGTATCTAATCACAAAGTCTGTGTGACGTTCCCAAATGTTGCTGGCACGCACCCAGCAGCGGCCTCGGCCTCGGCCTCGGAGTACCCTGCCGATCATGCGAGCGTTTTTGAGCGTCGCCGACGAACTGGCGAGCGTGTCAGAGCCGATTCCGACGGGCTGTTCGCCCATCGACGACCTCCTTGACGGTGGCTTTCCGCGCGGTGCTGCGACCCAGATTTACGGCCAGCCAGCCTCCGGTAAGACGAATCTCGCACTCGGCGCTGCTGTCGAAGTCGCCGCACGTGGCTCGTCGGCGCTGTTCATCGACACCGAAGGTGTCTCCGCTGATCGGATGGAACAACTGGCGTCGGCTCGTGGCGAGGTCGAGACTATCGCCTCGAACATCATCGTCTCGGAGGCGACGACCTTCGAGGAACAGGAGCAGGCGGTCAAAGACGCCGCTGACCTCGCGAGCCAGGTCGAGTTGATCGTCCTGGACAGCGCGACCGGGTTCTACCGGCTGGAGCGCACCGAACAGGAGGAGGGTGAAGCTCTCCGGGCGGTCGCGCGCCAGATCACGCATCTGCTCGCACAGGCCCGCAAACACGATCTCTCGGTCGTATTCACGAACCAGGTCTACACGGACCCCGAAAGCGACGGGACGCGCGCGCTTGGCGGCCACACCCTCAACCACTGGTCGGCGATCATCCTCCGGCTCGACCGCTTCCGGAGCGGCAACAGGCGTGGGACGCTCGAAAAACACCAGTCCAAAGCCGCTGGCGACACGGTGACCTTCCAGATCACTGGCGATGGGCTGGAAGCTGTCGAGGAATTCTGAAACGCCGTTCGAGAGGAGGGGCATCTCATACCGATTATTGTGCCTATTTACCGTTTCGGCCGCCCCATATCGGCTGGAACAGACGTCCAACAATCCGTATCAGGCGATGTCCCGACTCGTGTCGATCGAAACTTCTTCGACGAGGTTGAGTTTGATGACGTTCGTCGGCGCGCGGCCGCCACGGAACTTGGGAATTGCCATCCTGTTTTCGACCTCGTCGCCCTCGATCGCCGTGTCCATCTGGAAGATGACGTCCGCGAAGTGCTCGGTCGTATCTCGGAGCGGCGGCACTGACCGCCCGTCCAGGCAGTGCAGCACCGCGAGGCTCCCGGTATTGAAGATGTGGTTCTGCAGGTCGTTCATGAAGCTGCGAAAGCGGGACGGTGGTTCCTGCTCTTCGAGTACGTTCAGCGGGTCGATGATGAGATTCGAGGTTTCCGGGAGTGCGCTGACGAGCTTGCTGGCGTTGTCGAGGGGCGCTTCGCCGGAGACGTGTCGAATCGTCGGTTCGCCAGTGTTCGTCGGCGAGTTTTTGAGACTGTCTCTGATCGCCTGCTCGGAACGGTCCAGCGACAGGTACAGCGTCCCCCGAGTTGCCGTCAATTCGTAGAGAAATAACTCCGCCTGGCTCGCTGGATTGGCGTTCAACACGACGATGCTTCCGGCCGGGATCCCTCCGTCGAGCTTTCTATCGAGGACGTCGATCCCGGTCCGGAGCCGGTCCTGCATAGATCATTTTGACCGTTTGTTTTGCATGGGATTAAATATTGTGTTCGCTGTATCAGCGCGGCGTTGCAGGTCTCTCGCGGTCTATCGGCGTTTCATCTGGAGATATCTGAATGTCCGGTTGGCCGACTATTCGAGAAGGCGTTGTTGGCGCTGATCGGCTGGACTGCCGATGGCCCCACCGGATCCGATCGGCTGGACGACGACCTGCCCGAAACCGGCCGATCAGTTCACCGATGCCCCCAGCGCTTCCCCTCCTCGGCGTATCTCGCATCCACGATGCGGTTGAATTGGTCGTCGGACAGCGAGATGTCCACCGCGCCGACGTTCTCCTCAAGTTGTTCGGTCGTTCGGGCACCGACGATCGGGATCGTCGTGAAATCGGGCTGTTCGATCAGCCAGCGCAGTGCCACCTGTGCGGGCGTCGCGTCGAGTTCGTCCGAGATCGCACGGATCTCGTCCAGTACGTGCCAGCCTCGTTCGGAGAGGTAATAGTCCTCGAACCTGCCGTCGAGACTTCCGCGGGCTCCGTCCGGCCCCTCGAACGCCGTGGGATCGTCCTCGTCGACGCGCTCGTATTTGCCCGTCAGAAATCCGCCCGCGAGCGGCGAGTACGGACACACTGCCAGATCCTGGTCGGCACAGACGTCGAGATAGTCTTTCACGTCGTCGCGATATCCCGCGTGGAAGAGCGGCTGTGTCACGTCGAACCGGGCGAGATC
The DNA here is from genome assembly GCF_025517535.1 of Halapricum hydrolyticum. Taxonomy (NCBI): domain Archaea; kingdom Methanobacteriati; phylum Methanobacteriota; class Halobacteria; order Halobacteriales; family Haloarculaceae; genus Halapricum; species Halapricum hydrolyticum. Next base: position 43,952 of record NZ_JAOPKC010000010.1, read on the forward strand.
CTCGACGTCGCTCTTCCAGAGCGCTTTCGTCAACTGCCAGCCCGCCATCGTCGACGCGCCGAGATAGTTGACTTTCCCCTCCCGGACGAGGTCGTTCAACGTCCGAAGGGTCTTCTCGATCGGCGTCTCCTCGTCCCAGCGATGGATGTAGTACAGGTCGAGGTAGTCCGTTCCCAGTCGTTCCAGCGTCCCCTCGATCTGTGCGCGGATGTGCTTCCGACCCAGACCCCGGTCGTTCGGCCCGGGTTCGCCCCAGCCGTCGAACGGGAAGTACACCTTCGAGGCGATGACGACGTCCTCGCGGTCGCGGCTGGCCAGCCACTCGCCGACGTACTCCTCGCTTGTCCCGTGTGGTGTCCCGTAGACGTTGGCCGTGTCGATGAAGTTGATCCCGTGCTCCCAGGCCGCGTCGAGTAACTCGTGTGCCTGTTCGCGGTCAGTTTCGACGACGCCGCCGGTCTCGCGACCGAATCGCCACGTGCCGAAACACAGCTGCGAGACGCGCGTGCCCGTCGCCCCGAGTGTCGTATACTCCATACCCCTGGGAGTACTCTGCCAGGAAACCTATAATTACTGGGCGCTGGTGTCCTCGCTTCGACCAGTCGTCGAAAGGTGTTTCCCGGTCCCGGAGTATCACCGCGTATGAGCCTCGATGATCTCGACGAAGACATCACTGACGTGGCAGGCGAACTCGGCGAGTCGATCGACGTCACCCTCGATCGGGAGACGCGAACCGAACTGGCGATGCTGACCGCTGCGCTCGGACCGACCGACCCCGACGAACTCGTCCGGCGGGCCGTCCACGCGTTCTTCCAGCAGCAGGTCGATACCGGACGGCTCGACTTCCAGCTCCGCGATCAGTACGACGTGACCTACGACGAATATCTCTCCGGCATGACCTTCGACGAGATGACTGGCGGGACGGGCGGCATTGGCGGCGCCACCCAGGGCGATCCGGACGACCGCCGATACCAGTTCTGATCCCGGTAGAACGTTTACTTGAGTACTTCACCGATCCGCTGTGGCTCGCCCGAGAGGTTCGGGTTTTTCTCGACGATCTTGAGCACTTCGTGGTCGGTCACGTCGGGATAGGGCTTTTCGATCGCGTCCTCGATGAGAGACTTCTCCAGGCGGAACTCGTGACCCTCGTAGATCACGTCCACACCCTGCTCGTCGAACGACAGCACTGTCATTGCCAGCGTATTGGTCCCGGAGCCTCAAAACGAGCCCGATCGCGATGGGCGTCAGACGCCCGGCAGACGCCCGGCAGACACGTGCTATGGCTTTAATACGGACGATCGACGTATGATACGTGTGCTGTTTCGATCGGACCCGCTTGAGGAACTGACGATCCCCGACGGGACGACCGTCGAGGAGCACGACCTCGTCACCGACGGCGACGTGCTTGTCGGCGGCCAGTCGACCGTGGAGTTCGGCGTCCGCGGGCGGAACGTCATCGCCGGCGAGCGCGTTCGTTTCGGCGGACACATCGAAGCCGAGGGTGACTGTCGGCTGGACATGTGGTGTGACGTCGCGGACAACGTGCTCGTCGGTGAGGACGCCTATCTGGGCGAGCGCGTCCACGTCGGCGGCCAGCTCAAGGTCGCGGGCGACATCGACATCGGCGACGACGTCGACATCGAGGAGGGCTTCGAGGCCAACGGCTGGATCGTCATCCGCAACCCCATGCCGACGATCGTCTTCCTGTTCGTCTACCTGGGCCAGCTGTTGCGGATCGGCGAGCAAGAGGCCGCCGAGGACGCCCTCTCGCAGTTGCTCGACAGTGATCGCGACGACGAACCGGTCGTCATCCCGCGCGGTGCGACCGTCAGCGACGACTCCTGGCGCGTGTCGACGCCAGCACGGATGGGCGACGACTGCCGGATCCATGGCAACATCCGCGCTGAATCGGTGACCGTCGGCCGAGACAACGTCCTCTTCGGGAGCCTCCGGGGGAAAGACGACATCATCGTCGGCCGGGGTTCGGAGATCAAAGGGAACGTCACGACCCGCAACGGCGATCTCGAGATCGGGCCGGGCGTCAAGATCTGGGGGGACGTCGCCGCCGAGAACGTCCGGCTCCACGAGAACGCGACCGTCGACGGGACGATCCGTGCCGGCGGCGAGATCGAGCTACACACCGAGGATGTGCTGGACGAACCCGACGAGGACGCCGAAGCGATGGCCGAGATGGCCGCCGAAATGGAAGGCGAATCGGATCCAGTCCCAGACCCCGTCGAAGGCGAGGTCGACACAGACGCGCTTGCTGCCGACGAATCCAGCGACCACGAATCCGAAGGCGAAACTGGCGACGGATCCGAAGACAAAACCGGGGGCGAATCCGACGACGGCGCAGTTACGGAGCCACCCGGGCCAGCCGGGGACGGTCCCGACGGCGATCACCCCGACCCGGCGACGTGATCGAACGCGGTCTCGGCTGTCGTCGGGTGCGGGGTCTTACAGATCTTTGCCGCCGTTGGCGTCGATGACCTCGCCGGTAATGAACGACGACCGGTCACTCGCCAGAAACGCGACGATCTCTGCGATTTCTTCGGGAGTGCCCAGTCGGCCGAGCGGCGTATCTTCCCGGATCTGGTCTTTGATGTGCTCCGGAAGGTCTTCGACCATCCTGGTGGAGATGAAGCCGGGCGCGATACAATTGGCAGTCGATCCGTTCGGAGCAAGTTCGAGTGCAAGCGTCCGCGTGAATCCGAACATTCCCGCCTTGGCCGTCGCGTAGTTTGCTTGCCCGAAGTTGCCACCCTTGCCGATGATACTGGAGATGTTTATCAGACGACCCTCGTCGGCAGCGGCCAGATCGTCGTAGAACGTCTGAGTGGCGTGGAACGCACCGTCGAGATGCACGTCGAGAACGGTATCCCACTCTTCGTGGGACATCTCGGTAAACTTGACGTCCTGGTTGATGCCGGCGTTGTTCACCAGTACGTCCACCTGTCCGAATTCCCTGTGGACTTTGTCACCCATCCGCTGTACCGCGTCCATATCGGTCACGTCGGCCTGGACGATCAGTGCCGAGCCACCCGCAGCTTCGACGGCGGTGGCCGTCTGCTCGGCACCCTCTCTGGAGCTCCTGTAATTTACCACGACGTTGTGTCCTTCTTCGCCGAACCGCTCGGCGATGGCCCGCCCGATCCCGCTCGAGGATCCCGTCACTACACAGGTTTTTGCCGCCATGTGTGGACTGACTCCCTATCGCTGCAAAACAATGGCGGCTATGGCAAATATTCCCGATCGGCGCTGTCTGACGTGTTTCCGTCAATCGCGAGAACCGTATGGGACTTCTCATAACGTGAACCGAGAACGGTATAACTTCTCACAGTGGCAACGTGAACCATCTGGCAGCGCAGACGGGCAAAATCTGGCAGTGCAGACGGGCAAATGGATAGCTAACGCCGTATCAACGGCTCGTATTCGACACGATCTGTATCAAACTGAAGTAGGTGGAGCAGCGAATGTAGGTGGGGCAGCGGGTTCCGCGGCACTGGCCGATCCGCCTTGGCTGTGATATGCCACGGATTGGTGCGATGATCAACTGCTGTTTTTGGCCGCCGCCGAATCCGCCTGAAGGGCCTCATAGAGATGGGCTTGTGCACGGTCGCGCTGTGTGGACCCCCCCATTGCAGCGTTTGGGTGCTGTTCCATAACCCCTCCACCCACATGCACATACAGACACCAAGTCAATGGTTATTTGCTATTGTGTACCAGGGTATTTATGTCTCCGTCCCCTGTTGGTTTTTTACGTTCTCGCCCAAACCGCAGGCCAGCGGTACACCTTGTTGGGTCAGTCAGCTATATCGAGTCGCGACCCAGTCGATGATGACGCCGTAGGCCACGCCGGCGAAGAAGCTCGGCCAGTCGCGGAACTCACTGGTGAGTGTGATCGCCGTAGTGACCACCAGCCCCAGCAGCAAGCCCCTGACGATGACGTTGTACTCCGAGTCGACGATCTGGAGCCCGCCCGCGAGCCCGATCAGCAGTCCCATGACGACTCGATTGTACCACATCGAAAACAGAAACAGTTCGTTGCCCTCGAAGCCGATCCGGAGACCGACTCCGGCGATGCAGAACAGCCCCAGAAACGCCCCCGTGAGGACGCCGATCGTGAGTCGTCTGTCCATGCCGACATATTTGTCGGATCAGGAATGAATATTGGGGTCGACAGGTCCCTCTCCGCTGGCCGGCGGGCCGCGACTGCAGGACTCACACGATCGAAATCCCCTTGGACCGGGGTCACCCACTCGAAGGTATGCTCTCGATCGCGCTTGCCGGGAAACCCAACGCCGGCAAGTCAACCTTCTACACGGCGGCGACGATGGCCGAGGTCGACGTGGGCAACTACCCGTTCACGACGATCGACGCCAACCGGGGCGTCACCCACGTCCGGACGGACTGTCCCTGTCTCGACCTCGATGAGCGCTGCGGGAACGAACACTGTCACGACGGCAAGCGATACGTTCCCGTCGAGTTGCTGGACGTCGCGGGACTGGTCCCCGGGGCACACGAGGGTCGGGGATTGGGAAATCAGTTCCTGGACGAACTCTCGAACGCCGACGTCATCCTCCACGTCGTCGACGCGGCGGGCGCGACCGACAAGGAGGGCGAACCGATCGAGGTCGGCGAGCACGATCCACTCTCTGACCTGGATTTCATCGAGACGGAACTGGATCTGTGGCTGGCCAGCATCGTCGATCGCAACTGGGAGTCGGTCGAGCGCGCCTCCCGATCGCCGGACTTCGAACTGGACGAGGCGCTGGTCGATCTGCTCAGTGGCGTCGGCGCGAGCGAACTCGACGTCTCCCGGACGTTGCGCGAACTCGACCATCCCGAGGATCCGCTCCAGTGGACCGACGACCACCGCGAGGCACTGGCCGAGGACATCCGCACGCGAACGAAGCCGATCGTCGTCGTGGCCAACAAGGCGGACATCGCGCCCGAACAGAACCTGCAACGACTGCGGGAGGCCGCCGACGCAGTCGTTCCCGCAACGGCGGACGGCGAACTGGCACTCCGGAAGGCCGCCGAGGCGGGCGTGATCGAATACGATCCCGGAGACGCGGACTTCGATATCGTCGGCGACGTGAGCGACCAGCAACAGCAGGGTCTCGAACGGATCCGGGGTGTCATGACTGAATGGGGTGGAACCGGAATTCAGGAGGCGCTCGATTACGCCGTCTACGATCTGCTCGATCACATCACGGCCTATCCCGTCCAGGACGCGACCCACTGGACTGACGGCCAGGGCAACGTCCTGCCCGACGCGTTCCTCCTGCCGAGTGGATCGACCCCGAAAGACCTCGCGTACGCGGTCCACAGCGACATCGGCGACGGCTATCTCCACGCCGTCGACGCCCGCAAGGACATGCGGATCAGCGACGACCAAGAGCTCGAAGAGGGCGACGTGATCAAGATCGTCTCGACGGCGAACTGAGCATCGGGACGGCCTTTCACACTGGTCGGGCGGCGTCGGCCTCTCCGTCGCACTGTCCAGTCAGCCCAGGATCGTGTTACACGACGGGCAGACGTAGAGCGTGTCGCTGCGCTTGCCCGCACCCATCGGTGCGATCCTGTCGCTGCTGACTTCGAGTTTTTCGAGTTCGTCGCCGCTGATCGACGACTCACAGTGTGGACACGTTGCTCGATCGACGGTCATGCCCGAGCATACGGCTCCGGGCGGTAAAAAGGACGAGCCGTTCGAATTCACGCCCATTTAGAGCGGTCGAAGACGAACGTCGAGACGTGTGCTGCCAGCTCGCGCGCCGCTTCCTCGCTCGATTCGTGCAAGTCCCCGGAGACCGGTCCTGCCTCGCCGCCGACGCCCTCCGCCTGTGAGATCGGGTCTGTGCCGGTTGGGTAGGGCCGTCGGTCACCCACCGAGTCGCGAAGTCGCTGCAGAGTTTCGGGGCGCAACTCGGCGTCGAGATGTGCGAGGTCGTACCGGACGATCCAGCCACGACGGGCGTTCCGGATCGCGACGACTGGCTGATCGTTGCCGGCGTCGCGTTCCCAGAGCATCTGTCGCTCGGCATCACTCTCGTAGATCGGTACGTCCGACGGCGCATGTGGAGTCATCAGCTACTGTTAGGCGTGTAGCGTTATTATCGCGTCGACTGCCGGGACGCCTGCCGATTCTTCTCGACCAGAGTTCCGCTACAGTCATATAAATGTACCTTCGGCTGTAACGTGGTGCAATGTCATCGGATTCGAGTGGTCCAGCCCGGCCCCCGCGTCCGGACACTGGCGGTCTCCGCACCACCCTCACAGCGTTCGTGGGTGTCGTCGCCCTCGCGCAGATCCCGGTCGTCTCCGCCCACGAGGCGACTGCGACCGGCGGGATCACGCAAGGGCACGGGATCGCGCTCGCGCTGGTCGGCGTCGTCGTCCTCGTCGCCAGTGCCCTGCTCAAACGCACGAACCACTTCGCGCCGACGCTTGCACTCTACGGTGTCTTCATCGGCATTTCACTCACCGCACTCGGGACGGTCCTCTTCGAGGGGTTGTCTCCGGATCCGACCTATACCGCACAGTCGATGCCGTTCTCCCGATCGTGGTATCAGCCGGTGGCGCTGTCGGTCGGTACCGCTATCGTCGCCGGGAGCGTCCTCGTCGGCCGCCTTCGCTGGCCGAACCGTCCGCGGTACGCGCTGCTCGGCGTCCTGATGGGGCTGTGGATCGTCTATCCCTACCTGATTCCCGGGCCGGCCAGCGATACGCACCCGCTCGGGTACGCGATTGTCCTCACGACGCCAGTCTTTGTCGGGTACGTCCTCTGGGTCGACGCCGGCGACGCCATTCGAGCTGTGCTTCGTGACCGCGTCGCCCGGCGGTTCGGGATCGGCACTGCTGTCGTCTTGCTCCTGTTTTTCTTCGGCGTGACCGGGTACCTCTCGTTTTTCCCGGAGGAAGGCGCGCCACACGAGATCACCGTCGCTGTTCTGCCGACGATCTATCAGCTGGTGTCCTGGCCGACGCTCGAAATCGCGATCCCGCACATCCCGCTGTTTCTGGCTGTCTCACCCGGGCAGCTCTTGATCCTCGGGACGCTGAGTGCGCTCATCGGACTGAACGGGGCGCTCATCGCCCGTCAGTGGCGTGCCGAACAGGAGGCTGGTCTGACCGAGGGGACGGCCGGGAGCGCCGCCATCGTCGGCACGTGTACCTGCGGCTGCTGTGGCCCCCTGGTCGCGAAGATCGCCGGACTGGTAGCCGGCCCCGCGATCGCCGCCCCGCTGTACTGGGTCTTCGTCGACCCGATGTCGCCGCTCAGCGCGCTGTTCGTCGTCGGGAGTCTGCTCCTGTTCGCCGGCAGTATCGTCTACGCGGTTCGGTCAGCGCGGAAACTCGATCTGTCCGTGACGGTCTCCCCGTCCGATTGATATCGCGCGGGGGGACGGACCGTAACAGCCGCCGGTCATTATATGTCGGTCTCGCTCCAAGACGCGAGCATGAAGCTTCGAAACGTCCTCGCCGCCGGCGTCGGTGGACTCGGTTTCGCTGCCGCGAGCAACCGCCTCCTGCAATCGAGAGCCAGCGATCTGGAGGCGCCACTGCCGGGCGAGCTCCGGTCGTATCGCTGGCGCGGTTTCAACGTCGGATACACGAAAGCCGGCGACCCGCAAGACCCGGAGCTCGTGTTGGTCCACGGGATCAACGCCGCCGCGACCAGTCGCGAGTTCGAGACCGTTTTCGAGTCGCTGGCCGAAGAGTATCACGTGCTCGCACCGGATCTGCCCGGGTTCGGCACCACCGATCGGCCGCCGCTTCTGTACTCGGCGCCGCTGTACGAGCAGTTCCTCGTGGACTTCCTCGAGGACCTGACTGACGAACCGACCGTCGTCGCTTCAGGCCTCTCCGGGGCGTACGTCACCCTCGCGGCCCGCGATCTCGACGTCTCGGAGCTGGTGTTGATCTGCCCGACTGGTACGACCATGGGCGGGGATGGCAAGCGAACCTGGGTCCGGTCGCTGCTGCGCTCGCCGCTGGTCGGGCAGGCACTGTTCAACGCGCTCGTCAGCAAACCCTCGATGCGTCACTTCCACGCCGATCACGGCTACTACGATATGGACAATCTCACCGAGGAGAGACTCGATTACGAGTGGCATTCGGCCCATCAGGAGGGCGCCCGGTTCGCCCCGGCGTCGTTCCTCGGTGGGTTCCTCGATCCCGACGAATCCCTCGAAGAGGCGCTCCCGGACGTCGATGCCCCCGTGACCCTCGTCTGGGGTCGGGACGCCTCGACGACGCCGCTGTCGGCGGGACGATCGCTCGCGGACGCCAGCGACGCGAAGCTGGTCGTTTTCGACGAGGCGACCCTCCTGCCCCACGTCGAGCATCCCGAGCAGTTCGCCGAGCTACTGGTCGAGGACTAGCGTTTCGCCAGTGTCACATCCCCATGTCTTCGGCCGGCTCGGGGACTGGCAGGTCGTGGGGCGAGACGCCGAGCAGTTCCGCGGCGTGATCGAGCGCCATGTCGAACCCGTAGTAGCGTTCGAGTTCGTCGCCGTCGGCTCTCGGGCGTACCTTCAGCATGACGTAGCCGTCGATGTTCTGGGCGATGGCGGCCGTCGCCCCCTCGCGCTCGAAGGTGAGCAGGCGCTCGGTCTCGGTTTCCTCGTAGCGTGCCGTGATCCCGTTCTCGGTGACGGACGTGGTCATCGACCGGTGGTGAGGACCACAGATAGTCTAACGTTGTGGTTCGCTCGGGACGGCCGAGCGTCACCTGAACTCGGACTTGGCCTCGTCGGCGAGCGCGTCGGCCAGTCGCGTCGGTTCCGGAAGCTTGTAGCCGTCGCAGGTCCGCTCGACGACGGCGACGGCCGCCTCGGCGCTGATCCGGTGGCCAGAACTGACATATAGCGGATTAATGCTGGTCGAGCCGCGCTCGTACTGGCGGCTCTGGTAGGCGTAGCCGATCACGGTCCCGTCCGGCGCGGTCACGTCACCGTTGGCCTCGATCGGGATCCGTGCGCCCTCGGGCAACCGATCCGGGATCGGCTCCCGTGGCGTCCCACAGAGGAGGTTCTTCGCGACGCCGACCGTCGGGTGATCGAGCGTGACGCCGACGTGTGTCGCCAGTCCGGCCTGCCGGAAGTGGATCCGGCCGCTCCCGTCGACGACTGTCAGGTCCGGCGAGACCGACAGCGCTTCCAGGGCTGCGAGGACGGCGTTGCCCTCCCGGAAACTCAACAGTCCCGGGATGTAGGGGATCTCCGTCTCCGCGACGGCCGTGGCCTCGTCGATCACCTCGCCAGCGCGGAGCGCGACGGCGGCGCTGACGGCCCGATCGTCTTCGAGAAACGCCTGGTCGACGCCGGCGATGACCGGGGGGTCGGCCTCGACGAGTGATCGCTGTCCGCTGTCCCGGCCGACCGTGACGTCCTCAGGATCGAACCCGAGGTCGTCCTCGAAGACCGCGGCCTCGGCGATCTCGTCCTGCAGCGATTCCATTTCTTCGCGGGTGAGGCTCGCGTCCGGAACGAACTCGGGGCGGACGGGCTGCATGCTCAGAACGGACCGCGCCGTCTACCGGGACCGCCCGGGCCGCCGGGACCGCCGGGGCCGCCCCCGCCGAACTGCAACTGCTGGGGCGCGCGCACCCGGTTTTTGACTCGCTGGCCGTATGCGAGCCCGATCACGAGCCCGAGCAGATGTGCCAGGTTAGCGACGTTGCTGCCAGTGAGACTCGGACCGAAGACGCCGAGCGCGCTCACGACCGCAAACCCGGCCGTGAGAACCCAGATCGGGATCGGGATCAGGAAGTACAGGTAGACGCGAAGGTTGGGATTGAGGATCGTCAACACGCCCATGATGGCGAGCCCGGCCCCGCTGGCACCAACGACGCCGCCAGCACTCGGAATGGCGCCGAACCCCTCGTAGATCTGGAGGGCAACCTGGCCGAGGCCGGCTATCGCGCCACTCGCGATGAACAGGGCGCTGAAGTCACGGGATCCGACGTAATCCTCGACGAGACGGCCGAAGAAGAAGATCACGATACTGTTGACTGCGATGTGGCCGAAGTCGCCGTGCGCGAAGATGGACGTCACCCACGTCCAGACGTATTCGGGGTGCTGTGGCGTGAGGACGAACAGCGTCCGATGGAGCTGGTTGTCGCCGATCGTCAGAACGATCGCCTGGAGAATGAACGTGAGCCACATCAGCCCGAGGAACGCGTAGGTCATATTCCCCCGGAAGTAGCCGAAGAAGCTGCCCGGCCCGGTGTTGATACCGAGACGGCCGGCGATTCCGTCTGACTGGGTCGTGCTGGACGTATCGACGCTGGTGTCGAAGCCGCTGTCGAAGACCCCGCCGGGGTCGCCCCAGTCGTCGAGCCCCGGGCAGTCGTGGTTCTCCGGCAGGCGATGATCGGCACAGAACGTCCCGCCGCAGTGTCGGCAGTGATACGGCATGTTCGTCTGCTTGCCACACACGTCGCAGGTCGCCATTATCACCTGTTTCGGACCGCCCGGGCAAATGGATTGTGCTTGGACGTCCTGACCGGATCGTGCGCGACCCGTAGTCGAAACCGCGCACGGACGCGTGGATTTTTCTCGATGCGGTTCCGACGAGTGAACGTGCAAGAGTACCAGCGCAAGCAACTGCTCGAACGCGTCAAGCGTGAGGGGGCGACGGTCGGGACCGCCATCCCCGAACAGGTCGACGTGCAAGGGGAGACGATCGACCTCCGGTCGTTCGTCTTCGAGATCAAGCGCCGGGAGACGGTTCCGGCCGGCGAGCGCGAGCGCGTCGAGCGGGCGAAGCGCAATCTCCGGCGCGAACGCCGAAAGCGCCGTCGGCGTCTCGAATCGGAATCGATCTCCTATCAGGAGGGCGAGCGGCTCGCGGAGGCGATCGTCGGTATCGACCGCGCGCTGGAAGCGCTGGAGTCGCTGGGGCCGACGGACATCGAAAGCGAAAAGCAAGCCAAGGAGGCGGCCGACCAGAAACGATGGATGTCGTTTCTCAGGCAGGCGCTCGGCCACGAGGACCACGATGGCGGCCCGCGCGGGTCGCACGGAGGAGATCGATGACACGCAACGACGCTGCCGCCGACCGGCTGGAGGAGATGGCCGATCGGCTCGACGCGATGGACGTCGAGTACAAGCCGCGGGCCTACCGTCGGGCGGCCGAGAACGTCCGCGAATATCCCGAGCCGATCGAGCGACTCGCAGGCCAGGGTCCCGAGGCCGTCGGGGAGATCGACGGCGTCGGCGACGCCATCGCGTCGAAAGTCGTCGAGTACGTCGAGACGGGCTCGATCGACGAACTCGAGGAGCTCCGCGAGGAGTTACCCGTCGAGATCGACGCGCTGACCAGCGTCGAGGGAGTCGGCCCGAAGACCGTCGGCACGCTCTATGAGGCCCTGGGGATCCGGACGCTCGACGACCTGGAAGACGCCGCAGCGGCCGGGGAGATCCAGGAGATCAAGGGTTTCGGTGCCAAGACCGAACAGAACATCCTGGAGGGCATCGAGTTCGCCAGGCAGGCCCACGAGCGACAGTTGCTGGGCGAAGCTGTCCCGCTCGGCGAAGCCGCGCGCTCGTATCTCGCCGACCAGCCCTCGGTCGAAGCCGTCGAGGTCGCAGGCTCGCTGCGGCGCTGGAAACCGACGATCGGCGACGTCGACGTACTGGTCGGCAGCGACGACGGCGAGCGGGTCGTGAAAGCGTTCACCGACTGGGACGAGGCCGAGACGGTCATCGAGGCCGGCGAGACGAAGGCGAGCCTGCGCGTCGGGTCGGTCCGGGTCGATCTCCGGGTCGTCGCTCCCGGGGAGTTCGGGGCCGCGCTCCAGTATTTCACCGGGAGTCGCGATCACAACGTCGCGCTGCGGAACCGCGCGATCGAGCGCGACCTGAAGATGAACGAGTACGGCGTCTTCGACGTTTCGGAAGTCGAGGATCCGGACGCCGGCCAGCGCGTCGGCGACCGGATCGGCGGCGAGACCGAGGAGTCGATGTATATGGCGCTGGACCTGCCGCTCATTCCGCCGGAACTGCGCGAGGGACGTGGCGAGATCGAGGCCGCTGCGGCGGGCGCACTGCCCGACTTGCTCGCCGAGGCGGACGTTCGCGGGGACCTTCACACGCACACGGACTGGTCGGACGGCGGCAACTCGATCGCGGAGATGATCGAGGGCGCAGCGGCGTTCGGTCACGAGTACGTCGCGATCACCGACCACGCTACCGGCCCGGGGATGGTCGGCGGGGTCGGGATCGACGACGAGACGCTACGCGAGCAGGTCGGGGAGATCCGGGCTGCTGCCGACGACGCCGATATCGAGGTCTTCGCGGGCGTCGAGGCGAACATCGCCGGGGACGGCTCGATCTCGGTCGCCGACGAGATCCTGGCCGAGCTGGATCTGGTCGTCGCTTCGCCCCATGCAGGGCTGTCCGGCGACGGGACAGACCGGTTGATCGCCGCGGCCGAGCACCCACAGGTCGACATCATCGGGCATCCGACGGGACGATATCTCAACCAGCGCCCGGGACTGACGATCGAATACGATCGGCTGGCGTCGGCGGCAGCCGACGCGGGGACGGCGCTGGAAGTCAACGCCAACCCTCGACGGCTTGACCTCGGCGGACAGGCCGTTCGCGCGGCGGTCGAGGCCGGGGCGACGATCGCGATCGATACGGACGCCCACCGGCCGGTGAGCTACGAGTACATGCGCTACGGGGTGCACACTGCGCGTCGCGGCTGGGCCGAGGCGGACGACGTGCTCAACACGCGTGACGCCGACGGGATCAGGAGGTTCCTGGCATGAGCCGAGAGACCGACCGGCGTCCGGCACTGTTGCTGGATACGATGCTCGGCAAGCTCGGGACGTATCTGCGAATGTGTGGGTACGACGCCGCCTACACGCTGAGCCGCGGCGTCGAGGACGACGACGAGATCGTTGCGCTCGCCCGAACCGAGGGCCGAACCGTCGTGACCAGAGACGTCGCCCTGGCCAGGAAGGCCTCAGAGGCGGTGCTGATCGAGTCCCGGGATACGGTCGATCAGTTGCGCGAGTTCCGCGACGCCGGATTCGAACTCGAACTCGAGGACGAGCCCTCCCGGTGTGGTGCCTGCAACGCGCCCCTGACCAGGGTCGCGCCGGAGGAGCCGACGCCGGATTACGCGCCCGAACCCGACTACGAGGCCGTCTGGCGCTGTCGGGAGTGTGGCCAGCACTTCTGGCGCGGCAGTCACTGGGACGACGTCGCCGAGACGCTCTCACAGCTGTGATCGACGCCGCGTGGCGAATCACAACACCATTGTTCCCGGCCGTGCGTAGCCACGGGCGATGACGCTCGACGAGACGGCGAAGCGGCGCCTGGCCGATATCGTGGCGCTCGCGCCGACGAAAAACCGCGAACTCCAGGACCGGTGGGACATGGACAGCGGCAGCGAGGTCCACCAGTTCCTCGAATCGGAACTCAAAGACTACTACTACCGCAACGAGGACAGCCTGATCTGTGCGACGCCCGAGGGCCGCCAGCTCGTCCAGGACGCGGGACTCGTCGACGGGACCGATGACGACCAGCACGTCACCGTCCCCCCGATCCAGGCCAGAATCCTCGACGTGATCGCAGGTCCCGACGAAGAGACCCAGAGCGTCGTGTCGGTCTATCACGCGCTCGAAGACGCGGGCCACGGCGACTACGAGGTCGACGACGTTCGATCGGCTCTGCACAGCCTCGTCGAGAAGGGTGTCCTCGAACGCGTCCGCAAGACTGTCCCGACGTTCCGGCTCGCTGTCGAACGATCGGAGCTCGCAGTCGACGAACTGGAGTAATGGAGACCAGCCACCGGATCGTGACCGGCGACGCGCGGTCGCTCGAGACGGTCGAGGACGATTCAGTCGAGCTGGTGGTCACCTCGCCCCCGTATCCCATGATCGAGATGTGGGACGAGCTGTTCGCCGACCTCGATCCGGAGGTCGCCACTCACCTCGAAGCGGGCGACGGTGAAGCGGCCTTCGAGCGGATGCACGAACAGCTCGATGCGGTCTGGGGGGAACTGCGCCGGGTGCTGGTCGACGGCGGGATCGCGTGTGTCAACGTCGGCGACGCAACGCGATCTATCGGCGGGCGGTTTCGCGTCTTCCGGAATCACGACCGGATCAGCGACGCCTTCGAAGCACTCGGGTTCGACCCGTTGCCGGAGATCCTCTGGCGAAAGCCCGCCAACTCGGGGGCGAAGTTCATGGGCTCGGGGATGGTGCCACCGAACGCGTACGTCACGCTCGAACACGAGTACGTGCTGGTCTTTCGCAACGGCGCGGACAGCCGCGAGTTCGAACCGCGGGCCGAGCGACGCTACGATGCTGCGTACTTCTGGGAAGAGCGCAACCGGTGGTTCTCCGACGTCTGGACCGACGTGCGCGGGGCCTTGCAGACGCTCGACAGCGAAGGGTCCGACGGCGACGACCTCCGGGATCGGTCCGCTGCCTTTCCCTTCGAGATCCCCTACCGGCTGATCAACATGTATTCGGTCTACGGCGACACCGTGCTCGACCCGTTCTGGGGGACGGGAACCACCTCGATGGCGGCGATGGTCGCCGGGCGGAACTCGATCGGCTACGAGTTGAACGAGGAGTTTCGAACGGTGTTCGACGAGCGCGTCCAGGGTCTCCCCGAACGCTCCCGTGACGTGATCGATCGTCGCCTCCGCGCCCATCTCGAGTTCGTCTCCCAGCACCGTGCCGACGGCGAGACCTTCGAGTACGAGGCCGACCGATACGGATTTCCCGTCCGGACGAAACAGGAGCGAGCGATCACGTTCTACGAGGTTAGAGACGTGTACAGGACCGGGAACGGCTACGCGGTGGCGCACGAGCCGGTCGAAGAAGTCCCGGACCTGTCAGCCAGTCCACGGGATGCCGAGTGACGGCCCGACTGGTAGTTCGAGATACGTGAGTGTCTTCTCGGTCAGGAATCGAGATACGCGAGCACGCCGCGGACGTTCATCGCGAGTTCGCCCCGGGTCTTGCGCTCGTCCCAGACGTCCGGAGCGTCCGCTCGATTCCACAGCTGGTCGACGATCTCGTCCGTCTCTTCGAATCGTTCGCGGGCGTCCCGAACGTCCGCGACCCACGATTCGAGCCGATCGGCGTACGTGTCCAGCCGCCCGTCTGCCGGTGCTGGCCCGAAATGGGCGTACAGCAGCGTCTCGGGATCGAGCGCCCGGATCATCTCAACGTCCTCGAGCGCACCCTCGAGATCGAACTGCGGTGGCGGGCTCGTGGCGTGAAGCCGATCGATAGAGGGCGTGTAGACGCCAGCGGCGTCACCGGTGAAGACGGCGTCGCTCTCGGGGACCTCGAAGACGACCTGATGCGGTGCGTGGCCGGGCGCGTGATGGGCCCGCAGTGTGTGGGTGCCGAGATCGATCTCGTCGCCGTCAGTGATCGACTCGATCCGGTCTTCGGGAATCGGCTTCGGCTCGGTGTAGAAGACGATCTGCTCGCCGACTGCTCCCTTGGTCCCCTCCCAGAGCCGCGCGGGATCCGCGAGATGGGGCGCGCCGATCTCGTGGACGTACACCCCGGCGTTCGGACACGCCTCGGCGAGGAATCCGGCCCCGCCGGCGTGATCGAGGTGGACGTGCGTCAGCGCGATCACCGAAAGCTCCCCGGGATCGACGCCGACGGCGTCCAGGAGGTCGAGAATCCGCTCGTAGTTCGTGCCGATACCGGTGTCGATCAGCGCGGGACGGTCGTCGTCGATCAGATACACCGACCCGTACTCCGCGGAATCGTACATGCCGGTGTCGACGTAGTGAATGTTCTCGTCGGTCGTGACTGCTGAGACGTCGCCGATCGCCATATGTCGACTGAGTCGAGCGGCGACAAAAGGACTGACGTTCTCCGCCCGAAGAGCCACAGCAGGAACCGAAATCGACACCCGGTAGTGCTGTTCCGCTCTCTGACGAACTGCACTGAAGACGATCGGAGCGGTGGGAGCGGCGTTCGCACTCGGGGGCGTCGGAACCGCGAGTGCACGACGGAAACAGGGTGGGAGTGCCGAGCCGACGCTCGTCGAACTCGCCCTCGCGGTCGCCGCTACGCGAAGTCGGTCCTCGCCGCGCCGCAGCTCCGGATGCTCAATCGCGACTTCATTACCCAGGACGGCGGCGTTCTGAACGACGGACAGGCGACGATCGTCGCGACGGACTTCGAGGCGTCCAACGGCGTCCTCCACGCGATCGACGGCGTCTTGCTTCCCGAGTGACCGGTCCGAGAGGCGGGCGACACAGACTGGATCAGACAGTTTTTCACAGTGCTAGTCGTGTCCCCCAGACGTGCTGGACCTCGACGACGACAACCGGGACGTCCGACTCGTCTTGCTGGTGGGCGTCGTGATCGGACTCGTCAATCTCGTGTACGTTTTCGTCGCCAGTCCCGTGCACGTCGGGATCGACTACCGGGTCTACCACCTCGCGGGCAACGTTGCTCTCGAGGGCGGGAACTTCTACCAGGCCGTCCCCGACGGACTGCCGGGATACTTCCACTACGTCTACCCGCCGATTACCGTCCTCGGATTCGTCCCGCTGGCGCTTTTGGGTAGCGAAACGATCGGGTTCGCTGTCCACACGGCACAGACCGTACTCGTCGGACTGGCCGCGGCGTGGCTGCTCGTCCGGTATCTCGAGCGGGTTGGCGACGGTCGCCTGCCCTGGCTCGATCGAGGATTGATCGGGGCGTTCGTCGTCGGCTCGGTCCACTCGATGTCGTCGCTGTTCTTCGGGCAGGTCAACCACCACCTCGTGGCTGCGCTGGTAGTGGGCTTCGTCGCGCTCGACACCGATCGAGAGACGCTCGCGGGCGCTGCGTTCGCGTTCGCGGCGTTTCTCAAGGTGTTCCCGGCGGCCGTCGGGCTCTGGTTGCTCCGCAGACGGGCCTGGCGGGCGATCGCCGCTGCCGTTGGCTTCGCGGCCGTCGGCTTTGCGGCCGGGCTGGCCGTCTTCGGCCCGGAACTGACGGTCGCGTACGTCGAGCGTGCGATCATCCCGCGGTTCTCGCCGGAGGCCTTCGCGGGCGGGCTCGATCCTGGGGAAACGTACCTGACGATCCGACGACCGATCTCGGTACTGTTGCCGACCGTCGATCCGCCGCTCTACGGGCTGTTGGCAGGCCTCGTGCTCGCCCCTCCGGTGGTGTATCTCTACCGGACGATCGAGGACCGCGAGGACCGTCTCGTCTCGATTATGGGGACGATGGCCGCTGTCCTGGTATTTTTCCCGTCGTTCCCCATCTACTTCGTGATCCTCTACTTCCCGCTGATTCCCCTGCTGTACTTGCTCGAAAGCGGCCGACCGCGACAGCTGTTGCTCGCCGGGGCGCTGGTTTCTTCGGTCGCGGTCCGATACGACGACGTTCTGACTGGGTTCGAGATGGCCGGCGAGTCCCCCCAGTTGCTCGAAACGGTGGTACGTCCGGTGTTTACTTTCGTGACACCTGGCTTGATGGGTGTGCTCGTGATACTCGGCGCGTGTCTGCTCCAGCGCCGTCGCAAGCATGGCCCGCAGTTCGTCGTGCGAAACGGCCCGGAAACACAATAGTCGAAAGAGTTATTACGATCTGAGTAAATAATTATAGGTGACTATGTCTCAGATATTCAAGTCGCCGGCGGCGTACGTACAGGGACGCGGCGTTGCCGACGAGATCGGTACACACGCGGCTTCGCTGGGCGAGCACGCGCTGTTGCTCGCTGACGAGGTCGTCCTCGGACTCGTCGAGGATCGCGTGCTGGCCAGCCTCGAGGACGCGGGGATGGACGCGAGTTCGGTCGAGTTCCAGGGCGAGTCTTCCGAGGCCGAGGTCGACCGGATCACCGAGGTCGTCCGCGACCGCGGTGCTGACGTCGTCATCGGTGCAGGCGGCGGCAAGGCCCTGGACACCGCCAAGGCCGTCCGGGAGAACCTCGATGGCGGAGCGATGGTTTCGATGCCGACCGTCGCCTCGACGGACGCGCCGACCAGCGCACTATCGGTCATTTACAGCGAGCACGGCGAGTTCGAAGAGTACTGGTTCTACAACGAGCATCCCGACCTCGTGCTGGTCGACACCGACATCGTCGCGGACGCGCCGACGCGGTTCTTCCGGTCGGGGATCGCCGACGGCCTCGCCACGTGGTTCGAGGCCGACGCCACCTATCGCTCGGACGGCGACAACGTCGTCGGCGGCAAGCCCACGCGCGCCGGCCACCGGCTGGCTCGACTCTGCTACGAGACGCTGCGCGAACACGGCCGATCCGCGGTCGACGCGGTCGAGCGTGACGCCGTCACCGAGAGCGTCGAGGCCGTCACCGAGGCGAACACGCTACTGAGCGGGCTCGGGTTCGAGAGCGGCGGGCTCGCCGCGGCCCACTCGATCCACAACGGACTGACACAGCTCGAAGCCACCCACGACGCCACTCACGGCGAGAAGGTCAACATCGGCACGATCACGCAACTCGTTCTGGAGGGGCGCGACGACGCCTTCATCGAGGACTACGTCGAGTTCTCCCGGGAGATCGGGCTGCCGGTCGCACTGTCCGACATCGGCCTGGAAGATCCAACCGACGAGCAGCTCGACGTCGTCGCCGAAGCCGCCTGTGACCCCGAAGAGACGATCCACAACCAGCCCTTCGAAGTCACCCCGCCGATGGTCCGTGACGCGCTGAAGGCCGTCGACGAAATCGCCGAACGCGTCCGATAATCAGGCTAGATCCCTCTGTTTTCGGATACTCTTTTGTCACGAAAGTGCCCGAACCCACGTATCTATTTATCACATTAGATCATAATATATGGTGGGTTATGAGAGCAGCACGACTTCACGAGTATACAGACGACATGAGCGAGGGGCTGGCGATCGAGGAGATCGATCGTCCGGAGATCACACGATCGGACGAGGTGATCGTCGAAGTCGAGGGCGCGGGCTGGTGCCAGACGGACAACCACATCATCGAGGGAATGTGGGAGCCGTACGTACCCCAGCCGTTGCCAATGACGCTCGGCCACGAGAACGCCGGGACGGTTATCGAGACGGGCGAGGAAGTCGAGATCGTCGAGGAGGGTGACCCGGTAATCTGCCATCCGGTACAGACCTGCGGGACCTGTCGAGCCTGCCGGCAGGGCGAGACGATGTATTGCGAGAACGATGCGTTCAACGGACTGACGACCGACGGTGGTTTCGCGGACTACCTGTTAACAAACGAGCGCGCGGTCATCCCGCTGCCGGACGGCGTCGAGCCGATCGACATCGCACCACACGCCGACGCGGGGATCACGGCCTACCACGCCGCCAAGAAGGCCGTCCGGAAGCTGAATCCGGGCGATCACGCCGTCATCGTCGGGATCGGTGGCCTGGGCCACATCGGCGTCCAGGTCGTCGACGCAATGAGTGCCGCGCAGATCACGGCCGTCGATCTCAAGGATTCCGCGCTCGAACTGGCCGAGGAAGGCGGGGCCGACCATCTCGTCAACCCCGAACAAGAAGACGTCCGGGAGTTCGTCGACAGCGTCACCGACGGGAAAGGTGCCGCACAGGTACTGGACTTCGTCGGGGCCGACGTGACCACGGAATACGCGCCGGACATCACCGCTGCCGGTGGCGACCACCACATCATCGGCTACGGCGGTCACATCCACGAACCGGCACAGGCGCTGGTCAACGGAGAGTTCTCCTACGTGGGTAACATCGTCGGCCAGTACACTGAACTCCAGGAACTGGTCGCGCTGGTCGAACAGGGCGACGTCGACTTGCACACCAGCCGCTACGACCTCGAGGAGGTCAACACGGTCGCAGAGAAACTCGAACACCGTGAAATCGACGGGCGCGCCGTCATCACGCCCTAGAGCGGCCCACTTTTTCGACGCTGATCCGGCACAGAGACGACGCGGACCGACAGATCCGTGTGCCTGGCCGGGGTAGCGCCGCCATGGAACTGGTCTGCTCCGACTGCGGCCGGACGTACCCCACGGACGGCCCCTGGCGGTGTGACTGTGGCCATCCTCTCGAGTTCGCGGACCGTCCCGTGCCCGACGACGGTCCGCCGGCCACGCTCGATCGTGACGACGGCCTGTGGGCCTTTTCGGATCTTTTGTCCGTCGAGCGACGGGTCTCGCTCGGCGAGGGCTGGACGCCACTGGTCGAGGACGACGAGTGGGGCGTGCAGTTCAAACTCGAATCGATCTTCCCCACCGGGAGCTTCAAAGATCGCGGCGCGACGACGACGATCTCACGCGCACTGGGGCAGGGCGTCGATCGCGTCGTCGAGGACTCCTCGGGCAACGCCGGCCTGGCGATCGCGACCTACGCCGCGCGTGCAGGGCTCGACGCCGAGATCTTCGTGCCCGCGGACGCAAAGCCCGGCAAGTTGCGAGCGATCGAGCGGACCGGAGCGACGCTCAGGCGGATCGAGGGCACTCGCCAGGACGTCACTGACGCCTGCATCGACGCCGTCGAGTCGGGCGTTACCGGCCGGAGTGAGGGCACGCCGAACGAGCGAGCGGGGAGCGCGAGGTCGCACGGCGAACTCGAATCGAGCGAGCGGGGAGGAACGACCCGCGAGAGCGCAGCGACCCGTGAGCCGGACGTCGCATACTATGCCAGCCACGCCTGGGACCCCGCCTTCTTCGCCGGGACAGCGACCGTCGCCTTCGAGATCGCGGCCCAGCGCGGCTGGTCGGCCCCAGACGCGTTCGTGACGCCGCTGGGCCACGGGACGCTGTTTCTGGGAGCGTATCGCGGCTTTCACGCCTTGCAGGCAGCCGGCTGGATCGACTCGATGCCGCGCCTGCTCGGGGCCCAGGCCGCTGGCGTCGCGCCGATCGTCGAGGCGCTGGGTGGTGACCCCAGCCCGGGAACCGGCGAGCGAAACGACGCTGCCGACGGGATCCAGATCGCCGAGCCAGCACGGAAAGCCCAGATCGTCGAGGCGATCGAGGCGACCGGCGGCGATGCCGTGGCCGTCACGGCCGAAGCGACCGACCGCGAACACGACCGACTCGCTCGGGCCGGCTTCCACGTCGAGCCGACCTGTGCCACGGCGACTTCCGCACTCGATCGGTTCCGGGACCGGGGTGCGATCGACGACAGAGACGACGTAGTCGTGGCACTGACTGGAAGCGGATTGAAAACTTCTTGACCTCCTCCCACGGCTTTTACAGTAGTTGCTGATTCGACTTCGGGAACTGCTGAAGAGGAGTTGCGTCTTCGGCTTTGTTCAAGATCAACGTCACCATCTGGAGAGAGCGATTGCTGACTGCCGGCGAAGAACCTTCGACGAGGGCTGTTCTGGCAGTCTCGCCAGTAGCCCGCGGCGTACTGACTCGGGCGGACAGCCCGAGTCAACCGCCGGGTCTAACCCTACCCGTCCGGGATGGGACCCAGAAAGTGCCGGAACAGGGCGGTCGGGAGGACTGGTGTTCTCCCGACCGCCCGATCTGGCGTGAGGAGCAGGTTCGTCAACACCCACAGATTGTACAGCGCCACAGCAAACAGAAAGTAGAACAATCGCACAGAGAACGTCGGTGACGATGTTTTTGGGAGAAATTCTGTGACTTTTCGGTAAGACGTTTCGATGCCCCAACGGCGGCGATAGGCTTCTGCGAGTGGCTGAGCGACGTCACGTGTGACGTCGCGGTTAGTCACCAGACAGAACTGATCGTCCTCACGGGAACGATGTGGGACGACGACCAGCCGGACTGTCGTCCGGCCCGTCGGTGGATTCGACCGTGCCATCTCGTACTCCGCGACGAATATATCGTCGTCGTGGTCGGCAATGCATCGCTGTACCTTCCGTGTCTGTGGCGCACGCATCACGAACTCAACGTCCACTCCTCCAGCGTCAACGCGAGATGGACGCGGTAGAAGCCACGATCGAGATAGACGCGGTTGATTTCGACGTAGTCCCGCGCCTGAGAGACGAGTTGGCGGATTGCCTCCGCCAACTCGTCGGTTTCCTCACCGTCCAGTGCGACCCACCCAAGCGTCAATCGGACGCTCGGATCGACGATACAGACGGTGGCGAACTTGTAGGCGGAGTCTGTTCCTCGGTCGGGATCAGTCCGGGAGACGTGCGGTGTGTCGCTGTCGCCGTAGTACAGCCAGCCGTGAACGTCGATCGCGACGTCGACTGGCTGTGTGAACAGCCGGTTGCGGGCTGCTTCGGCGAGGACAGCATCGCGGACGCGGTCGAACTGGCCGTCGACCGCGTCCGCCTCCAATCCACGAAGGTGGTACAACAGTGCTCTCGCCGTCGGATTCCGTGACTCGGCTCCAACGTCAACCTCTTCACCACGAGCAAGTTGGTAGGCTTTCGCGCCAGCGTTGGCAAACTCGTTATCGAAGGCAATCCGAGCGAGGATTCGTTGGAAGTCCTCGCTCGGATAGGTGCCGTTGTTCGCAATACCGAAATCAAGCTCCGGAAACAGCACTGATGAGGCAGCACGGCTCACCTGTTTCGCTTCAGCTGTCTCGACCATATCGAGACAACGACCGCGACGACAATCGGCTCTCTCCCACTTCAGCAACTACTGTAAAGTCGTGGGCTTTCTCCTCGAATCTCTGTAAGGCCCTCTGCCCGATACTGGCCCACTCACTGCGCGATCTGCCGGGAGTCCGATTATCCGAGGAACTGTCGGACCTGGGCGGCCCGGACGATCCCGGCCCGGATCGCGTCGCCGTCTTCGCGCTCCAGTGCGTCGATGACGTCGTCGGTCGCCGCACGGTGTCGGGGGTCGAGATCGACGTCGACCAGATCGAGTCCCGCCGTCGCGCGGTCCTCGTCCAGTGGCAGGACCAGCTGTGAGCGGGGGTTGTAGTACTGCGCGGCGTCTTCGAGCGTCTCGAAGAACCGCGGGAAGGCCTCCTCAACGAACTTGATGTCTTCCTCCGAGAGGCCGGCCAGTCCCATCAGCGTCGGCGGGAAGCCGATGCTGTACAGCGTCGCGGTGTAGGTGATCGCCCGTGGGAGTTGCATCTCGCCGACCTCACGGGAGTATCCGAACAGCCCGACGTGGAGCTTCCGGGCCCGTCGCTTGGGCGTGTACTCCGCGATCCGGTTGACCAGGGGCGCGACCTGCTCGACCTGCTCGGCGTAGACCTCTTCGACGGCGTCGACGACCTCCAGCGCACGCTCCTCGTCGATGCGCTCCTCGAGCTGACTTTCGGGTGCCGACCGGAGCGTCTCGATGGCTCCCTGGACCGTCTCGATCGGGTAGTCGTACTTGAACGCCGACTGGACGGTGAAGGTCTCGACCTCCGGCCACGCGTCGAGGGTTTCCTCGACGGTCGTCGGCGAGAGGTTTCCCCGAAACGGCGCAGAACCGGCCCCGAGCATCGGGTAGATCTCGATTCCTTCTTCCTCGGCCATGTCGTACAGCCGCTGCATCGTGACCTTGTTGATGAGGTCCGCCGACAGTGACCCGTAATTGAGTGCCGGGTCCGAACGCGCCAGGAAGACTCGCTGGGCGTCGATGTCGCGTCCCTCGACGTAGCCGCGGATGATCTCGTCGGCAGCGAGCATGTGCTCGCGCTCTTCGATCAGCGGGATGACGTTGATCGAGTTCGGGCGGAACTCCCCGACCCACTCCGAGACCGTTCGATCGTCCAGCAGGTATTCGTCCCCTTTACCGACCACGAACTGCTCGTAGTAGTCGTGGACGGCGTTGAGCTGGTCGGCGTCGGTTACCATCGGAATGATGACCTCGAAGATCGGCGGGACGACGCGCTCGCCGTGTTCGTCGTAGAACAGCTCCGCAGCGTCGTACGACCGCGGGATGCTTTCGAGGATCTCCAGCAGAATCTTCGCCTCGGCCTCCTCGATGTCGGGGTTCGGCCCGCGGACCGTCAGCCGGACGTCCTCGCCCAGCTTCGATCCGAGGAAGTACTGATCGAACCGCGACAGCAGCTTCTTGACCGCGTACTCGTCGCCTTCCTTGCCCTCGAAGTCCCACATCTGCTCGTCGGCTCCGAGATGCGAGTACGCGTAGTACGCCTCCTGGATCTCGTCTTCGCCCTCTATCACGTCGCCCTCTGCGAAGAACGGAACCGTCGCGTTGTCCGGGTGTTGCGTGCTGAGTACGCGCGGTGGATCCGGCATATATTACCGTATCGTGAACGGTCACATAGCAGTTTCCATCGACGGTCGAGACGCGGACTCGCTACACCACTTTTTACTGCGCAGGGTTTCCTCGGGCCTCCGGCCCTGCGGGAACCCTGCTTGCAAAAACGTGGGGACAAACAACCCGGACGCTCGGCTCCGCCTCGCGTCCGGCGAAACGCGCCTTCGGCGCGTATGCTCTCCGCTACCGCTCGGGGTGGATCGGCCCGTCGACTTCCCCTCGTATCAATGGTTTCACAACCACTTTTTACTCCTCGGGTGGCCTCGCTTGCTCGCGGCCATACCGCTCGCCTCTCGGAGACGCTCCCGCTGGTCGCGTCTCCCGCTGCCCGGCCACCGCTCGTCGCAAAAACGTGGGGAAAAACGACCTGCTGGCTCCCGATAGTCGCCAGCAGTGAAACGCGCCTTCGGCGCGTATGCTCTCCGCTACCGCTCGGGGTGGATCGGCCCGTCGAATCCCCCTCGTATCAATGGTTTCGCGATGTGGCGCCTCGCAACCGGCGGCACCTCGTACCACCCGACTTCGAGGTCACGGTCGATCTCTTGCTCCACCTTCCCGTCCGCGCTCGTTCCGCAGTCTCGACACCGGTAGCCCTGGCCCCGTCCGGCACTCTCCATCGAGCGCCCACACTCGGGACAGTCCGGCGTCGCCGGCTCGGTCTCCCGCAGGTCCCGTACCGCGAACTTCTCCAGCTTCAGGGTCCCGTCGCTCACTTCGCCACAGACGGTTAGAGCGTCGCCGACCCTGAGCGCTCGTACCCGGTCGCGAAAGCGCTTGGTCGGTTCGAACGCGGCACAGTCGAGTGTGTGCTCGCCGTCGCCGATCGAGAGGAACACGTGGCCGCCGGGACGGGTCTCTGGCGGGTCGACGACCGTCCCGTCGACGCAGTACGCGCGTCCGTCGGTCGTCTCTCCGATCGCTGCCGGTTCGAGGTGGGCGTCGGTCCCCTGGTTGGTCACGAAGAGCTGCCGGCGGGCGACCGGTTCACTCTCGATACGGTCGGCCACCGCCTCGACGGCATCGGGATCGTCGCCCCGGATGCCATAGAGGATCGGACACGGTGTGTGCGGGACACAGACCGCTTGCCCCTCGACTCGGTCGACGGTGTCCCAGGCGTCGGGGTAAGCGTCCTCGGCAGCCGCGAAGACCGACTCCCGGTCGACCTCCCGGTCGGTCCCCCATCGCTCGCGCTCGCGATAGCTGATCGATTCGTAGGTCCACTCCTCGAAGGCCCGCCAGGCGCCGACCGCCGCCAGCGCGCCGATCAATCCGCGACCGTTGCCCCGCGAGAGCGTCACGAAGCCATGGCGGTCGGCCAGTTCGCGGGCGTCGTCGATGTCATGGTGCGTCCTGATCGCCTCACGGGCGAACTCGGCCACGTCGTCGGGTATCTCTCCCGGTTGGCCGTCAGCGATGACGACGCCGGGATTGGTTTGAGGGTCCGCTGTCTCGGCCAGGCCGATCTCCTCATGGACGGCAGCGTGCACGCGCTCCGGATCGGCGTCGATATGGATCGCGAGCGCGGCGTTGCCCCGTGTCTTGTACTCGACCGCAGGGTTGAGCCGCACGAGAAGCGTTCGATCGACGTCCTGGCCAGCCGATCGCAGTCGCTCGGCGAGGCGCGCAGCGACGTAGGTCGTGCACATCCCGCGCTCGCGGGAGTCGGTATCGTCCAAGCCGACGACAGTCACGGCCGGTCGTACTCGATTGTGCTACTAATAGTGCTCGCTGTGAGGATTTCCCGATGTGGTCACACGTCGTGCGGTCGGGGAGGAAGCCGACAACTAATGACACAAACCTCACTACGATGGCAGGCCGACTCCCAAGCGTATAAGTAGCACTGCCTACATATGTGAAAATACAGTGGAATACCGTCGTACCGCCGTTATCAAACTCGACACTCCCGAAAGAGCCGACGATTCGCTTCGAGAGACCGTCGAGCAGTTCAAACACTGCGCCAACACCGCGAGCGAGTGGTGCTGGCACGGCGACGGCGGCTACCACGTCACCTCGAAAGCGAAGGCCGAACGCGCCCTCTACGACCGACTCCGCGACGAAACCGACCTGACCGCGAATCTCGTCCAGAAAGGGATTCGCAGGGCTGTTGAAGCCGTCAAAAGCGGAGTCTCGCGTCTTAAACGTGGCGAGAACACGTCGCAACCGTACTTTTCTGCCGATAGCGCAGTCTACGATAAGCGGAGTGCGACGTTCCACCGCGACCACGTTTCCCTCTCGACTGTAGACGGGCGCGTTGAGTGTGATTACATCCTCCCCGACGACTCGGAGACACCGCCGACCAAATACGTCTCCGACGAGGACTTCGAGTTTCGGATGGCACAGTTGCAGTACCGCGATGGTGACTGGTATCTCCACGCTTCTATGCGGAAAGTCGAGGCAGACGAGGAATCGCCCGAATCTGAGTCCAAGCACAGAACAGTCCTTGGTGTGGATTTGGGAGTGAACAACCTCGCCGTTGCTTCGACCGGGCGATTCTGGTCGGCAGACGAGTTTAATCACTGGCGACGAGAGTACGAGAAACGTCGTGGGTCGCTTCAACAGTGTGGGTCTCGCCACGCTCACGAGAACATCGAGTCAGTCGGGCGGAAAGAGTACGGACGCTTCGAGATACACCTGCACACGGTGGCGAACGAGCTTATCGAGGAGGCCGTCGAGAACGACTGTTCGCACATCGTGTTCGAGGACTTGACCCACATTCGGGAGAACATTCCCGAAGCGACGTGGCAACACGTCTGGGCGTTCCGACGCCTCTACGAGTACGTCGAATACAAAGCCAAAGAACACGGTGTCGAAGCCGTACAGGTGAACCCCCGCAACACCTCGAAGCGTTGCTCGACGTGTGGGTTTACCCACGACGATAACCGTGACAGAGAGTCGTTCGAGTGTCAGCAGTGCGGGTATGAGAATCACGCTGACTACAACGCCTCGAAGAATATCGGTTTGCAGTATCTCCGTCGCAGGCAAAACGCAGGTGACGGAGGCGCACCCGTAGATGTGCGCTTAAATCGCGGGACGCTGAACGTGAGTGGGGAGTACGTACCCCCTGCCTCAACAGAGGCATAGAACGGGAGTCCACGCGAAAGCCTCTGGGCTTGACCCCGAGGCGATTTACCATAGCGGCCTTCGCGTCGTCCCCAGCTATTTACAGGTGGATTCCTAATCCGTTCCCAGACGAGAATGGTAGACGCGGACGCTCCTGCCGGGACCACCTCCGAGAGTCCGATCGCTCGCGTCACCGAGCAGTTCGTCACCTACGTCGAGCTGGTCGCAGCCGCGGTATTCGCGCTCCTGTTCGGCATCGGCGTCGTCGATCTCATACTCCAGATCGGGGAGGCCGTCCTGACGGGATCGATCACCGATCCGCTCGTCGTCATCGGGTTCATCGACACTGGACTGCTGTTGCTCATCATCGTCGAGATATACCAGACGGTGATTGCCTACACGACGAAACAAGGCACTGCTGAGATCGTCCGCCTGGTGATCTACACCGGTGTGATCGCGATGGTCCGGAAAGCGATCGTCTTCCGGGCCAGCGAGTACCCGACGACCGGCGACGCTCTCGCCGCTGCCGTCGCGTACACCGTTCTACTGCTCGGTCTTGGTGTGTTACTCGTCGTCGAGTGAGACCGATCGTGACCGCTGTATCTCTATGAATATTTCTCTCGCGCGGAGTCGGACTCGTCAGACCTCGCCGGTGACCGCTGGAGGCGCATTTGTTGGCGTCCACGTGTATCTCTGCGAACGCGAGCGCAACTGGTGGACGTCGCCTATTCGACAATCAGACATCCGGAATGTTTCGCTCGATCAGCACTTCTATATCAATCACGGGGGCGTTTCCGAGCGAAACCGCAATACACCGCTTCTACGCCTGCCGCAAACCATATATGCAATGAACTACTTACGTCTAGTTCGAGAAACCGATGTCCCGATCCGCACTGGTTGAAAACGTGATCGCGATGCTGGAGGATGCGGGGTTCCTCGTCAGCGACCGGTGTGCGATCCGTCCGAAGAGTTTTGACGTGGCTGCCCGGCGCGGACGGGACACCGTCCTGGTAAAGATTTTGGGGAACATCGACGCCTTCGACAACCGGACCGGCGCGGAGATGCGCCGGCTCGGGGAGTACCTCCGGGCGACGCCGCTCGTCATCGGGTTGCGCACCCGCGACGAGGATCTCAAGCCCGGCGTGGTCTACTTCCGTCACGGCGTGCCCGTCCTCTCGCCGGACACCGCGATGGACCTGTTCGTCGAGGACGTGCCGCCGCTGATCTACGCTGCCCCTGGCGGACTGTACGTCAATATCGATAGCGAAATCCTCGAAGACGCCCGACAGGAGCGCGAGTGGAGTCTGGGCAAGCTCGCCAGCGAACTCGGTGTCTCCCGCCGGACCGTCTCGAAGTACGAGGACGGTATGGACGCTAGCGTCGACGTGGCCGCCAAGCTCGAGGAACTGTTCGACGCACCGCTGACCTCGCCGGTCGAGGTGCTCGACGGTACCGAAGACATCCGCGACAACGAGCCCACGCCGGACGACCCCGATGTCGATCCCGCGGACGAATCGATCGTCACCGTGCTCACGCGAGTCGGCTTCGACGTGCATCCGACCGAGCGTGCGCCGTTCAAGACGATCAGCGAGAACGAACAGCGTCGCCAGCAGATGCTGACCGGCCACTCGGAGTTCACCGAAACCGCGGAGAAACGCGCCCGGATCATGTCTTCTGTCGGGGAAGTGACCCGGACGACTTCGGTGTACGTCGTCGAACGTGCAACCCGTGAGGCAGTCGACGGGACGGCGCTCATCGAAGAATCCGAGATGGAGGAGATCAACGACGCCGACGAGCTTCGTGATCTCATCCGCGAACGCGCTGAAGAGTCGGCCGACTAGTTCCGTCTGCTTCGATTCCTCCCGACAGCATTAAGGCTGCTTGCACCGCTTTCACAGCCACATGGAGTACACGCTGGCGATCGAGAACGCGCCGGAGACAGTTCCGGGCGGCACAGGTATCCTGCTCGTGCACCCGAGCACCGGCGAAACCGACCGGATCGACACGGAGTTTCTCCGTACCGACACCGACCACATGCTGATCATCTCGACCCGGACGAGCGCTCGCGAGGTCGAGCAGAAGCTCGAACACTACGCCGTCGACGAGTCGAAGGCGACAATTCTCGATACGTTGTCCGTCGAGCGCGGCTACACCCGTCGCAAGACCGATCACGTCAGATACGTCAGTGCACCCGACAATCTCGACGAGATCGTCGATCAGACGCGTCAGTTCCTCGAAGAGACCGAGGGCAAGCGTCGGATTTCGGTCGACTCTGTCACCGAGATGGCCTACTACGCCGACGAGGACAGCGCTCGCGAAGCTGTCGAGTCACTGCTGGAACTGCTCGCGGAACACGACGCTGTCGGGCTGTTCCACCTCGCCGAGAGCGTCCACGACGACGAGGTACTCGCGGGCTATCGCGACCTGTTCGACGGTACGATCGACCTCACACAGGACGGGACCGTTTACACGTCGTTTTGATACTGCCGGCAGTCTGATAGTGATTACTGTAACGATTTACTGGTACGACCGCACTCATTCGCGCGGTCGACCCGGAACAGACGTACAGTAATCACTATGTGAGGAAATCGAGAATAAACCGGCAATGTGTGCCTTGCGGTGGCACATCACCAATAATTAAGGTGGACGAGACCAACAAGAGGGTGTATGCCGGAATGCCAGAACTGTGGCTCATTTGTAACGGCGGCCTACGCACGTGTTTTCACGCCGAACGGGATCGAAAATCCGAGAGTGTGCCCGCAATGTGAGGACAAGATCCGCGACGGTGCTGACGTTCGTGAGGCCCGCTCGACACGTCGCGGGTAACGCTCGCAAATCGCCTGCGAATCCTTTTCCTACGCTTCTGTCGTCGCGTCTCTGGCATCCTCGACCAGCGAGATCGCAGCCGCGAGATACGTCTGTGCCTGCTTGCTGTCACGTGCCTCCGCAGTCACGCGAACGAGCGGCTGGGTGCCGCTCGCCCGGATCAGGAACCAGCCGTCCTCGAATCCGACCCGCACGCCGTCCAACGTCGTCACGTCGTCGTAGGCGCCGGTGACGTCCGCGGCGACGCGCTCCATCACTGCAGTCTTCTCGGTGGTCTCGACGTTCTCGCGTCGGATCGGATAGGTGTCGATATCGTCGAGCCGTGCTTCGAGCGGTCGCTCGGCGGCCAGTGCAGCGAGTTTCGCGGCCGCCAGCGGCCCGTCGGGGCACAGCGTCGCGTTGGGCCAGATCCACGCGCCAGAGGGCTCGCCGCCGAAGACCACGTCCGGTTCGGTGACGCGCTCGGCGACGTAGACGTCCCCGACTTTCGTTCGCGCGACCTCGACGTCGATCTCGGCCAAATGGTCGTCGACGGCCATGCTCGTGTCCACGGGGACGGCGACGCGCTGGCCCGGATCGGCCGCCTCGCGAGCGAGCATCGCCAGGAGCACATCCCCGGAGATAAACTCGCCCTGGCCGGTCACCGCTCGCATGCGGTCAGCGTCGCCGTCGTGCGCGATTCCCAGGTCAGCGTCGCTCGCGCCGACGAGGTCCGCCAGCGACTCGCAGTGCTCGGCGGTCGGCTCGCTCGGGCGCCCCGGAAACGACCCGTCGGGCTGGGCGTTGAGCGTCTCGACCGAGCAGCCCAGGGCCTGCAGTACCTCGACGCTGACCGCTCCGGCGCCGTTACCCAGGTCCACGACGACCGACGGCGGATCGTCGATCTCGACGGTTGCGGTGATCGCTTCGACGTGACGCTGCCGGGCGTCGACGGCCTTTCGAGTTCCGAGTTCGTTCCACGGGTGCAGGTCAGTGTCGCTGGCCTCGACGTGATCGGCGATCCGGTTCTGCATGGCGTCGTCGAACGCCTGGCCGGAGGGTTGCCAGAGCTTGATCCCGTTGTCCGGGGCAGGGTTGTGGCTGGCCGTGATCGCGACGCCGGCGTCGGCGGAAAGCCAGCCGACCGCGCGGGCGATCGTCGGCGTCGCGGCGACGCCGATATCGAGTACGTCCGTTCCCGACTCCCGCAGCCCCGCGGCGAGCGCGTCGGTCAGCAACTCGCCGCTTTCGCGCGGATCACGACCGACGACCACTCGATCGCAGTCGAGCGCCAGGGCCCGACCGACTGAAAGCGCCAGTTCCGCGGTGACCGTCTCGCCGACCGGGCCGCGGACGCCGCTCGTTCCGAACATATCTGGTGAGGGGCGAGCCAGGGAGAAAAAACTGCTTTTCGACGCGCGCGACGGCCCGAAACCGGACGACATTTCCCGCCGGCCCGTTCTTCGATAGACATGTCGGTTCGCGTTCCGCTGTTGCCGGCGCCGGTCAGGTGGCTGGCCGTCCTCGCTGTGGCCGGCGTCATCTTCTACGGGTCGATCCTCGCGGTTCCGCCGGAGACAGTGCTCGACCGGGTCCGGTTCACTTTGATCCCGCTGGACAAGTGGCGTCACTTCCTCGCGTACGGCGCGTTCGCGTACGCGCTGGCCTACGCGACGGCTGACTGGGAGCGACGCGCCCGCTCGCTGGCCGCGCTGGTCGTCGTCGCGACCGTACTGTACGGTGTCGGCATCGAGTTCGGCCAGTCGATCGCGCCGGGCCGGTACGTCTCGGTGCTCGACGCTTACGCCAACGCGCTCGGCGCGGCGCTCGTATTGCCGTGGTATCTGCTATCCAGCCGGATCGAATTCGTCCCTCTCGGACAACGCTTCGAAAGTAGCGGCGGCGTCTCCTGATCGGCAACTGATCGGCCCCTGGCCGATCACTCATACCGCAGCGCGTCGATCGGATCGGTCCGGGAGGCGTTCCAGGCCGGGTACAGGCCGGCGAGCACGCCGACAGCGATGCCGACGACGATCGCGACGGCCGTCCAGCGGGCAGGGAACACCCAGGGGATCCCGATGTATCCGGAGACGGCGTACCCCGCGAGCAGTCCCAGCGCGGTCCCCATGATTGCGCCGAGCACGCCGAGGATGACGGCCTCGACGATGAACAGCCCCAGGATGTCCCGGCGCTGTGCCCCGACGGCCTTCATGATCCCGATCTCGCGAGTTCGCTCGGTGACTGAGACGAGCATTATGTTGGCGATGCCGATCGAGCCGACCAAAAGCGAGATGCCCGCGATCCCGACGACGAAGTTCTGCAGGAGGTTCAGCACGTCCTCTAGCTGGCCGATCAGTTCCGTGCTCGTCTGGAGTTCGAACGCCAGGTCCTGGCTCGCCGCCCGCTCGCCAGCGTCGGAGTCGGGACCAGTGAGGTACTGCTCGGTCACCTGTTTGACCTGGTCGATATCGGCGTCGCTTCTGGTCGGGGCCTCCGCGACCATCGCAATGTATCGCGGCTGCTCGCCGACGCCACCGATCAGCTGGAAATCGGCCGGGATATACAGCCTCGGTGACGGGCCGAACCCTTCGAACGCGCTTCGACTCTCGGAGTCCTCGAGGATGCCGACGACGGTCACCTCGACCTGCAGGCCCTGGAAGACGCCGAGCGTCAGCGTGTCGCCGACAGAGACGTTTTGCTCGAACAGTCCGGCCATCGCCGGGTTGAGAACGACCTCGAGTGTGCCGTTTTCGGGATCGACCGTGCCGCCAGTGAATCGTCTCCCGTCAGCGATCTCGTCGTCATCGAGATAGCCGGCCCCGGTCGCGATGAAGCCGCTCTGTCTGGCGACCGTCTCGTTGCCGTACGTGACTGACTGGCCCGGGACCGGCGTGTACACGTAGGCGTCTTCCACCCCCGAGAGATTCGCGGCCTGGTTTGCGTCGCGCTGGGTGAACACCGGCTGTGCGCCGGCGAGCGGCCCCTGTCCGCTGTTCTCCGGCGGGGCCGCCCAGACGTAGACGTTGCGCTGGTCGTCCGGGCTGATGTCGCCGACGATCCCCTCCTGCAGGCCGGCCCCGAGCGTGACGAACGTGATGACGGCGGCGATGCCGATGATCACGCCCAGCGTCGTCAGCGTCGACCGGAGCTTGTGACCGCGGATCGCCCGCCAGGAGATCCGCAGACTCTCCAGTAGTTTCATCGGCCGACCCCCGAGAGCTGTTCGATCCGCTCGATCTCCCCGTCCAGCAGGTGAACGATCCGCTCGGCGTGTTCGGCGATCGACCGCTCGTGGGTGACCATCAGAATGGTGTTCCCCCGTTCGTAGAGTTCCTCGAACAGGTCCATAATCTGTTCGCCGGTCTCGGTGTCGAGGTTCCCGGTCGGTTCGTCGGCCAGCAGCAGCGCAGGGTCGTTGACCAGCGCACGGGCGATGGCGACCCGCTGGCGCTGGCCGCCGGAGAGTTCGTTGGGTCGGTGTTCGAGCCGATCACCCAGCCCGACCGAGTCGAGTACTTCGGCTGCTCGTTCCCGACGTTCGGCGCGGCCGATCCCGCGAAACACCATCGGCAGGGCGACGTTCTCGCGGGCGGTCAGCCGCGGCATGAGATTGAACGTCTGGAAGACGAAGCCGACGTCCTCGCCGCGGATCCGCGTCCGCTCGCGGTCGCTCACCCGCGTCACGTCCTGCCCGTCGAGAAAAATCTCACCTTCTGTCGGGGTGTCCAGACACCCGATCAGGTTCATCAGCGTCGACTTCCCCGACCCGCTCGGCCCCATGACGGCCGTGTACGAGCCACGCGGTACCTCCAGGGACACCCCGTCCAGCGCGTGGACTGGTTCGCCGAGACGATACGTCTTGACGACGCCGTCCAGCGACACCGCCGAGTTCCTGCTCTCCGTTTCCATACCTCTCCTCCGGACGCAACTTTCAAAAACATGTTGCAAAACCGAGAGAGACGACCGTGCGACGACGCCACGCTGGCCGACGCTGTGAAACTCGCTCGGACATCCACCGGGACTGCGTCAACCTGATCCGATATCCCATCTTTTTTATATATTGCACGAGGGGGATAATCTGGATATGGCCGCTATCGAACTGAACGGTCTCACCAAGCGGTTCGGTGAGTCCGTGACAGCCCTCCGTGGAGTCGATCTCAGGGTGAACGAGGGGGAAGTGTTTGGCTTTCTCGGGCCGAACGGCGCGGGGAAGTCGACGACGATCAACATCCTCCTGGATTTTGTCCGCCCGACGTCGGGCACGGCCCGCGTGCTCGGTCTGGATGCACAGCACGATTCGCAGGAAGTGCGCCGCCGCACCGGGGTGCTCCCTGAAGGATACAAGGTGTACGACCGGCTAACGGCCCGCCATCACCTCGAGTTCGTCATCGAGTCCAAGGAGACGAACGACGACCCCGAAGCAGTCCTCGAGCGCGTCGGACTGGCAGATGCGATCGATCGGAAAGCGGGCGATTTCTCGAAGGGGATGAAACAGCGACTCACGCTCGGGATGGCGCTGGTCGGCGACCCCGACCTGCTGATCCTCGACGAGCCATCGACGGGGCTGGATCCCTCGGGCGTGCAGGACGTGCGACAGATCGTCAAGGAGGAAGCGTCCAACGGGACGACGGTATTTTTCTCCAGTCACATCCTTAGCCAGGTCGAGGCGGTGTGTGACCGGGTCGGTATCCTCCGCGACGGCGAACTGGTCGCTGTCGACACGGTCGACGGCCTGCGCGACGCGGCGGGGACACAGGCGACGCTCAGAGTCGTCGCTGACGGCGTCACCGACGGGGCGATCGACGCGGTTCAGTCGCTGTCGGGCGTTTCGAGCGTGACGTTCAGCGATGGCGTCCTGACGGCTTCGGTCGACGACGGCGCGAAGATGGACGTCGTGACGACGCTCGAAGACCACGGCGCGAGCGTCTCGGACTTCGAGACGGAGGAAGCCTCGCTCGAAGAGCTGTTCATGGCGTACACGGGAGGTGGACAATGAGCTGGGTAGCCGTCGCGCGCAAGGACTTCCGGGACGCGATCCGATCGCGGATGTTCTGGGCGCTGGCGATCGTCTTCGGGTTGCTCTCGGTCGGTCTCGGAGCGGCGTTCGGATATTACTCCGATCAATTTATCGAGAGTGTTCCGGGCAACCAACTGGGGGTCGGGCTGGTCTCGTTCGTGCAGAGCCCGATCACAATCTTCATCATGTTCGTCAGTGCAATCATCTGTCACAAGTCGATCGTCGGCGAGTGGGAGCAGGGCAGTCTGAAGCTCTTGCTGTCGCTGCCTCACACCCGGCTCGAGGTCATCACGGGCAAGATCGTCGGTCGGTCAGCCGTGCTCGCGGTCCCCGCGATCGCGTCGCTGGTGATCGGTCTCGGCGTCGGCGGGGCCCTGCTCGGAACCGTTCCGATCGTGCTCTCGGTGGAGTTCCTCGTGGCGATCCTCGTGTACATCGTGCTCTACGTGAGTATCTTCGTGGGACTGTCGGCAGTGACGCGTTCGTCGTCGCTGGCGGTTGCCGGCGCGATCGTGTTGATCGTCGTTCAGTTCTTCTGGGGTGCGATCGCCGCCGTCCTCACGATCGTCCTGGATCTGAGCGGGGACGCCGACTGGCTGTACATCTATCAGAGCCTGACGCCGAACGGCGCGTTCAACGAAGTGCTTAGTGCTACCCTCGCGGCAACGACGGAATGGCCGGCGGCGACTGTCAGAGCCAACAACGTCGACGCCGTATACGCGACACCCGTGCTCGCGGCGTTGATCCTCTTGCTGTGGTTCGTCGTTCCAGTCGCACTCGGCTACTGGCGGTTCTCGAACGCAGACCTATAGGGAAATTTACTTCACTCGTCCCTCAGAAGGCGGCGGCATGGCCGCGATCGAAATCAGTGGCGTCTCCAAACGGTTCGGTGACGTCACAGCCCTCCAGAATCTCGACCTCACGGTCGAAGAAGGCGAAGTGTTCGGCTTTCTCGGGCCAAACGGCGCGGGCAAGTCCACGACCATCGACATTCTGCTGGATCACGTCCGGCCTACAGTGGGATCTGCACAGGTGTTCGGCCACGATACACAGGCCGCGTCCGTGCCCGTTCGGGAGCGGACGGGTGTTCTCCCCGAAGGCTACGGCGCGCTCGGCCGGATGACCGGCCGCACGCACCTCGAATTCGCGCTCCAGGCGAAGCGTGCCGAAGGCGACCCGCAAGCGATTCTCGACCGCGTCGGGATCGCCGAAGCCGGTGATCGGCGGGTCGAAGACTACTCGAAGGGGATGAAACAGCGACTCATGCTCGGGATGGCGCTGGCCGGTGACCCCGACCTGTTGATCCTCGACGAACCGACGACCGGGCTCGATCCCAACGGCGCACGACGGATGCGACAGATCGTTCAGGCCGAGGCCGACCGCGGGACGACGGTGTTTTTCTCCAGTCACATCCTCGAACAGGTCGAGGCCGTCTGTGACCGGGTCGGTATCCTCAACCAGGGCGAACTGGTCGCCGTCGACACGATCGACGGGCTGCGTGAGGCCGCCGGCGCGACCGGCCAGCTTCACGTGACGATGTCGTCGATCCCCGACGGACTGGTCGAGACAATAGAGCAGCGCGGCGGCGTCACTAGCGTCGCCGTCGAAGGGACGACGCTCGCCGTCGGCTGTGAGAACGCCGCCAAGGGCGCGATCGTCGCCGACTGCTACGAGGCCGGGACTGTCGAGAACGTCGAAACGAGCGAGACGTCCCTCGAAGATCTGTTCGTCTCCTACACGGGAGGTGAGAACTGATGAACCGCCTCCTCCAGATCACACGGAAGGACTTCACGGACGCAATCCGGGACCGACAGCTGTACGCCCTCGGGGCGCTGTTCCTGCTGGTCGGGCTCGGGATCGGATATCTCGCCGGTTCGAACGCCGAGACCGCGAGCGGCGTGGACGTGCCGCGGATCGGGCTGGGAGCGATGGCGTTTCTCGGATCGGTCGCGGCGATCTCGATGTCGTACAACCAGATCGTCGGCAAGCGCGCCTCTGGTGAGCTTCGAGTGTTGCTCAGTCTCCCGTTCTCGCGGACGGAGGTCGTCTACGGGACCTTCCTCGGGCGGCTGGCGCTGGTGGTCGCGATGACGACCGGCTCGATCGCCGTCGCGGGCGCGCTGGCCGCCGTGCTCGGCGCTCCCGTCTCCGGGAGCGCGTTGCTTGCGGCGATCGTCTTCGCCGCCGGATTGATGGCCGTGTTCGTCAGTCTCTCGATCGGACTCTCGGCAGGGTCTGTCAATACGACCCGCGCGGCCGCCGGCGCGTTCGGCCTGTTCATCGTCTTCCTGTTCCGGCTGTGGGAAGGTGTTCCGGTCGCAGTCCGATACGTGCTTAACGGCTTCTCGTTCCCGTCGGGACCGTCCCCGACCTGGGCGATGGTCTGGCGACAGATCCAGCCGATCGCCGCCGTCCGGAACGTGATCGCCGGCGTCGAACCGGACCTCACTGTCGCGCTCGTGGCGTACGCCCCCGGTCTCCCTGATGGCGAGCCCTACTACGTCGAACCGTGGTTCGGCGCGACGGTCGTGCTCGCGTGGATCGTCCTGCCGGTGACGCTGGGCTATCTGAAACTCCGGACAGCCGACCTATAGTACGTCGCGCTCTCCGAGCAGTTCCTCGAACGCCTCCTCGTCGATGATCGGTACTCCTTCGGCGTCGGCGTCATCGCGCTTTCGCTGTCCGGGGCTGTCACCGACGACGAGGTAGTCGGTGTTGCCCGAGACGCTGCTCGTGGCATTCCCACCGTGGGTCTCGACGAGGTCCTGCGCTTCGCTGCGCGTGTAATCCGCGAGCGTGCCCGTGAACACGAAAGTGAGTCCGTCGAGTTCGTCGCCGCCGGCAGTATCGGCCTCCTGTGGCGAGACGTGTTCGAGCAGTCGATCCAGCGTCTCCTGTGTCCGATCGCGCCCGAAGAACGTGACGATGCTGTCGGCGACTTCGGGGCCGACGTCGTCGACCGCCTGCAGGCGCTCCGCATCGCCAGCCTCGGCGATCTCCCGGAGCGCCTCGAACGTACCGAACTCCCGGGCGAGTCCGGCTGCGGTCGTCGAGCCGACGTCGGGAATCGACAGCGCCGCCAGAAAGTCCGCGAGCGGGGGCCGGCGACTGGCTTCGAGTTCCTCGACGAGGTTTTCCGCGCTTCTCCTCCCCCAGCCGTCGAGGTCGGCGAGCGCGTCGGCGTCCAGTTCGTAGAGGTCGGGAAGCGACTCGACCAGTCCCGCATCCAGCAGTTGCTCGACGCTGGCTTCGCCCAGTCCTTCGATATCGAGCCCGTCTCGGGAGGCGTAGTGGACGATCGCCCGTTCGAGCTGTGCCTCGCAGGTGAACCCGCCCGGACAGAACGCCATCGGACCGTCGCGCTCGACCGGACTCCCGCAGACGGGGCACTCGTCGGGGAACGAGAAGGTCCCGTCGGCCCGCTTGTCGGTGACTTCGACGACCTGTGGAATGACGTCGCCGGCCCGCTGGATCCGGACTTCGTCGCCGACGTCGACGCCGAGCCGGTCGATCTCTGCGGGGTTGTGCAGCGTCGCCCGCGAGACGGTGACGCCGCCGACCTCGGCCGGATCGAGCAGTGCGACGGGGGTCAGCCGACCCGTGCGGCCGACCTGGACGACGACGTCCCGGATCCGAGTGGTCTCCTTGCGGGCCGGGAACTTGTAGGCGAACGCCCACCGCGGCGCTCGCGAGGTCGAGCCCAGCAGCTCGCAGGCCGCGCGGTCGTCGACCTTGACGACGGTGCCGTCGATCTCGTAGTCGAGGTCGTCCCGGGCCTCGAGCAACCGATCGCGGTACTCTATCGCGGCCTCGATATCCCCGACGAGTTCGACCTCTCCGGAGACTCGCAGGCCCCACTCGGGGAACCGCTCGCACAGCTCCGACTGGGAGTCGAACGTGACACTCGCGTCGAGCACGCCGAAAAAGAAGATCGAGAGCGGCCGCTCGGCCGTGATCGAAGGATCGAGTTGGCGCAGGCTGCCGGCGGCGGCATTGCGCGGATTGGCGAACGGCTCGTCGCCGCGTTCGACGCGCTCGCGGTTGTACTCGTTGAACGCGTCCCGAGGCATGTAGACCTCGCCGCGCACAGCCAGATTGTCGGGGTAGTCACCGCGGAGGCGCTCGGGAACGGCTCCGATCGTCCGGACGTTCTCGGTGACGTCGTCGCCTTCCTCGCCGTCGCCGCGGGTTGCAGCCCGCTGATAGACGCCGTCCTCGTAGACGACCTCGATCGAGAGCCCGTCGAACTTGGGCTCGCAGTGATACTCGACCGACCTGTCGTAGCCCGCGTCGGCCAGTTCTCGGCGGACGCGTTCGTCGAAGGCCCGCACGTCCTCAGCGTCGCCGCTCTGTTCGATCGAGCGCATCGGCGCGACGTGTTCGACGGTCGCCAGTTCGTCGAGGGGTTCGCCCCCGACGCGTTGTGTCGGGCTGTCCCCGGTTTCCAGGTCGAAGGCGTCTTCGAGATCGCGCAGGCGAGCGAAGAGAGCGTCGTAGGTCCGATCGCCGACGACGGGGTCGTTGTCGACGTAGTAGCGGTAGTCGTGATAGCGGATCGCCTCCCGAAGATCGGCGGCCTGCTCGCGGGCGCGCTCGGGATCGAGGTCCTCGACCGACTCGAAGTCGGTCGGCGGCTCCTCGACGTAGGGGTTGTCCGGCGGCTCGGCGTCTGGCATGCCCGAGTACGCGGTCGCCGAGAGAAAGAAGGCTACGGAATCGTCCACAACTGTCTGCGTGCGCCGCGTGCGAGTGCGATCCCGGCGATCATCGCTTGGATCGGTCCGTGGGCCACATCCGCGAGTTCACGCCCTCGCGACACGCTCGCGATCGCCCTCGCAGCCGGTCGGCCTCGTCTTCTTCCAGCAACCCGACAAGCCCATGCAGCGGGTGCTTGTCGTCTCCGAGGAGTCGGCCGATGGCGTCGCTGAAATTCTCGCTCTCGTCTTTGGCCCTCCGCAATCGTTCGTATTTTCCCCATCGAAGCTAATCGTCCTGCTGGCCATCCGTGCGCCCCTATTTCCGTATTCTTCGTATATGAAATTAGATAGGAAGTCCGTCTGTCGGCCTACAGTCCGGCGACGTCCTCGATGGCGTCGGTCAGTTCCTTGACGCTCTCGACGGTGTGTTCGCCCATGTGACCGATGCGGAACGTCTCCTCGCCGATCGACCCGTAGCCGTTCGAGAAGACCAGGTCGTACTTTTCGGAGACTGCCTCGATGGTTGCGGCGACGTCGATCCCCTGGGTGTTCTCGACGGCCGTGACCGTCTGAGAGCGATATCCCTCCTCGGCGTAGAGGCCGAAGTGCTCGCGGGCCCACTCGCGGGTGTACTCGGCCATCTCTTGATGGCGCTGGTCGCGAGCCTTGTGGCCTTCATCGAGCATGTGTTTCATCTGCTTGCGGTAGGCCAGCATGAGCGGAATGGCGGGCGTCGAGTGGGTCTGGCCCTTGCGATCGTAGTAGTCGAGACATCGCTGGAAGCCGCCGTACCACGACGCCGAATCCTTCTCGCGCTCGCGCTCGTAGGCGTCCTCGCTGACGGTCGTGATCGCGAGTCCCGGCGGCATGGCGAAGGCCTTCTGGGAGGAGGTGAACAGCGCGTCGATGTTATGTTCCTCAGGGACGACGTAATCGCCGCCCAGACAGGAGATCGCGTCGACGACGAAGTACGTGTCGGGGTACTCGCCCAGCAGGTCGCCGACCTCCTCGACAGGGTTGCGCACGCCGGTCGAGGTCTCGTTCATCACCATGCCGACGGCGTCGTAGCCGTCGTCGCTCTCTTCGAGTGCGGCCCTGACGTCCTCGGGTTTGACCGCGTTGCCCCACTCGTACTCGATTCGATCAACGTCTTTGCCCAGGCGCTCGGCGACGTTGGCCTGGCGCTCGCTGAACGCGCCGGACGTCGGGACGAGCATGCGGTCCTCGACGAGATTCAGCGTCGTTGCCTCCCAGAACTCCGT
Source organism: Halapricum hydrolyticum (assembly GCF_025517535.1). Taxonomy (NCBI): domain Archaea; kingdom Methanobacteriati; phylum Methanobacteriota; class Halobacteria; order Halobacteriales; family Haloarculaceae; genus Halapricum; species Halapricum hydrolyticum. Next base: position 84,904 of record NZ_JAOPKC010000010.1, read on the forward strand.
GCCGGAGGCCGTGAGCACGATCACGTCCTGGTCGGTATCGAGGAACTCCCTGGTGTCCTCGACGATCGTCGTGTAGAGGTCGGTCATCCGGTCCATGCGGTGGCCGAACATCGGCTCGGCCATCGCTTCGATGACGTCCTCGCGCACTTCGGTCGGGCCGGGCAGATACAGCGTCTTCTCGGGGTAATCGTCGGTATATTCTCGTTTTTCGGTCACCGGAAACCACCTTGTCGGTATCAGCACGGTCGCAGTGAACTGGCATGGTAGTTTTGATCCTGATCTGGGGGTTCGATCGCACCTCTCGGCGGCGCCGATAGCACTAACTGGTGGGCGCGTCCCTACGTGGGTATGGACTCACTCCCTATCGCGATTGTCTATGGGCTCTACCTGGGGGTGTTGACCGGGATCATCCCGGCGCTGGTTTCGGGTGTGCTCGGCTTCCTGTTCAAATACGTGACCGGTGTGACGCTCCCGGGGTTCGGTGTCGTCGTGCTGGCGGTCGCGCTGGCCGGGATCAACGGCGGCCTGCTCGCGCTGGCGGATCCGACGATCCTCGCCTCCGCGAACGCGCCGACGGTCACGACCGGACTGCTCATCGTGATGATGATGTCGCTGTACGCTCACGCCAAGGGCGACCAGCTCGGTGCGTCGGTCCCGCGCCGACTCTCGCTGCGCGCGCTCGGCGAGCGGACGCTTTCGGCGGATCTCGTCGAGGTCGTGGGCGGACGAAACGAAGTCCGGATCCGCGTGACCGGTGATGTCGCCGACATCGAGGGATACCCGCCGCTGCCGGAGCACCTCCGAGCAGCGATACGGGACAGCGACTGGCGGTTGCCCGCGGACCTGCAGGTCTCGGAACTGGAGACGCGGCTGGCCGAACGCCTCCGGACCGAGTTCGAACTCGGTGACGTGTCGGTCTCGATCGACAAATCGGGAGGCGCGAGCGTCGCGGCCGCGCCGCCGTTCTCGGGGCTGTCACGACGGCTCGACGGGAATCAGCGAGCAGTCTCGGTGAACGCGCTCGTGCCGACCGGGCTGGCTCGTGGCGACAGCGTGACGGCAGTCACGCCAGAGGAACGCGTTCGCGGCGAGGTCGTCAGCGCCAGCTCGACGCGGCCCGGATCTGACGAGGAGGCGCCACCTCCAATCGAGGGGGGACAGGTCGTTGCCGAGACGCCGGCCGAACCGGCACCGGCGCGCGCGCCGACGACCAGCGGCGGGGACGGACAGGTAACACTCGCAGTCGCCAGATCCGACGTGGAGACGCTCTTGCGCGCCGACGGCGCGACGGTGATCGTCGAATCCCGCGGTGTCCGCCGCGAGTACGAAGTACTCTCATTGCTACGTCGGGCCGGAAAGCGGTTCCGCCGGTTGACGGTCCGACCCGGGAGTGAACTCGACGGTGTCACGCTCGCCGGGGCGAACGTTCGAGGGCGCTACGAGGTCGCCGTGCTGGCCGTCCGGACGGGTGGCGGCTGGCAGTTCTCACCGAAGGGGACCCGACAACTCGCGGCGGGTGACGAACTGTTCGCCGTGGGATCGGGGGACGCGCTCGATCGGTTCGGAGAGGTGGTAACATGAACGTACTGCAACTCGTGTTCGCCGACGTGGCCGGACCGCTCGGCAGGATCGCGGGACTCGCAGTCGTCGCCGGCCTGGCTGCAGCAGTCTCCGCGCTGGGGTATCGCTGGTACGTGACACAGCGTGCGCCGACGGGAGCGATCGTCCTGGTCGGACTCGGCGTCGTCGCGGCGTATCTCAACACGCAGACGGCGCTCGGGCAGGTGATCGACGGCGCGGCGACGGTCAGTCTCGCGGCCGCGGCGTTCAACATCGGTGCCGTCATCGCGAGTGCGGGAGCCAGCGTCGTCGGCCACCGGGCAGGCGATCGAATGGGTGTGACCCTGCTTTCGCGAAGCGGGATGGAGACGCTCGACGACCTGACGCGGGTCGTCAGAGCGGGCGGACGGGTCATCACGGTCGAACTCCCCGACGAGATCGACGACATCGTCGGCTACGAGCCGGTCGATCCGGAGACGAAAGAAGCACTTGCTGGACAGTCGCTGCTCTTCCCGCGGGGACTCACGGTGGCACAGCTCCGAGAGCGGCTGGTCGCCCGCCTCAAGGCCGACTATGGTATCGGCCACGTCGATATCGAACTCGACGACGGGACGGCCACGCACCTCGCAGTCGGTCGCCGAATCGCGGGTCTCGGTCCCACGTTACCTCCCGAGAGCGTCGCGATGGCGATCCGGGCGGACCCATCCTACGCGGCCGGGCCCGGCGACCTCGTCCAGATCTGGTCCGGAGACGGAACCCGGCGGCGTTGTAATGCTGAACTCCGAGCGACGTCGGGTGAGGTCGTGACCGTCGCGGTCGACGCCGCCGACGTGGCAAAACTCGATCCCGACGAGCGCTACCGGCTGGTCACCCTCGCGACCGACGCCCGTCCGGATCGGGAGTTCGTCTCGCTGCTGCGGGCGGCTGACGAGACGATGGGCGTCGTCGAGATCGACCCCGAGGGCGCGCTGGCTGGAACGCCGGTCGGTGCGCTCGACGTCACGGTCGTCGCCGTGGTTCCGGCCGGTTCCGACGGCGGTATCGAGACGCTTCCGTCTCGTGATCGTGTCCTCGATAGCGGCGAATCGATCTACGTCATTGCGGCGCCCGACGAACTCCGTGCTGTCGAGATTGCGGCGGCCGCCCGCGCGGCGCCGAACACCGGGCCGTCGTGACGCGTCTTCGGGTTTCCCCCGTCACACTACCGTCAGTCTCATTGCGTCGGCTCACCCCTAGCCGGACATGGAGTGGAAGCTGTTCGCCAATCTGGCCGAGACGGCCGGCCGGAAGGACATCGCCCTGGATCTCGACGACGATGCGACCGTCGAAGACGCACTTGAAGCGCTGTTCGAGCGCCACCCCGACCTGCAAGCGGAAGTATACGAGAACGGCGAACTGGCCGAGCACATCCGATTGCTCGTCGACGGTACCGATCCGTTCGCGACGGCCGACGGCTACGAGACGCGCCTCGACGCTGACGCCGAACTCGCGCTGTTCCCGCCGGTCAGCGGCGGGTGAGCCCAATGACTCTCCGGCTCGCTGTCACCACGCAGGCAGAGACCTACGAGCGGATGATCGATCCGCTCGCCGAGCGCGGGATCGAGGTCGTCCCTCTCCAGTCGAGCCAGCGAACGTTCGCGCTCTCCCACCTTGATCTCCCCGCGGTCGACGTGGGATTCGTCTATCCCTCGCGGATCATGGAAGGGGGCGTGGTCGACGCCGCCCTCTCGATCCCCTGGGTCAACGATCGCGAGGAGATCCTTCGGTCGCGAAACAAGGCCGACGTGCTCGCGCGACTCGCACGGGCTGGCGTTCCAGTTCCCGAGACGACGATGGTCTCCAATCCCGTCGACGAGGAGACCGTCGCGGCCGCTACCGAGGCGTTCGATCCGCCGGTCGTCGTCAAGCCCAACTCCACGACCCGTGGGACCGGCGTCGCGAAGGTGGCGGATCTCGACTCGCTGCTCGGCGTGACGGACTACCTCGATCTGGTCCAGGATTACCGGGCGACCGGCGACCGCTCGTATCTTCTCCAGGAGTATCTGCCCGACGCCCGGGATTACCGGGTGATGGTCCTCGACGGCGAGTACGTCGGCGCGGTCGAGCGTCGCCTGCCCGCCGACGCCCGCGAGCGCGGCCAGTGGAAGCACAACGTCCACCGCGGGGCCGAGGCCGAGGGCGCCGATCTCGACCCCGAGCTCCGCGATCTGGCCGAGCGTGCCGCCGACGTGCTGGATATCGACTACCTCGGTGTCGACTTGCTGGTGACCGAGGACCGTGCAGTGGTCAACGAGACGAACGCGCGGCCGACGATCGACAGTGTTGGGAAGTACGAGGGTGGCTTCTGGGACGATCTGGTGGCGTTGATCCGGGAAACTGCGGCAGAATAGCGTACGGTGCAGCGACGGTGTCGTCTCCGCCACTAGTTTTTTCTCCGGGCTGGACCACCTACGACTATGCGCAAACGCACTCTCGGCTCGACAGGCATGGAACTGACAGAGATCGGCCTCGGCACGTGGAACGTCGGGCCGGTCTGGGGTGACGTGACCGACGAACAGGTCACGGAGTCGATCCACGCCGCTCTGGACGCAGGCTCGAATTTCGTCGACACTGCCGAAATATACGGTGAGGGTCGCGCAGAGCGCCTCATCGGCGAAGTCCTCGAGCAACGCGGCGACTCTGAGGCGATCCGCGTCGCGACCAAGGCTGTCCCCGACGAAGACGAGCGCCACTCCGAGGCCGGACTCCGCGAATCCGTCAGGGGCTCGCAGGCCCGGCTGGGCGTGGACACGCTCGATCTGGTCCAGTTACACTGCCCGGAGACGGCGGCCTTCTACGAGCCCGAGACCTTCGAGGTACTCGAAGATCTCAAATCGGAGGGCGAGATCAGCCACGCGGGCGTCAGCGTCGAGAAGGTCGAAGAGGCGAGCAAGGCCATCGAGTACGACGTGATCGAGTCGGTCCAGATCATCTTCAACCCGCTGCGACAGCGCCCGTCCGAACGGTTCTTCGAGCGCGCCGCCAACGAGGACGTTGGGATCATCGTCCGTGTCCCGTTCGCGTCGGGGCTGCTCGCCGACGCGTTCGATAGCGTCGAGGACCTCGATGAAGACGACCACCGTCGGATCGCCGCCGAGGAGGGAGTCGAGGCGGGCGTCGGCCGCAAGGGCGGCGAGACTTTCGCCGGCGTCCCCTTCGACGCCGGACTGAAAGCCGTCGAGGACGTGCGCCGGCTCGTCCCCGACGAGGCGTCGATGGCGCAGTTCACGCTCCGGTGGATACTCGATCACGACGCCGTGACGACTGTCATCCCTGGCTCGACCTCCCCGGAGCACGTCCGGGAGAACATCGCTGCCGCCGAACTCGATCCGCTCAGTCACGAGACCCACGGCGCAGTCCGGGACATTTACGAGAAGCGCGTCTACGAGCACGTCCACCACAAGTGGTAAACCGAACGAGCGCGGGTGCCGACATGAACACCTGATCGGGTCCTGGAACTCGATGGATCGACAGCTGTTCCGACTGTAACGCGGCCCAGCGCTTTTGATCGCTGGTTGCGTGTCGTCCCGGTATGACGCTCCATCGGAGTGATCGAATCGCGGGTGGCCTGCTGATCGTCACGGCTCTCGTCGGAATCGCGTTTTGGGACGCGTTACCTGCCGAGATGGCGATCCACTTCGGGCCGGGTGGCACACCCGACTCGTACGTTCCCAAGCCTGTGGGTGTCGTGCTCGCACCGATGATCGGTGTCGGTGCGATCGCTGTCGCGCGCACCGCGATCCGCGCCGATCCGACGGCCGATCCGCGTGTCGGTGCCGGGGCGATCTACTTCGTCGGTGGCGTCGTGAGCTACGTCCACGCGCTCGTACTGGCGTACAATCTCGGCCATCGATTCTCGATGACGGCCGCGCTCGTTCCGGTGTTCCTCGCCGCGGCCGTGCTCGTCGCGTGGGCCGTCTACCGGGATCGGATCGCGTCGTAGTGCGCGGCGGTCCGCTGTAACCGTCCTCGCGAAGGATCGCGCTTCGAGCTAGTACGACAGATCGTCCGTATACAGATCTAGTAGCAACACCACGCCGCCGCCGACCACGATTGCGAGAACGAGCGGCGCGACGTTCTCGGGCGAAAGCGTCGTCGTGTGGTCGCGCATCTCGATGACCGGGAGCCGGAGCGCACCGACCATCAGGCTGACCAGAAACGACAGCGTCGCTGCTCGATAGTGATCCAGCGCCCAGCGGATCGCGTGGGCGACGGTGACCAGGCCGACGACAGCGCCGACGACGAACGTCACGACTGTCGTTCCCGAGTCGACGAGCGACAGAAGCGTTCGATCGCCGACGAGCGCGCTGAACAGCCCGTCGACGAACGCCTTCAGTGTGCCGGTGAGATATTCGTACTGGCCGAGCAAGACGAGAAAGAACGCACCGGAGACGCCAGGAAGGACCATCGCGACGACTGCGATCGCCCCGGAGACGAACACGATTGGCAACGTGTGGATCCCGTTGGCCCCGGCCGTGACACCCGAGACGAGAAACGCCAGCGCAAAGCCCGCGACGGCGGCCGCGATACGCCCCGGCGTCGCCAGCGACAACTGGTCGTACAGGACGATCGCCGAGGCGGCAATCAGCCCGAAGAAGAACGCGAACGTCGCCCCGGGAGCCTGTTGTAGAGCCAGATATACGACCCTGGACACCGCCACGACGGCCGTGATGATCCCGGCTCCGAGTACGAGTAGGAACGGCACGTCCATCTCGACGAGGCGATCGTACAGCCGTCGTCTCCCGGACGGATTGCCGACGTCTCTGAACAAGGTGAGTGCGCCCGGGTCGAGGCTCGTGATCGCCGTGATGAGGCGCTCGTAGATGCCCGTGATGAACGCGATCGTCCCACCGGAGACGCCGGGGATCGAATCGGCTGCCCCCATCGCGATCCCCTTCAAATAGATCGACAGCCAACTGTACAGGGACGCACCGGACACCGATTCAGCGCCGTACTGCTGACTGTCGTCTGTCACGCTTACTCCGCGATCCCGACAGTCGCTATCTGTTCGACGCCGATGTCGGGTGCCGCGAGGTTCGACGATGTGTCATTGTCGGTCGAGTTCTCGGATCCATCAGTCTCGTTGCCGTTCGTGTTGTCCGTCTCGTTGCCGTTCGTGTTGTCCGTTCCGTTGGTCGTCGGAATCGTCGACTGTTCGAGCGTCACGTCGATCGGTTCGGAATCCTCACCGATCACCTGGGCCTCGGTGACGTCTTCGGTCGTGTTGTACCGGGTCCAGTTGGCGCCGTCGTAGCTGAGGCCGGTCGTGAACGTGTAGGACGACTCGGCACGGACGCTGACGTTCGTGTATCCGTCTTCCGGCCCCCAGCTGTCGTAGCCGGTCGTCGAATACGGCAGCGTCATCGTGAACGAGCCGTCGGGATCGGTCTCGGCGCTCTGGACGTACTGGAACGTCTGGTTCGTCGTCGGGATCCGCATGTTCACGCTCGCGTAGACCGTTTGCGAGTCGTTGAACTCGCCGTCGATCTCGCCTTCGACCGTGGCGCCCGGTACGCGCTCGAAGGTCTTCGTCCACGAGGAGTAGCGCTCGCCGAAGAGTTGCGGCTGCTGGACGCCGGTGAACGCCCGCCCGAGCGTCGGCTGCATCGCAACGAGCGGGTTCTGGCGGTCCTCGGTCGCGTGGACGAGTCGATAGTGATCCAGCGCCGACACGTGTTCGCTCGGGAATTTCCCGATGCCGCCGATCTGTGCCCCGGGGTTGTCCTCGAGGTACGACTCCGCGGCTGCGAGGCTCGGTTCGAAGTGCGTTGTGTTCCCGTCACGCCGGACCGTCCGAATGCCCTCTGTCGATTCCGTCTCGACGATCGGAACGGGGCTCTGACTTCCCAGGTACTGTGCGTACGGCGGGAGCTGTCCGATGCCACTTCCGGGCACGTAATCCGGCCAGGCAGCACTCCCGTGGTACCGGTAGAGCCGGTTGACCATCGTCTCGTAGTAATCCTGCGTGTGGACGATGAGGTACGGACGCGCCGGGACGATGTTTCCGTCCCGGTCCTGCCTGAGCGTGGCGACCCGGCTGTAATAGTCGTCGGTCGAAACGCCGTCGACGAACGACGGCGGGGCGAAGAACTTCGTGCCGAACGCCGGATCCGACGCGGTCGCCATCTTCCAGTCGATCATGACGTAGCGAGTGTCACGGTTCTCGCCGTCGCTCATGGTGTCCTGCAGTTCGCCGTCGGCCCGGCTCTCGTTCGGTGCGAGAAGGAACCGGGCTGCGTCGCTTGCCGACTGCTGGAACGGGTTGGCGACCGGTATCCGCTCGGCCTCGCTGGTGATCCAGTGACCGTAGTCCCACCACGAGAGGACGCCGTAGGACCCTTCGTCGTACTCGTAATCGTCTGTCTTGGCGTACTCGCCCCAGTAGTTCATATCGCTTCCGGCGTCTTCGAAGTTCCCAACGGCCGGCGTGTTTTCGGCCATCCACTCGAGTCCCCCATCCCACTGCTGGACGCCACCCGGACCGCCGTTGAACGTCGCGTTCGACTGCGTGACGACGTCCTGGCGGTACCCGCGATCGTCCGTCGCCATGACCATGGGCGCCATCACGAGCACCAGGACCGTGAACACCGCCATGACTTGGTAAGGGCGGATGTCAGTTGAGGACCGCCTGGCGACTGTCGAGAGGTAGTTGAACCCGGCTCCGATCGCGTAGGCGGCCATCACCGCGACCGGAACGGTGAGGTAGTACCCGAACCGGACCTGGGTATACGTCATCGAGAAGATGACAGCGAGCCACAGCGACACGAAGAGCAGCTCTGATCGCTTGTTCGAGGCGACCGTCTGGCGTGCGATCGCGAGGACCACGCCGATGATGGCGATGATGTAGACGAATCCGTACCAGTTGTAGAGCGTATCTCCGGGATTGCGAAGCGGAGTGATTTCGCCGACAGTTGCGGCTGTTGCAGTTGGCTGCTCTCCGATAACCCCGCCGAACACGCGCACGAGCTGTCGCGTTATGAGATCGAACACACCCGGAGTGAGGAGCAGCAGACTGAGGAATGCGACCGCGAGAGTCCCGACGACACCGAGCGGATACAGCCAGACAGATTCCGACCGTTCGTCCAGAACCCGGCTCAATCCAGCGAGGAAGCCGACCCAGACGACGCCAGCCAGTGCGAGCCCTGGCTGCAGGAGTGAAAACTTGACGGGGGCAATCCCGAACGTATCGAGCGGGAGCAGCATCAGCGTGGCCGTCACGGCGAATATGACGCCGCCGACCAGTAGCATCGGCTCCGGGCTCGTTCCGCGCAGATGATCGATGACCGCCTGGGTCGTGACGTACAGTCCGAGGATCCCGACCAGTACGACACCCGGCGGCCAGACCCACATGTACAGCGCCGTCGCCACGCCGGCCAGAGCCGCGTAGCCGGCTGGCTTTCGAAGCCCGGCTACGTCTCGATCGACGACCAGTTCCCAGATCGGCTTCTCCCGGTCGGCGACCTGGAGGGCGACGACGATCGCTAGAACCGCGAGTACCTGTGTGAACGCTTCGGCGACTTGGTGATCGGAGAAGCCGACGAGGCTTCGGCTGAGAAACCCTCCGGTCGAGAAGGCGACGATAAGGGCGGCGACGACGCCGCTAAACCGGCCCTTTCCGACTCGTTTGCCGAGGAAATACGCCAGGACGACGATCGATGCACCGATGACCGCCGGCGCGAACAGGTGCACCATCCGGATGGTTGTCTGATCCGGGCTCCCGAGGCCGACGATCAGCGCAACCGTCGCGATCACCTGATCGAAGATCGTCCCGAACTGCGAGACGGAGGTGCCGGTCGGGAAGTTCGTCCACACCTCGAACGGCATCGTCTCCGGCCAGTGACGGACCGTGTACTCGACCTGCCGGAGGTGATACCAGGCGTCGTTCCCGCTGAACATGACTTTCCCGTCGACGACGAAGTTCCCCCACGACCGGGCTCGCACCCACAGCGCAAACACGAACAGCACGAGAACGGACGGGATGTGATACCACTTGCTGAACCACTCGATTCCCTCCTCGAGATCTTCGGATATCCCTTCGTCTTGACTCATGGATACACGACACTCCGGGGACTCATTAGCCGGTCAAACTGCCAACTCGCGCATAAGCCTTATGAAGTCCCATCGGACGCGGGCACCCAGTCGAGGCGAGTTGTCCGGGCGTGAACGACAACGCTTAGGCCGGTCGGTCACGGAAGTGGCGAGTGAATGCGCGTCTCTGTCGTCCTGTGCACGCACACGCTCGATCGATATCACGATCTCCTCGACGCTGCCGAGAGCGTCCGCGAACAGACCTACGACGACGTCGAGCTCGTGCTCGTCAGCGACGGGAGCGAGGCGGTCACCCGACAGTTCGAGCGCGATTTCGGGGACAGCGAGGACGTGCTGATCACGGCGCTCGATGAGAACAGCGGCCTGCTCGAAGCCCGCAATCACGGTGCAGAGATCGCGAGCGGGGACGTAGTCGCGTTCATCGACGACGACGCGGTTGCCGATCCCGAGTGGGTGGCCCACCTCCTCGAGTCCTACGAACAGCAGGACGCGATCGCAGTCGGCGGCAAGATGGTGCCCGAATGGGTCGCGGGAAAGCCCACGTTCCTGCCTGAAGAGTTCTACTGGCTGGTTGGTGTCACCCACCGCGGGTTCGGACCGGACGGGGATCGGGGGGCGGCCGGCGAGGTGCGCAACACGTTCGGATCGAACATCTCCGTTCGGCGTGACGTCTTTCTGGACCTCGACGGGTTCGACTCGGAGATCGGGGGTCGCCAGGGCGACGCTAATCTCCAGGGCGGTGAGACGGAGTTGGGTGCGCGTCTGCGACAGGAGTACGGGCAGGGCGTCTGGTACAATCCGAAGGCCGAAGTCGCCCACAAGGTTTTCGAGTACCGGACCGACCCGAAGTGGTTGCTCGATCGAGCCTTCTGGCAGGGGTACTCCAAGCGAGCGATGGAAGTGCTCGTTGGGGAGTCGAGTGACGAGGAATCCGACTTTCTCGGGGCACTACTCGGGGAATACGTCCCTGGCCGGGTGTCCGGGCTGCTCAGAGCCCCTTCGCGTGAGAAGGGAATGCAGTTGCTGATGCTGTTCGCGCTGACTGCCGTGGTCGGAATGGGCTATCTCTACGGGATGACGAAGTATCGCTGACGATAGACTTTTTGAGTCGACCGGTGCAGACAAGAACATGACCGATATTTCGCTTGCGAATCTCGATATCGCTATTGCCCACTGGCACATCAATTCCTGGGGAGGTGCCGAATATCTCGTGACGCACATGGCCGACGCGCTTGACGTGGATACAGTCTATACGTTGGGGATGCCGTCGCCGGATACTCCCAATCCGTACGGCGACGTATCCTTTCAGGACGTTCTGCCCTCACTGTCTCCGTGGCCGCTGCGTCGTCTCCAGAGTCGTGTAGGTCGGGTCTTCGAGTACGCGCTCTGGGAAGACGTCGACTGGCGTGATTTCGGCAATCCCGACGTGCTGATCACGTCCGGATCGACGACACGGGCGGTCATCACACCTGACGACACGCTGCATTTGAACTACTGTCACTCTCCGCCGCGGTGGTTTTACGATCTCTATCACGACCGGAAGGATTCGATCGTCGGGCAGGTGGCTCGGCCACTTATTCGACATCTTCGGACCCGCGATATGGCAATTGACCCTCGTGTCGACCACTACATGGCGAACAGTCCGATCATCGCCAGACGGCTGCAGAAATACTACGAGCGCGATTCGACGGTCGTCTACCCGCCCGTCGATACCGAGGCGTGTTACGTCGGTGACGATGAGGGGTATTATCTGCATCTCGGCCGGCTCGACGAGGAGAAGGGCGTTCCCGAGATCGTCGAGGCGTTTCGGGGCCTCGACCAACGGCTCGTGCTGGCCGGTGGGGAAGGCGATATCGACGAGAGCGTACGTCGCGAGATTGATCGGGCCGACAACATCGAGTACCGCGGATTCGTTTCAGAGGCCGAAAAGTACGATTTACTCGCCGGATGTCGCGCGCTCGTGTTTAACGGCCGCAACGAGGACTTCGGGATCGTGCCGATCGAAGCCAACGCCAGTGGGAAAGCGGTACTCGCGCGTGACGAAGGGTTTCCCGGGCTGTTCGTGACCGAGGGCGATAACGGACTCCTCCACGACGGGTCAGCAGCTGGAATCCGGGCGGCTGTGCAGCGGTTCGAAGAGGAAGGGATCGACGGCGATCCGCGAGCACATGTCGAAACCTTCTCCAGAGACGCCTTCGATGCACAGATCAAGTCGACTATCTCCGGCGAGTTCGCCTCGTTTCGCGAGCTGACGAATACTGAGAACAATGGTTGAAACGATTGTACTTGGCCTCGATGGGGCCAACTGGACGCTGCTGGAACCGTGGCTTGATGACGGCCGGCTCTCGAACGTACAGGCGCTTCGGGAGGATGGCGTATGGACTGATATGGAGAGTGCTCTCCCACCAGTCACCTGCCCGAACTGGCGGTGCTATTCGACGGGCAAAAACCCGGGAAAGCTGGGCGTCTACTGGTGGGAGGCGATCGATACGGATGCTCGGACGCTCACGACCCCCGATTCACGCTCGTTCAAGAGTGCGAATTACTGGGATTATCTCAATCAGGATGGACAGACCGCCGGCATCGTCAATCTCCCCATGACGTATCCACCGTTCGAGGTGGATCGATTCATGGTCGCGGGTGGTCCCGGTAGTGAACAGTCCGCGTATACGCACCCGTCAGAGCTGGGAGACCAGCTTGACAATGGTGGATATACTCTTCACCCGGATAATCCAGTCACGAGTAAGGATGATCGTGCCGCAGCTGACGCGCTTGTCGATCTCATCGAGCAACGACTCACGACGTTTCGCGAACTGCTTGATGAAAACCAGGATATCGACGTCGCACACTGTACGGTCTTCTATATCAACGTGCTCCAGCACTACTTCTGGCGGGAGGAACCGACCAGGCGTGCCTGGGAACTCATCGACGAGCACATCGGGAAAATACGTGAGGAGTATCCCGACGCGACGTTGCTACTTATGTCCGACCACGGGTGTAAAGACGTCGACACCGTGTTTTATGCCAACGCCTGGCTGGAAGAGCAGGGGTATCTCGTGACTGAAACGGAAACCGCCGATCTACTAACGAGAGTAGGAGTCAACAAAAAACGCATCTCGAAACTGGCCCATCGTCTCGGAATCCATGACCTGGTCACGACTCTCGCGCCTGAGCGAGTGACACAGTCGATCCCGGAAGACGAGGAGGGATTCAAGCGAGAACAGAAGCTCGAAAAGATCGACTGGGACCGCTCGAAAGCAGTTGCGAGTGGGCAGGGACTGGTCTACGTGATCGACGACGATCCGGAGACGACCGAGCAGTTGATCGACGACCTCAAATCGTTGACTGGCCCGAACGGGAAACCGATCGCACGCGAGGTCATGCACCGCGAAGAAGCCTACGACGGTCCGTACGTCGAAGACGCGCCGGATATCGTCTTCGATCAGCGACCCGGCGTCCACACCAGCGGTGCGATCGGTTCGAATCCCGTGTTCGACGATGCCGGCCGCTGGGAGGCTGAGAACGTCCGAACAGGGCTTTTCCTGGCAGATGGGCCGCAACTCGAATCGGACACGCTCGACGGGCCGATTTCGATCACAGATATCGCTCCGACTGTGCTCGATAGCGTCGACTGTCCGATCCCGACAGATATGGACGGGCAGCCACTGGACCTCTTCGGAGGTGAGCACGAAACGTGTGAGCCGATCTCTGTCACGTCGTCGGCGGACGCGGCTCGCGAGGGCGTGCAAGATCGGCTCGAAGACCTGGGATACCTCGAATGACGGTCTGCATCACCGGCGACGTCCACCATATGTCGATGGAAACGCGCGATCAGGAGTATATGGATCGGACGGAAGTCGAAGCTGCCATCGAATACGCGGAGATCGCTGCCGAGTACGACGTGCCGGTGACGTTGTTCATCACCGGGAAAGCCGCAGTGGAAGAGCCGGATCGAGTACGAACGCTTGCGAATATGGACAACGTCGAGATCGGCGGCCACAACTACTGGGGCTTTACCACGCCCGTCCACAAGGGATGGCGTGCACTGGAGAAACTGACGGGGGGACGGATCGGTTCCTGGAACGGCCCGCGTTCGTTTCAGGCATACGAGATCAGGAAGACTATCGAGGCTCTGGAGGCTGTGGGTGCTGAGATCACGAGCTGGCGCGATCACGCCTATCGGCACGACGAGCATACGGCGGAGTTGCTCGCTGAGTATGGTATCACTCACTTCTCGGACGTGGTTGAGCCCGAAGGAGAAGTTCGGAAGCAGGGTGAGTTGACTGTCGTTCCGATCAATACGCCGCCGGATCACGAGTACATATATCATGCCTTCCGGACGCCTGAATTCGTTGAGGAGAGCGATTTCGAAGGACCGTTCGGTAATGAGTCATATTCAGTCAGGGAGTGGAAAAGAGAAATTTTGAGCATAGTCGATAATCTGACTGCTGTGGATGAGGTTGCAACAATTTTAGCTCATCCTGGTTGTATGGATCTCGCCGATAACCTTGAGACATTCCAGGAGCTGTGCACATCTTTTGTGAGCACAAGTGAATGTGGCTGTATGAATCAAATTCAGCCAAATATATGACTGGGCGAGATTATATTCGAGTTGGAGTTGTGGGTGGGACTCGATTACCCGGGAATGTCCGGACGCTGCTTACGAATATTCACGATCTACTGCGGGATCATTCGGTCGACTTTGACCTAGATTTAGTCGTCTCTGAGAATGTCGATACTCCTGATGGATATACACAGGTTGATCCTGGTTTCGAGACATCAAATCGGGCGATTGGCATCCTTAAGACACTCACCAAGGGGCTAGAGACGTATGCTAGAACAAACGATGTTGGTGTTTTATTTCAGGTGACAAAATTTCCGTTGCACGGTTCTGCGGCCATTCTCGCAGGACGGCGAACTTCTACTCCTGTCCTAACACGGTTCGCAGGAGATAATTTTAGAGAATTCAAATTTTCGAGTGGTCTTGACAAGATCCGTGCCTTTGGGTTGAACAACGTCATTGGTCAAATCCCTGCTCGGTGGAGTAACCAAATAATTGTCCTTGGACCTCACGGGAAACAAGAAATAGATCGACGCTCGCGTGGTGTTCCCATTCGGGAAATCCCACAGCCAATTGATCGTGATCTATTTTTGCCGGTCTCCGAGAGCCGAGAGCAAGAGCTAGCCGACCAGCTTGGGTTCTCTTCAGAAGACCTGACACTGCTCACAGTTGGAAGGCTCACAGAGCGGAAGGGAATGGAGACGGTCATCAAGACTGCCAAGACACTCTCCAATCAGGGTGTGTCTTTCCGATGGTATCTCCTTGGTGATGGTCCAATGCGGCCGGAATTAGCGGCCACGCACGGTGTGGAACCGCTTGGACGTGTTGATTATGAGGAGATGCCGGATTACTACCGAGCCACTGATCTGGTTGTTCATCCATCACTAATCGAGGGACTTCCGAACGTGCTGTTGGAAGCTGCGGCCTGCGATACACCGACTATTTCGCGGAATGTGGGAGATAGCGCGTCAGTAGCAAGTGCAACGTTTACTGATGATTCGCAGCTTCCGTCCATTATAACGCAACAACATAATCCAGTTTCGCTGGACGAACGATTTGATCTAGAGAGGTTACGTGATGCATATGCAGATGTGCTCCTTGACACGGAAGAAAACGATATATGATCGGACTGTAGACATCAAGCGCTTCTTTGAGGACCTCTCGGGGGAACGCACAGAGGCGTTCTGTGAACCACCCGTGGAACGAAGCGTAACTGAGCGTTCCGCCGAAGGTATCGATGTACTCCTGACGGAACTCTTCGAGTGTCCCGTAATGAGCGGCGACGAATCCGAGCGTGAGCGCCCAAAACAAAGCATCAGGCTCCAGATTCCCGCTATCACGCTGGACCAACCCGGTTGCGCGAGCAAGCTCGCGCAGCCGGGTATTTGGAAAGGTCGCTCTTGTGTAGCACATTGTTGATTTCAGAGCGTCGCTTGGATGGCGCGTTTGAGCGCTTTTCGGCCCGGTTTTCGGTATAACTTCCGTCGTAGTTGAAACGCTCTGAGATACTGTGTCAGCTTGTCCTTTGAGACACCTCGGTGGGGCGAGAGCCACCGTCGCACCTGCGACGCGTGGCTCTCGCAGGTG
>NZ_JAOPKC010000011.1:0-90101 GCF_025517535.1 Halapricum hydrolyticum
CGTGACGTCGGTGTTGACGTAGACGGCCTCTCCACCGTCGCTCTCGATCTGTTCGACCGTGTCCTGTCCGCCCTCGTCGTCGACGTCGGCGACGACGACTGACGCGCCGTGTTCGGCAAACTGGACGGCTGTCTCGCGCCCGATCCCCGATGCGCCGCCGGTGACGGCGACCACGCGGTCCTCGAAGTCAAAGTGATGCATTGCGTGTCCATCAACGGCCGAGTCGCTCTTATAGTTCAGGGGCCGGAATAGTCTGACAACACGACGAATCGATCCCCCAACATTATTCACAGATGATTGTGTACCGCCGACCATGGCCGAACTCAGTGATGGACAGTTGTTCGAGTCGGACAAGCACGGCCGCCAGCGGTCGGTCGTTTTCGCGATCGTCCTTGCGACGGGTTTCCTGGCTGTCGTCGCGGGTGTAGCGACGTTGATGGCAGAGGCCAACATCGCCGTCGCAGTGGGACTGCTCGCAGTCGGGGCTGCGCTACTCGCCGTCGCGGGCGCGATCGCGATCGGGGAACTCGACGCGTACCTCTTCGAGTGATACGGATTATTGTAACGGTTTACCGCTCCGATCGCCCCACTTCGGGCGGTCGATACGGAACAGACGTACAATCATCCGTATGAGGAGCGCGACCGATTGCGAGACCAACCTGAAGCCGAACGGAGATTTCTGCGGCGAGGTCTCACAGCACGCGCTTGTAGGCTTCCAGCGCCTGTTCGACGTCGTCAGCGGTGTGTGCAGCAGAGACGAACTGCGATTCGAACTGGTTGGGCGTCAGGAAAATCCCCTCGTCTTTCATCGCGGGCCAGAACAGGCGCTCCCAGCGTTCGGTCTCGGCGCGATCGACGTCCGCGCCGTTTTTCGGACAGTGCTCGTAGCGCGGACAGGTCGGGTCCTGGGTGCAGCCACTTTCGCAGTGTTCCTCGCCGAACGCGCCGTCGCGAGTGAAGATCACCTTGAACATCGAATCGGTCCCGACGACTGTGTAGCTCGGTGCCTGATCCTCGAGGATGTCGGCGATCCCGGAGCGCAGCCGCTCGCCCAGATCGTTGACATAGTCGTACACGTCGTTTTCGGCGGCGTACCGCAGCGTTTCGAGGCCGGCAGCCATCGTCACGGGGTGACCCGAAAACGTCCCCGACTGGAACACGTCGCCGGCGGGCGTGAAGTGTTCGACGATCTCGCTTTTCCCGCCGATCGCGCCGACCGGGAAGCCGCCGCCGACGATCTTACCGAACGTCGTGATGTCGGGGTCGATTCCGAACTTCCCCTGGGCACACTGGAGGCCGCCGACGCGGAAGCCGGTGATGACCTCGTCGAAGATCAGCAGCGCGCCGTACTGGTCGGTCAACTCGCGTAACGTCTGGTGGTAGCCCTCGACAGGGTGGACAATGCCGTGGTTGCCCAGGATCGGTTCGGTGAGCACCGCGGCGATGTCCTCGCCGTGTTCCTCGAAGACCTCGTGGATGGCAGTCTCGTCGTTGAACGGGACAGTCAGGGTGTGTTCGGCAAAGCTCTCGGGGATGCCCGGACTGGAAGGGGCAGTGTCGTCGCGTTCGCCGTCGACCAGCGTCGATTCCTGGGCGCCGTGATAGCTCCCCTCCATGATGACGATCTTATCGCGGCCGGTGTAGCCGCGGGCGAGACGGACGGCCGAGACAGTCGCCTCGGTCCCGCTGTTGACGAACCGAACCATCTCGACGCTGGGGACGTGCCGAGCGACGAACTCCGCGAGTTCGACCTCGACTTCGGTGGGTGCGCCGTACATCGGCCCCTCGCTGGCCCGCTGCTGGACCGCAGCCTGTACCGGTTCGGGGAGGTCGTGGCCGAGCAGGAGCGGGCCGTAGCCCATCACGAAGTCGATGTAGCGGTTGCCGTCGGCGTCGATCACGTGGCCGCCGTCGCCCTTCTGGACGAAGAATGGGTAGGGGCGAGTCGCCCGGACCGAGGAGTTGACCCCGCCGGGCATGACCGACAGTGCACGGTCGTACAGGTCGCGTGACTCGTCGTGGTTCATGGAGGGTGGTTCGGACCAGAGTGGAAAGAAGGTGACGACGGCCGGCTCACGAGCGGTCTCGTCCGCGAGTAGCTCAGCCGGGAGTCATGAGGTGACGACGGCCGGCTCGCGAGTACTCTCGTGTGCGAGTTGTCCAGCCGGGAGTCATGAGGTGACGACGGCCGACTCGCGAGCGGTCCGGATCAGGGGAGTTCCCCGTCGGGGACAGTCGGCTCGAACTCCCGGAGCACGTCCCGCACGACAGTGACGGTCAGCGAGCGGACGGCGTCGTCGGTCAGCAGTTCGGTGGCGACCGTATTGAGCGCGTCAGTGTCGCCGAACTTCCCGATCGCGACGGCGTCGTCACCACCGGTCACCGCGTAGAGCGCGACGAACCGCAGGTCGTCCCGGAGGCGGTCGAGCGCCGAATCGTCGGCGACCGACAGCCGGAACAGGGCCGTCACGTCGTATCCTAGCGCCCCGTAGTCGAGGCGGGTCGTGTAGCCGTCGATCACACCGGCATCTTCGAGACGGGTGAGCTTCGCTTCGACGCGATCGGCCGCGATCCCCGTCTCGACAGCGATCGTCTCGGCGTCGGTCCGGGCGTCGCGGATCCGTGCCTCCAGCACCGCCCGGTCGTCGTCGTCCAGCTCCGACAGTCCATCGGCGTCGACGTCGGTCGATGTCATGGTCACGGCCCCGTCACTCGGTCGATCAGACGGCCTCGGGGCCTTCCTTGCCGGTTCGGATCTGGACGGCGCTCTCGACGGGCATGACGAAGATCTTCCCGTCGCCTTTCTCGCCGGTGTGCGCACCGTCTTTGATCGCCTCGACGACGTCCTCGACGGGCGTGTCGGCGACGACGCACTCGATTTTGACCTTCTGGTGGAGATCAACGACGTACTCCTCGCCGCGCCACTGGCCTTTCTTCGCGGGCTGGGAGCCACGACCCGAGACGTTCGTGACCGTCAGCGAGGGCGCGCCAGCCTCGACCAGCGCCTTCTTGACGTCTCCGAGTTTGTCGGGCCGGATCATCGCGACGACCATCTTGATGTCAGTGTCGCTCATTCGGAATCACCTCGCGTGGTGCAGCGGACCCCACCGTCGGTTCGGACGCGGCCGCCGTCAGCGACAACGCCTTCCTCGTCACCGAACTCGGGGTAGGTGTCGACGCCGTGCTCGGAGATGTCCAGTCCGTCACGCTCGTGTTCGGGCGTGACCCGGGCCTGACCGGCCGCCTTCAGGGCGTACCAGACGACTGCCGTGGCACCGACCGTCCAGGCCGCGATCACGACGACGCCGAGCAGCTGCGTGAGTGCCGCTTCAGCGAGCGGAACGCCCAGATCGTAGTGGACGAACGGAAACGCGAGCGTGCCGATGATCCCGGCACTGCCGTGGACCGGGAAGACGGCACACACGTCGTCGATTTTCATGCGTTTCTCGACGAAGCTGAAGACGATCGGAAGCTGTGCGCCTGCGATTCCGCCGATCAGGAGCGCACCGAGGTAGTGGGTGGTGTCAGGGATGGCCGTGATGCCGACGAGGCCAGCAAGCAGGCCGTTCGCGACGTACAGCGTGTCGACCTTGCCGGTCCTGAGCCAGGCGACCAGTCCGGCGCCCATCGCGCCGGCGGCCATGGCGATCGTCGTTCCCATCGCGACTCGTCCCAGCACTGCGCCGTTGAACGCCATCAGTCCCGCTTCAGTCTCGTACATCGCCGCGGCCGTCCCAACGTTGAATCCGTACCAGCCGAAGGCCAACATCAACGTCCCGAGGACGGCGAAGGTCAGCGAGTGGCCGGGGATGACGTTGGCCGACCCGTCAGCGTTGTAGCGATCCATGCGCGGTCCGAGGATCCACGCCGCAGTGAGGCCAGCGATGCCGCCCATCCCGTGGACGATCATCCCGCCGGCGAAGTCGTGGAACACGGCGTCGCCGACCTGGATGTACGCGCCCGCCCAGGTGATCCCCGTGACGACAGGGTAGATGATCGCCGCCAGCAGGAACGTGTACGTGACGTATGCGCGTAGTCTCGCCCGGCCAGCGACCGCCCCGGAGACGATCGTCGCCGCCGTCATGGCGAAAACCGCGCCGTACAGCCAGCCGATGTATCCGCTGGGGTCGTCAGCGAGGTACGGCAACGACTCGGTGAACGGATCGCCGCCGACGAGCCCGGAGATTCCGACCCCGATGAAGAAAAACACCGTGACGCCGACGCTCCAGGTCAGCAAGTTCTTCGTCAACTGGTTAGCGACGTTCTTCGCCCGTACCTGACCTGCCTCCAGCATCGCGAAACCGGCGTGCATGAAGAAGATCAGGAACGAGACCGTCAGAATCCACGTCTGGTTGACGGCATCAGTGATCGCGCTTGGTTCGACCTGTAGTGGTATTGCTTCGATCATATTTCAGTCTATATCGATTTTTGATTGTTCTTCGTCCAACTTCTCGACGATTCTTGCTACGTTCGTTTTGCGCTTCACGGGTGAGCCCATAGAAAGACTGGTACATAAGGATTGCCACCAAGATCGATAAAATTGAGAGGTGTTGGTAGACGATCGTCCAATATTGGGCAGAATAATATGTGTATAAGGGTATCGGACGTCAATATCTCTACGGGTATTCCCGGGGAAATATGGACGTTTGTCAACCGGCGGCCGACTAGAATCTCCGATACGAGGGAGAATTTCGGTGCGCGCGCCCGTCCCAGCCAGTAATCTGGCGCAAATATTGCTGGTTCAGTATCTTATCTCGGTCCGATCAAATCTAATATTTTATCACAAACAGCAAGAACTGTGTATTCTGGGCGATGGAGCGGACACCACACCGCTGACGGACCAATCGGCGTAGACTACCGTTCGGTTTCGCCCCGACAGAGCGCCATCCCCTCGCGGACTGCTTCGGTCCGGCCGAGCAGCGTGAGTCGGTCGCCCTTATGGATCGTGTAGTCTGCCGTCGGGACGACGGCCTCGCCGTCGCGGTAGACCAGTGCGATCAGACAGGAGTCCGGCAGTTCCGGTCCGATCTCCAGGACGGGACGATCGAACAGCGCCGGGTTCCTGAGTTCGACCTCCTGAACGTCCCCGACTCGATCGAGATCGGTCATCCAGTGCGAGAGAGCAGGGCGCTCGATCTGGTTGTCGATCGCCCAGGCGATCGCCAGCGACGAGGAGATCGTCTGCACGCCCAGTTCCTCGAACGGTTCGACGTTGTCGGGGTTGTTCGCTCGCGCGATGACGTTCTCGACGTCGAACTTCGAGGACGCTAGCTGAGAGATCAGCAGGTTCGCGTCGTCGTCACCTGTCGCAGCGACGACGATCTTCGCAGCGTTCGCTCCAGCCGACCGGAGTACGTCGGTGTCAGTGCCGTCACCGTGTTCGACGGTGTAGCCTTGGTTGCGTGCCTGTTCGACGACTGTCTCGTCGCGTTCGAGCAGTACGACGTTCTCTCCGCGTTCTTCGAGGCGGTCGGCGAGCGCACGGCCCACTCTCCCGCCTCCGACGATGATGACTCGCATTGGTATCACGTCCAGGTATTCCGCGATGTACCGCGCCAGACCGCCCTCGAAGACGGCCGTCAGCAAGATAGCGAGGAACACGACGCCGAGCAGCACGTTCGCGTCGTGGACGGCCCCCTGCGCCTGTAACTGGATGGCGAACAACGTGGCCACGGACGCCGGGATAATGCCGCGCGGACCGACGAACCCGACGAACAGTTTCTCGCTGACGGTAAATCGATCGCCGGCCAGCGAGACGAGCACCAGCAGCGGCCGGATCACCAGCGCGATCGCGGCCACGACCAGCAACCCGGGCAATCCGACGTCGGCAAGCGCGTCCAGTTCCAGCAGCGCGGCGAGAATGATGAACACGAACGACAGGACCAGCAGCGTGACGTCGCCTTTGAAGTCCACGATGTCTTCCTCGTAGGGGACGTTGGCGTTCCCGAGCAGAAAGCCGGCCGTCGCGGCGGAAGCCACACCGGCTTCGCCGGCCAGGAAGTCCGCACCGGCGTACGCGACCAGCGCCCCGGCGAGCACGAGCAGCCGCGCGTTGCGCGGCGCGTCGCCGGGGGAGAGATCCACGTATCGCAGGAGGTAGTAGACGACGCCGGCGACGATCACGCCGACGAGCAGTCCCTGACCGAGACGTGCCGTGAACTCGGTGAAGATGTCGGCCGGCGTCTCGCCCTGGATGACGATCACCTTGAAGACCACGACGGAGAGGATCGCCGCGGTCACGTCGTTGACGATCCCCTCCGTTTCGAGCGTGGCCGCCACCCGATCGCGAACGGGGACGACCTGCAGGATCGGCGCGATCACGGTCGGGCCGGTCGCGACGAGCAGTGCCCCGATCAGAAACGAGATCCCCCAGCCGACCTCGGGATAGACCAGATGAACGGCCAGCGCCGTCCCGACCAGCGCGATCGCCGCGCCGACTGTGACCAGCCGGAATGACGCCGTCGGCGCCTCGCGGATCCGATCGATCTGCAGGTGGAATGCCCCCTCGAAGACGATAATCGCGACCGCGAGCCCGACGACCGCCGACAGGGTCTCCTCGCCGCCGAACGTCGACAGCGAAATGATCCGTGTGCCGAGGATCAGCTCGGCGGCCGGGCCGAGCGCGAGCCCGGCGAAGATGTAGAAAATGATGCTCGGGAGCTGCAGCCGGGCAGAGAGCAACTGTGCGAGGACGCCCAGCGCGATGATGCCTGCAACGAGCGCGATCAGCGTTGCCGCTCCAGCACTCATCGGACACGCTCCATGGCGGGTTGTTTGCCGCCCTGGTACAAAAACGGGGCGAAACTGTCCCCCATCCCTGCCAGTCTCGAACTCCGCAGCCATCGCGTCGAAGCTCATGGTACAAAAACGGGGCGAAACTGTCCCCCATCCCTGCCGTCTGGCCCTCGGCCCTCTTCCGGATATCGCGACGACGACCCGTGCGTGCTCGTTCCCTCAACTTGTCGTTGATCCTAGGAGAACGCGGCCCGGGCGCACAGAGAGAGCGACATTGCGTCAGACATCCGCACGACGCTATGCGGGTTTTTCCATCCGAATAAGTATAGATAATTGATGAAAGACATATATGCCCCTCGGTACGTAGGTTGATGACATACCCCGATATCCGCGCTCGGGGCACCAAACTCATGCACAGGGATAGACAGGGCACGGCAGTGTCGGACGAAGCGAGTGACTGGGACGCGGCGGACGCGGCGAGTCTCCCCGTCAGCGCCCCGCTCGTCGACGAGCGGACTCCAACCACGGGCGAACCCGTCGGGCTCCAGTATTTCGACTACGACGATGATCTGGGACCGGACGGCGACCACTGGAACCGGATCGCCAGCGAGGCCGATCGCATCGCTCGCGCGGGCTACAGCGCCGTGTGGGTCCAGCCGCCGATGGAGCCGAACACGCCCGACAGCAACGGGTACAACCCCCGGGATCACCTCACCTGGGACTCGCCGCTCGGCACCGAAAACGAGTTCGAGGAGATGGTCGAGCAACTCGCCAGCGTCCAGACCGGCGAGGTCGAGGTCTACATCGACGCGATCGTCAACCACACGGCCACGGACGCTCCGGGCGACGACACCTACGCACACCTCGACGATCCCGACTACTACCACCACCCCCACGAGGGCGGTCGGACAACGATGCAACTGTTCGATCTGTGGGACCTCGATCAGACGAACCCCGAGGTTACCCGCCATCTCCGGGCGTACGTCGAGAAGATCGCCCAGACCGGCTGTGCCGGGGTTCGCTGGGACGCAGCCAAGCACGTCCCGATGTGGTACTTCGAGGAGTTCCTCAACGAGTGGGCCGACCAGCACGACTTCTTCCGGGTCGGCGAGGTCTTCGACGGCGATACCGACTTCCTGCAGGCCTACACCGACACGGGAATGCGCGCGTTCGACTACCCGCTCTTTTTCACGATGCACGATGCCTTCCACGAGGGCGGCGACTTCCGCTGGCTGGAGGGGACACTCCAGCACGAGGACTCGTTGCTCGGGCGCGACCCCGATCGTGCCGTGACCTTTGTCGCCAACCACGACGAGGGGCCACCACAACTCTCACGGCTGGCGTATGCGTTCATCCTCACGGCACCCGGCTACCCGTTCGTCTACAGCAACCACGCCACGGCCGAGGGCATCGAGTACGACGCCGAGTGGCTGTCGAATCTCGTCTGGATCAAGCGCACGCTCGCCAGCGGTGAGCAGTTCATCAGACACGCCGATCGGGACCTGTTCGTCCACGAGCGCTACCGGAACCTCCTGACGGGGATCAACAAGGCCGACTGTCCGCGTACGGAGTGGGTCTACACCGGCTGGGAGGAAACCACGCTGAAAGACTACACTGAAACCGGGAAAGACATCCAGACCGACGAGGACGGCTGGGTCGAGCTGACTGTTCCGGCGAAGGGCTGGGTCTGTTACGCACCTGCGTGAAGCGCGTTACTCTTCGGCCTGTTCGATCGCCTCGGCAGCGACCGCTTCGAGATCGGCCTGGATCGAGCCGTTCGACGCGACGATCTCGATCGACCCCTCCTCGATCCGGGACGGACGGCGGCGCACGGTCCCGCCGGCCTCTTCGACCAGCAAGGCCCCGGCCGCGACGTCCCACTCCTGGATCGAGAGGATGAGGTAGCCGTCTGCGTGGCCCGCCGCGACCTGCGCAAGGTTGATCGCGGCACTTCCCGGTCGGCGGAACTGGCCGTCCCGGTCGAGGATCCCCCGGACTGTGATTTCGTCGATGGCCCGGACGCCAGCGTCGCGCTCGCTCAACCGGCCGAACACGACCGCACCGGGGAGTGCGTCACGGTCGCTGACCGCGAGGGACGTGCCGTCGAGGTCGTCCGCGTCGTCCACCCCGTCGACCCCGTGGTGGACGAACGCCCCGGCTCCGCGGACGCCGTACCAGAGTCGATCGAGTGCCCGCGGGGGCGAGGCGACGACCCCGACCTGCACGAGGCCGTCGACGGCGAGCGCGATCGAGACACAATAGTACGGAAAGCCGACCGCGAAGTTGGCCGTCCCGTCGATCGGATCGACGATCCACTCCCGGCCGTCGCCGCTGTACTGCTCACCGGTTCCCTCCTCGCCGACGACGCTATCGTCGGGAAACGTGGACTTCAGCACCTCGAGGATGGCGTCCTGGCTGGCTCGGTCGGCCGCCGTCACCATGTCGTTGACGCTCGATTTGGTCTCGGTTCCGCCGACATCGCGGAGGTCGCCGCGCTCGGCGCCCATGGCTTCCATTCCTACGGCCGCGGCCCGGATCGCCGCGTCGAGTTCGGCCTCGTAGTTCATACCAGTAGCTGGCGGGCGACGGGCGAAAAGCTCTCGATCCGGCCACGAGAGCGAGTCGGTGGGGCTGGAAGTCCGCCAGGTCCGAAAGCGAATCGGCGGGAGCTAGAAATCGTACAGGTCCGTCGAGAGGTATCGCTCGCCAGGATCACAGACGATCGTCGCGACCAGGTTGTTCGGACGTTCGCGCGCGACCTCCGCGGCGACGTGGACGTTCGCACCCGTCGAGATCCCGCCGGCGATCCCCTCCTCGCTGGCGAGACGACGGGCCATCTCGATCGAGTCGTCCTTGCCCACCGTGCGGACCTCGTCAAGCAGGTCCCGTTCCAG
Organism: Halapricum hydrolyticum; assembly: GCF_025517535.1. Lineage (NCBI taxonomy): Archaea > Methanobacteriati > Methanobacteriota > Halobacteria > Halobacteriales > Haloarculaceae > Halapricum > Halapricum hydrolyticum. The sequence goes on from NZ_JAOPKC010000011.1 coordinate 9,630, forward strand.
GATATCGGGGATAAATCCGGCGCCGATCCCCTGGATGCCGTGGCTGCCCGCTTCCCTGCCGGACAGCACCGCGGAGTCCTCGGGCTCGACGGCGATCAGATCGACGTCGGCGTCGGCTTCCTGGAAATACGTGCCGACGCCGGTGATCGTCCCGCCGGTGCCGACGCCGGCGACGAAGACGTCGAGTTCGCCGTCGGTCGCCTCGTCCAGTTCCGGGCCCGTCGTCCTGCGGTGAGCCTGCGGATTGGCGGGGTTCTCGAACTGCTGGGGGATGAAGGTGTCGTCGTACTCCTCGGCGAGTTCGTCGGCACGATCGATAGCGCCGCCCATCCCCCCGTCGGCGTCGGTCAACTCCAGCTCGGCCCCGAGCGCCCGGAGGAGTTTGCGCCGCTCCTCGCTCATCGATTCGGGCATTGTCAAGATCAGTTCCTGATCCCGTGCGGCACAGACCGCCGCCAGGCCGATCCCAGTGTTCCCGCTCGTGGGCTCGATGACGACCGTCTCCGCTGTCAACTCGCCCGCCTCGGCGGCTGCATCGAGCATCTCACGGGCGATCCGATCCTTGACCGAGTAGGGATTGAACGACTCTAGTTTCACCAGCAGGTTCTCGGCGATCGAATCGGCTCGAACCAGCGGCGTCTCTCCGATCAACTCTGTCACGTCGGCTGCTACGTGCATCGTCGGACCGTTTCGAGCCGACCACTGTATTAGGTTACCCTAAAGAATAAAGGAGTTTTAAAAGGGATCGGCGTTACCACGGTCGAACTCGCCCGGCTATGGCGTCGTGAGGATCTCGTCCATCAACTTCGACTGGGCTGCGGCGAGATGTTCCGTGAACGTCGAGGCGTCGATCCCCAGTGCGTTGGCGACGTCGGTGGCGTTGGCCGAGCGCGGATAAGAGAAATAGCCCATCTCGTGGGCGGTTTCCAGGACTTCGAGCTGGCGGTCGGTCAGGCGAGCGCGGTTGATCGGGACGACGTCGTCGGCACCTTCCTCGTCGCTGTCGACCTGCAGCAGATAGCGGATGCGCACCGAGCCGAACTGCTCGCGGAGATCGGTTACGAGATCGCGCAGATCGGTGATATTCGTCAGGTGAAGCGTCAGGACGAGCGAACCGTCCTGTGCGCGGACGTCGGCGATCGGGTGTTCGTGCTGTTCGACGTACTCACAGACGCAGTCCTTCAGGTCGTGGGTGAACTGAAAGACCTGTGCGGACTGGTACTCGAACAGCGATTCGAGGTCCTGATCGAACGCACCCGGATCGACGTTTCCGGTCGCGGTGAACTCCTCGGTGTACTCCCCGTCCCCGTTCCTCGCACGGCGAACCGAGGTGACCGACCCGTCAGTCCGTTCGGTGAACCTGGCGACGGGACAGGCCTCGGTCGCCGGTATCTCGAGTTCGGCGCGCATCCCGGACATCGTATCCTCTACTCGGTGCGTTCCGGCCATAACCCTCGCGTGCGTTCCCATCGATTGAAAACTAGCAGGGATTATCATTCAAATCCGCGAGTGGCGTTCTGGACCGATATTTTTCACGCTGGCGGCCGTCGGCCCGAACATGGATCTGACACAGTTCGTCGAGGACATCGTCCACGAACCGAGCCAAGCTTCGGGACGCGGATTCGACCTGACCGTCGCGGAAGTCTACGAGGTCGACGCGCCGGGGCGGGTCGATTTCGGCGGTGGCGAACTCGAAGACGCGGAGCTGACACCCCACGAGCGGACGCTCCGCAACCCTGACGACGACTACGAATGGTGGCACCTCAATGCAGGCCAGTACTTGCTAGAGTACAACGAGTCGCTGACGCTCCCGGACGACCTCTTCGCCAAGGTCCAGACTCGGGAGGCCGTCCGCGAACGCGGGGCCTTCCACCCGACGCTCTCGGTGCAATCGCTCGGTCGCGTGCCGCTGTCGGTCGGCGGTTCGGGGTTGTACCTGAAAGAGAACGCGCGCGTCTCGACGATCGTCGGGATCGACCGTCGTTGACACGTCTGGACGACCCGTTGCGGTTCGACAGCAGCTCGCCTGTGACGGTACAGTGACATCCTCCGCGCCGTTCACGGCGCGGCTTCCCCTCACCGCCGGAAAGCGGAAGCGTTGGGAACTTACGTTCGCACACCGACGAGTGCAGGGAGTGCCACGCCCCCGTTACTCCTATCCCGTAGGGGATTCGGAGGCACCTTGTTGTTTTCTGTCGGTATCCTCGCCGCTCCCGCAAGGGATACCTTGCGAGAGTCGGGCTGGAATCCCGAAATTGTCCAATTGTCCCGACATGGGGGCGGCCGTGCCGCCTCGGTTGGGTGTGCAAACGGGCGCGGCAGGCAAAAATGTGCTGCTGTGACGCGATTCACGCCCGGCGTAAACGCCGGGATTCTCTCGCTGTTGGAAGATGTAAGGTAACACGGGTCGAATGACCGCCGTTGCGGTTCGACGGGCTTTTTAAGCGCGACTGGCAGGTTACAGGCATGGCAGATTTCACCGTCGCCGTTGCGGATCCCGACAGCGGCGAGACGTACCAGATCGACGTCGACGGACAGGACGCGAACCGATTCGTAGGCCGAGAGATCGGCGACGAGGTCGACGGCGGTGCCGTCGGGCTCGACGGCTACACGCTGGAGATAACGGGCGGCTCGGACACGGCCGGCCGTCCGCTCCGCGGGGACGTGCGCGGCCCGAGCCTCAAGTCCGTCCTGCTGGAGGGCGGCGTCGGCTACGAGCCGTCGCGTGACGGCGAGCGCAAGCGCGTGACCGTCCGGGGTCGCGAGATCAGCGACGAGGTCCGCCAGATCAACGCGGTGATCGCCGAAGCTGGAAGCAGCGACGTCACCGAGCTGCTGGGCGAATCCGACGAAGACTAAGGCGATGGCCGACCGGATCGCCAGCGACCACGAGGCGGTCGAAACCCACCGCGTGACGCTTGGCACCGCCGGTCGGACATCACGTCCGGAACTCCAACTCCCCGAGTCGATCGACGCCAGCGACGGCGATGTCGTCCGTATCACGCTCGACGGGCAGGCGTATCACGCCCGCGTCGACGCAGGACTGGACGACACATGCCACGTCAGCGGTGCCTTCGACAACGCCCGACTCGCTCGCGAGGACGAGGGCGAGAACCGCCTGGTCGAGTGGATCGACGACAGCGAGGCCGAACCGGGGCGCTCGCTCCTGCTGGACGTGCTTTCGGAGGGGTATCACTACGGGCTGCGCGAGCCCGGGCAGCGAGTCGTCTACACGGTCCACGAGCCCCCGCAGGGGTCGCTCTCGGACATCGCCGACTCGCTCGGGTAGGAAGCTGTCGGTCGTTCCAGTCGGACCGCGGCGTTCTCTCGCGTGCTAGTGGCTCGAAACCCTCAAGATTCATCCGGCACAAGTACTGGGTAGTCAAGAGATGTCGGAATCGATCATCGCGGACTTCGTCGGAACGTTCAACTCCCAGAAGTCCGCTCGTTCCGAGCCCATCAAGGGCCGCATCCTCCTTAGCCGCAAGCGGCTCGTGCTGGCTGCCGGGGAGGGAAAGACCCAGATTCCGCTCTCTTCGATCGTCGACGTTGCTGTCGGCCAGGTGCCCGAGGAACTGGGTGACTTCTTCAATTCGACGGTGACGATCGCGTTCGAGCGCAACGACCAGCAGTACGTCGCCGCCATCGAAGCCGACGGCGACACCATCGAGAAGTTCAATTCGGTGCTGTACAAGGCGCTGCTCAACGGCACCGAAGCGACAGTCAAACACCCCGCCCGGATCGGTGGTCGGGTCACCGGGGCAGAGTTCACACCCGCGAAGCTGTTCGTGAAGCCACGGCAGATCCGCTTCAAGCGACAGGACGGGGAGTTCACGATCCGGCTCGCGACGGTCACCGGATTCGAGCGCCTCTCACGGGAGATCGCCGGGGCGTCACGCCCGGTTCTGTCGACGACGCACAACCGGAACGGGAACGCGACCGTTACGCTGGCCGCACTCCCCTCGACCCGGAAGATGAGCATTCTCGGACGGTATCTCCGGCGAGAGTACCGCGAGGTCATGGAGGAAATACGGGACGTCGACCTCTCGAAGCCCGAAAAAGAGCTGCTGGTGGCCGTTTACTCGGCCGGGGACATGGAGGGGATTCCACTCCCTGCCGTACTCGATATGGACGCCAGCGAGGTCGAACTCCTGCGCAGCCGGCTCGAAGAGAAGGGATTGCTCACCGACAGCGAGGACGGACTCCAGCTGACGCCTGCCGGCCGCGTCGTCGTCAACAACCACCTCGAAGACGTCAACGACTGATACGGCCGGCTGTACCATTTCGAAATGAATCGCCACCCGGAGGTGGGGAACGTCTTTCCAAGCGTACAGCCGCCCGTATGACGAATGTCGGGGGCGACGCGGCAGGATCTAGACGTCGTCGACGCTGTCCGGTTCGTCCTCGACGGAGCGTTTCATCGAGTCACGGCGAGCCTTGGCGTCGCGGCCGGTCGCTTCGAGCAGGAACTCGTTTTTGAGCGAGACGGCTTCCTCGGCGTCATCGACGTCGCCCGACGCGATGACTTCCTCCGCCGGACGCTCTTCGATTTCCAGCGCCAGCTTGTCCTTCTTGCTGCCGTATTCGACAGTCCCGGCGACGACACGCTCGAAGACCGCGTTGTCCGGATTGTCGACGACGTAGAGTTCGTTACCCTTGTATTCCTCTGTCCCCGTGATGGACCCGAAATACTCCTCGACGGTCGCTTCCATGTCGGGGATGCGGTCGGAGAGATATTCGCCCCTCCGCATCTTGTACTCTCGCATGGGCGGTCGTTGGCCGGGGGACGGTATACTCTTTTCGCGTTCTATTGACCCTCCACGTGGACGAGCGTCCCACGGTGACACTCCGGGCAGAAGTCGCCCTCCCGAAGCGACGACTCTTCGACCGGCGTCGAGAAGCCACACTCCCGACAGACGTACGAGCCCCCTGGCACCGTGACTGCCCCGGGACCGCCGGCGTCGGGTTCGCTCGCGGCGTCGATCTCTTCTTCGGAGGGCCACTCGTTCGTCTGTGGCTGGGCGTCCGACTCGTCGCTCTCGTCGATGAATTCCGCGTCGGTCTTGCTCTCGTCGACGTCGGATTCGGCCTCCTCGATCGCGCCCAGATCCGGTCCGACCTCACCTGTCGGTTCCGAACCATTCTCATCGGCCTCCTGTGGCCACTGGCCCGGCTCGCGATCAGGCGTCTCCGGATCGTCCTCGAGAATCTCCGCGTCGTCAGTGACCGGCGGCTCTTCACTCGCCTCCGGCGTCGTCCCGTCGCTCCCCGCAGACGACGAACGCTCCTCAGTCTCGCTCTGAGGCGGCGAGCTCTCCTCGCTCGTGCTCGGAGACGGCGGGCCCTCCCCGGTCTCGCTCTGAGACGGCGGGCTCCCCTCGGCCGCCGGTTCGGGATCGGCATCGTCCGCAGCAGTCACGTCGGCGTCGGACTCGGACTCGACGGCGGCTTCCGGATCGGACTCGACGGCAGCGTCGGGATCGCCAGCGGAGTCGACGCCGTCGTCGGCAGACTCCTCGGGTACCATACCGACGTCGTCGGGTGTTTCGAGTGTCGTGACCTCCTTGTTCTCGGAGACGACGCGCGTCTCGCCACAGCGCGTGCAGGTCTGGACTTCACGGATCGTGATGACCACCTCACTCCCCTGTTCTTCGCGCTCGCGCTCGACGGTAGACTCTTCGAAGGAGTGCCCGAAGATCGAACACTTGAGACTCATTGTCAATACGTGGCCGCCTTCGAACCATAAGCGTACTGCTTGGCCGGCAAACGAACCTTCCCGGCACGGGAGGAATAAGCGTAAGAGAGTCGCGGTCGAAGGGGCGCACATGCAAGCCAAGCCGGAGTACCGCGACCGCGACGACGACGAAGTCGTGGTGCTCGACGCCCTCGCCGACAGGGCTGAAGAGGGGATGACGATCTTCGAGTTGCGGTCGCACGTCGACCTCGACATCAACGACCTGGAAGAAGCGCTGGCCCAGCTGAAGGCCGACGGCTTGATCTCCGCAGACGACGAGGACGAACGGACAGTCATCGTCCCCGACGAGAACGTCATCGGTCCGGAACAGCAAGACGAAAAATCGCGACTCTCCCGGCTTCGCGATCGCCTCCCCTTCTAGCGGCGACGTTTTCCCACGGCGGCCCGAAACGCAGGCATGCGCGTCGTGTCACTGCTTCCGGCGGCCACGGAGATCTGTTTTGCGCTGGGGATCGAACCCGTCGGCGTCTCCAGTGAGTGTGATTACCCGCCGGCAGCCAGATCGATCCCGGCCGTCGAGCGCTCCCGGATCGGCGACGCGGCCGACAGCGCCGCGATCAACGAACAGGTCGCAGCCGCCGAGGAGGGCGGCGGTCTCTACGAGATCGACGCGGAGCTGCTGGCCGAACTCGACCCGGATCTCGTGATCACGCAGGGGATCTGTGACGTCTGTGCGGTCGATCGCGTGCTCGTCGTGGAGGTGATCGACGACCTCGATCTGGAGACGGAGATCCTGACGGCCGACCCGCACTCGCTATCGGACCTCTACGAGGACGTGCGACGGATCGGGCGAGCGACAGACCGCGAGCAAGAGGCCGTCGAACTCGTCTCGGAGTGGCGAAGCCGGATCGGGACGGTTCGGGATCGAACGGCCGCGCTCGACACGCCATCAGTGACCGTCCTGGACTGGATGGACCCCGTCATGGTCGCCGGCCACTGGGTGCCGGATCTCGTCGCTGCGGCCGGCGGCACGTATCCACTGGCCGCGTCGGGCGAGCGCTCGCGGCCGCGCGAGTGGGGCGAGATCCGCGACGCGGACCCGGACGTACTGATCGCGGCTCCGTGCGGCTACGGATTGGAGCAGACGCTCGAGAACCGACGTGAACTCACGGACCGTCCGGGCTGGGACGATCTGAGGGCCGTCCGCGAAGACCGCGTGTACGCCCTCGACGGCCACCATTACGTCAACCGGCCGGGGCCGCGCCTGATCGAGACGGCCGAACACCTGGCCGGATTGATCCACCCGGAGGAATTTCCGCAACCGCCGAGAAACGTCGCGAGGCAACTGAGCGGGTGACGATCACAGCACGGCAGCGAGACCGACGTAGACGTTGCCGGCGACGATGATCGAACCGACGGCGAGCAGCGAACCGAACCAGAGCCGCCAGCCCGGCACGCTCTCGACGAACTCCCGCTGGGAGAGCAACAGCCCGCCGGTGATCACGACGACCCCGGATTTGACGACGAGCAAGAGAGCCGGGTCGTGTTCGAGGACGGCCTGGATCCACGGATTGGCTTCGCCGTGGATCGATCCCGTCGCCTCGATGGCCCATAGCGTCGACAACGCGTCACCGACCCCCCACACGAGGACGAGTGCGACGACCAGTCCGACGTACTCCGAAATCTGGTGATCGAGTTTCGGCCGTGATATTCGTCGGACAGACATCGGATTTCCATCCGAAAGGACGGCCAATACTGGTATAAATTCCGGCACCAAATTATCTATTCTGATAACTAAGGGGAGAAAAGAGAGGATATCGAGGCAGAGCAGGGCCGGCTACTCGGAGGGGGCTCGACACCGATCGGCGTATTTGACGTCCTCGATGGCAGTGACCGCGGGATCGTCACCGCAGACCGGGCAGTCGGGGTTGCGGCGGAGCGGGACCGTCTCGACGTCCATTCCGGCGGCGTCGACGTTCCACAGTCGTCCGTCGAGAGTCTCGCCGTACTCGATCAGGAGCTTGATTACTTCGGTGGCCTGGATGGTACCGATCAGCCCGGGGACGACACCAAGGACGCCGGCGGTCGCACAGTCCGGCACGGCTCCTTCGGGTGGTGCCTCCGGAAACAGACAGCGGTAGCAGGGCGACCCCTCCTCTCGTTCGAAGGTCGTGACCTGCCCCTCGAAGCGATAGACGGCACCGTGTGACAGTGGCGTCTCCGTCAGCACGCACGCGTCGTTGAGCAGGAACCGCGTCCGGAAGTTGTCGGTCGCGTCGACGACGACGTCGTAGCCGTCGATCAACTCCATCGCGTTGTCCGGCGCGACTCGCAGGTCGTGGGTCTCGACGGTCACATCCGGGTTCAGTTCGGCGACGAACTCGGCGGCGCTCTCGACTTTCAGTCGGCCGATGTCGGATTCGCCGTGGACGACCTGGCGCTGGAGGTTGCTCCGTTCGACGCGGTCGTCGTCGACGATTCCGAGTCGGCCGACGCCGGCCGCGGCGAGATACTGGACGATCGGCGATCCGAGCCCGCCCGCCCCGACCACGAGGACCGAGCTATTCAGCAGCGCGGCCTGTCCCGCCGGGCCGACGTGGTCGAGGATGATGTGTCGAGAGTACCGGTCGAGTTGCGTTTGATCGAGCCCGAGTGACATGACGCGGGTTTTGCCCTCCAGGGCGAATAAACGACCGGATCGACAGCGGGAGAATTATATTCCTCACAATTGTACCCGTCAGTATGGACTGTTCCCGGTGCGGGGGCGACCTAGAGGTCTACTCGCTGGGCGAGCAGAAAGCCTACGTGTGTGCCGACTGCGGATTCGTCGACACGCCAGTCGAACATGAGGTGCAAACGCGACCGGAGGAGCCGTGGGAGCGTGCCCTGGAACGGTTTTACCAGAAGCATATCGACAGCGACGCCGCTATCGTCGGCTCCGGAGAGACTGCAGCCCTGGTCGAGGTTGAATCGAACGCGGACGACGCGTCTGGCGACCGCTCGGCGAACGAAGAGGGGCGAACAGCAGACGAGAATGACGAACACGGGCAACGAGCGGACGGCGACAAAATAGCGGACGAACCCGACGAAAGTGACGAAGCCGATGAATCGACGGACGAAAGTGACGAAGCCGATGAAGCGATCGACGAGAGTGACGAAGCCGATGAAGCGATCGACGAGAGTGACGAAGCCGATGAAGCGATCGACGAGAGTGACGAGACGGCGGACAAGAAGGCGCAATAGACCCTATCCTGAACGGCGCGAATACAGGTTGGGAATAGCCGGAAACCCGAATTTCTAACAGATCAGTCTTCAGCTTCGGCAGCTTCAGGCTCTTCTTCTTCGACTTCTTCCTGTTCGGGCTGTTCTTCGTCCGACCGGGCGGCGACCAGTCCACCGCGGGCGACCGAGTACATCGGCTCGTCAGCGTGTGAGACGCCGCTGATCGAGAAGGGGATGTTCGCCTCTTCGAGGTGTCGCTCGAACAGCTTCGTGAACCCGTCAGGGGTGGACGTGCCACCGGTGACAACGACCGGCACGTCCAGTCCCTCTTCGACGTCTTCCTCGTCGATCTCGCGCTGGATGAGATCGATGACGTAGTCCAGCAGGTTCTCGTAGTAGATCGACAGCGCGCCCTCGACGCCGCCGACGTCGGTCGTGAAGTCGAGTTCGAAGTCCTCCTCTTTGATCGAGGTGACCTTGTCGACGGGCGTCCCCGTCGCCTGGGCGGCCTGCTCGTCGATCCAGTCGCCACCGCGGGCGACCGAGAACTTCATCACGGGCACCGCGTAGTAGGCCAGACAGACGTTGGTCATCCCGGCACCGAAGCTGATCCCGAGCCCGGTGAAGTCGTTGTCCGCCAGCTCGGAGTAGATGACGGCCATCCCCTCGTTGATCGGCTCGGCGTCGTAGCCCATCTCGTCAAGGAAGCTCTCGATCGTCTTCTGGTGGTACAGGGTCGACAGGTCCGAGTCGATCGGGTCGGCCGGCGTCGAGAAATAGATCTTCTCGTTTGGATGGTCCGGCGAGCCGACGACCTGCTCGATGATGAGCTTCATCATCGGGATCGCCGACTTCTCGTCGCTCGAGAGGATCCCGTGTTTCATCGGCCGGCGGGTCTCCTTGTTGAAGATGTTCGCGAAATTCAGCGCGTCGTCGCCGACCACGTACACCTTGTCGTCCTTACGGATGTGGAGTACGTCCGACCGGCTGAGCATCTGCTCTGCCATGTCGGAGTACTCGATCTCGACGAACGAGTTTCGTTGCTGGACGAAGACTGTCTCGTTGCCTTCCTGTTGTGCCGAAATAATGTTCATCGTGCCGACGTCTAGTCCTTTCGCCATGTTCTGGACATCTAAGGGCGGTCTAATAAAACTATGTGAAACAGTCTAAATAGATTATGACTGTAATTTTTTCTTGACTGAAATCGAGGGTGTGAGAGTATGTACCGGCGGATTTACCGAGACCGGCCGCCGAGGAACGCTTTGATTTTTGCGAAGAGCCCTTCGCTGGATTCTGTGACGGCTTTCGACTGCTGTTCTTCCTTGCGGCGCTGTCTGAGTTCGTTGAGTTTCGTGGTCTGATCGTCTACCGTCGATGTCGAGGTGGCAGTCTTCTTTTCGCCGCCTTTCAGCGCCTTCAGGCCCTGTACCTGCGTATCGGTCGAGGAAGAGCTGGTGATCCGCTCGGCGTCGACATCCATCCCGGAGAGGTCGTAGTCGGCGTCGCCCATATCGAGCGTTAGTGATTGGCCCTCGTGACGCTCGACGCCGCCCCACGTGATGTCGACGTCCGACATCGCTTCCTCGATGTCCTGGCGGATCTCCTCGTCGGTGTAGGACTCTGTGGGTTCGGGCTCCTCCATCGGCTCGATGTCGGCCGGGCTGGGCTTGGCGCGCTCGATCTGGTGGGCGACCAGTGCCGCACCGGTCGAGACGAGTACCAGTGCCATCCCGATCGCATACGCGAGGACGACGTGGATAGTGTACTCCGCACCTTCGACGTTGAACTCCCAGGGATAGAGGTACGCGAACCCGCCGACGGCGACGACAGTAATCACCGTTCCGAGGAGGCCAGTATAGACTGCCCGGGCATCGACCGGCAGTAGCACCAGTACGCCGAGCAGCAGCGTCGGGACGGACAGCATCCCCATCGAGAAGGCGATCTCGCGGAACAGCCAGAACGTGTCGCTCCCGTGCTCGAACGCGGCCCCAGTCAGGAAGAACACGAGCCCGAACGCCGCCAGCGCGATCCCGCCGAAGAACAGTCCGAACCCGAGGTACACGTCGATCTGATCGTCGGGTTCGCCAATGTACTGCCGGTACAACTCGAAGAGAACGTTGTCCGGGAGGTCCTCGTCAGAGGGGTCGTCGTCTGCCATTAAACTGTGTTTCCCGCCCCTGTGTAATTATTGTTCCCCCAAATGTGCCCGTTCCAGTAGTAAAATATTACGTATAGTTCCGAATGCGATTATATGCGAGCAGGGGACGGAACGGTGGCCGATTCGAGGGGCCGCGGGACGTTCGGGCGGGAAGGACAGGGCCACCGAATCTGAGGAAACGGGGGATCAGTCAGGAAGACAGGGAGTCACAGCGAGCGTCATCCCGGTGGCGGTCGATGCGGAACAGAGCTACGACGATTACGTCCAGACGGTTTCAACAGCTTTGTATCGGGCCCCTTCTGAAGGACGGGTATGGCTGCGCACGTCGTCGTCCTGGGCTCGGGATACGCCGGTGCTGGTGCGATCAAGAGCCTCGAGGACGAATTACGCGGACAAGCGGATATCACGTGGATCTCCGAGGTCGACTACCACCTCGTATTGCACGAGGTGCACCGCTGCATCAGCGATCCGACCGTCCAGGAGAAGATCACGATCCCGGTCGAGGAGATCAAGTCCCCGAGTACGCGCTTCGTGGAGGGTCACGTCGAAAACGTGGACGTCGACGGTCGGGAGGTCGAGCTGGCGGACGAGCGGACGATCGACTACGACTACCTGCTCGTTGCGATCGGGAGCGAAACTGCGTTTTTCGGGCTCGACGGACTCAAAAAACACGCACATACGCTGAAGAGCCTTGACGACGCCCTCGGGATCCACGACGCGATCCGGGACGCGGCACGGGAGGCGAGCCACGACGACCCTGCCCGCGTGATCGTCGGCGGTGCCGGACTCTCCGGAATACAGGCCGCCGGCGAGATCGCGCGGTTTCGCGACGAGGTCGACGCCCCGCTGGACGTCGTGCTAGTCGAGGCTCTTGACTCCATTCTCCCGAACAGCGACAGTGAACTCCAGGAAGCGCTGCGTCGCCGCCTGAAGGAACGAAACGTTCGGATGAAGACAGGCGAGTTCATCCGTGCGGCCGACGAGGACTCGGTGACGGTCGGCGACGAACGGGTCGGCTACGACGTGCTCGTCTGGACCGGGGGCATCACCGGTCGCAAGGAGATGGCGAACGTCGACCTCGAGAAAGACCACGACTCCAATCGCGTCAAAGTCGAAACGACGTTCCAGGCCGACGACGATCGCGTGTTCGCGATCGGCGACGCCGCACTCGTCGAACAGCCGTCCGGCGAGCCGGTCCCGCCGAACGCGCAGGCCGCCTGGGACGCCGCCGAGGTCGCCGGCGAGAACGTCGCTCGCGCGATCCGGGGGCAGCCACTCCAGGCCTGGACCTACAAAGACAAAGGGACGGCAATCTCCATCGGTGAGGACGCCGTCGCACACGACGTGCTGAACATCCCGATCTCGACGTTCGACGGATTCCCCGCCCGTTTGCTGAAAAAGGCGATCGCCGTCCGGTGGATCGCCGACATCACGTCCCCGTCACGTGCGATCGCCGCCTGGGGCGATATGTAGGCTGCTATCGTCTGTGCGTTCGGATAGATATTCTGCAGACGGGACGTCGAATGCCTTCGAAACCGCACAGCCGGCAGCCCAGAGTGGAGCGTCGCAGGTCGTGAGACTTATTCCGTCCCGCACGTAGGTGTGGATATGGATCTGCGGGTCATCGAGAAAGAGGACAACGCGCTCTCTATCGAGATCGCGGGCGAGGATCACACCTTCATGAACGTACTCAAGGGGGCACTGCTGGAGACCGACGGCGTCGCCGCCGCGACCTACGACATGAACCCCGAGCAGTCGGGCGGGCAGACCGACCCGGTGTTGACGATCAAGACCGAGGACGGCACCGACGCGCTCGACGCACTGGAAGCCGGAACCGACCGTGTCATCGAGAAGACGGACGCGCTGACCGAGGCTTACGAGTCCGCAGCCTGACAGAACGCGACGGTGACGAACACGCGGTCGTCTGGGCCTGCGTGCGCGTCGATCCCGACGCTCTGGATGGGATCTGACTGGTTACTCATCACAAACTGAGCCAGGAGTTCTCGTGCGACCGTCTCGGGTTCAGTATCGTCGGCGACAGCCATCGGAGTCTCTGCTTGCTGTATCGTCACTGATCCAGAACACTGTGAGTCGAATTGCCGGATCTGATCGCCGGTTATCTCTTCGTTTTCGTCAGTGTAGTCGTTTTTCACCAGCCGCTGGTTGACATAGGTCGCCATCGAATCCAGCCCGTCAGTGCGATCCAGCGGCGACTCGCGCCCGTCGTTCAGTTCAGTGAGGACTGCCGCTTCGACGTCGGCCAGCGAGAGGTCACCGACTGCTGTTTCGTTGCCGGGCACGTCCTCGACGCTGGGTGGCCCCTGCGGCGTGAGTCCGGGGACGTCGACGACGCCGAGGTACCCGAGGACGCCGACAGTCACGATCGCGATCACGACCAGTGCCGCCCCCGCTTCGAACCGACCGGCGAGGTCGGCATAGCCTGGGGTCTCGCCGGTCTCGAAGTCGCCGTAGTCGAGCGGTTGCTTCTCGAAGGTCGTCCCGCCACAGCGACTGCACGGCGGGTTGTTGCGCTGGTGGTGACGGCCGCAGTCCACACAGGCCCAGACGAACTGCTCGCGCTCCTCGTCGGCGGTCGCCTGCGGGACGACTGCGCGCTCGAATCGGTGGTGCCCACAATTGTCACACGGCGGATCGTTGCGCTCGTGGGGTTTGCCACACTGTGGGCAGCGCCATTTCACGACTCGGATTCGGGGCCGGTCCGTAATAAACGGGACGGCACGAGATCGTTCGGAACGATCAGATCCCGGCTGTGAAATCGAACTCCGCCGCCCGGCCGGGGTAGATATGCCTCCGACAGGCTGTCATAAACCCGATCACTCGAAACTCACGATTGTGGTGTTCAAGGTATTCGTCGGCAAACGCATCCCCGCACAGCACCGCGACCGCCACGCGCCTCCCCAGCCGATTCGTTCACTCATCCCTCGCGCAGTTTCGTCGCGGTACGAGACCGCGACAGCGCGCGCCACCGCTGGATGGTCGTCTTTTATAGCCGGACAGGCACACCGCGCTCGTCCAGATACTCCTTTGTCTCCTGGATCGAGTATTCACCGAAGTGGAAGATCGAGGCCGCCAGTCCGGCGTCGGCGTCGGCCTCGGTGAACACCTCGTACATGTCTTCGGGGCCGCCACAGCCAGAGGAGGCGATCACGGGCGTCGAAACGGTGTCGGTGACGGCCTTCGTCAGCGGGATGTCGTATCCCTCCTTGGTGCCGTCGGCGTCGATCGAGTTGACGAACAGCTCGCCGGCACCGCGCTCCTCGGCTTCCTGGACCCACTCGATGACGTCCATGTCCGTCCCCTCGCGACCGCCCTTGACGGTGCACTCGAACCAGGCTGACTCGCCGTCGATGTCGACGTAATGTTCGCCCTGTTCGTCGAACCGCCGGCGGGCGTCGACGCTGATGACGATACACTGGTTGCCGAAGGCCCGCGCACCTTCTTCGATCAGTTCGGGGTTCGCGATCGCACCGGAATTGATCGAGACCTTGTCCGCGCCGGCACGCAGCGTTTCTTTGATGTCCTCCCGGGTACGGATACCGCCACCGACCGTCAGCGGGATGAACACCTCGTCAGCGACCTGTTCGACCGTCTCGAGCATCGTCGCTCGTCCCTCGGCAGAAGCCGTGATGTCCAAGAAGACGAACTCGTCGGCCCCGGCCTCGTTGTAGCGTTTCGCCATCTCGACCGGATCGCCCGTGTACTGCAGGTCCTCGAAGTTGACCCCCGTGTATACCGCCGCGTTCCCGTCCTCGTCGAGATCCACGTCGATGCAGGGGATGATCCGTTTGGTGAGCATGCTCCTGTCCGTTGGTTCGATAGAGACGGGTATGACGGTTTCGCTCGGCCGATCTCTCACCGGGCCCACGTGGCGAGGAAACCACCGATCGCGCCCGCGACGGCGGGGGCGGCGACGCCGACGAGAGCGATCGTGACGAGCTGATTCATCACGACCGTCGGCCGTCCGAGATCGACGAGCAGTTCCAGCGCGAGTGCACCGAGAACCACCGTCGGCGCGTATCCGAGCGTGACGGCCGCGCCTCGAACTGCGCCGTCGGTCGCTCCGGTCTCACGCGCTGCAGCGGCCAGCCGCCAGCCCGAGGCCACGAGCACGGCGGCGACGATCGCGACGTACGTCGCCTCCGGGAGCGCGTCGTACCGCGCCAGTACCGTGGCGAGCCATATCGGAGGGTCGTAGGCGCCCGGATGCGCCGCGTAAAAGGTGCCGCCGAGCACCGCGAGTATGCCGTCGGCCCCGTCAGGCCGCAGGTAGAGGCGAAACCCGGCCGTACTGCGATGGATCTCGAACAGTCGGACGAGCGCTGTGAGGACGAACGCGAGCGCGCCAGCCCCGACCCCTGCGAGAAGTCCGCGCCGCGGGGAGCCGTCCGGGAGTGAAGCGACCGGCAGTCGGTTTCGCCACATACGTGTCCAGAGAGGGACATCGACAAAGAGACCATCGGTGTGTCCGTCGGAGGGGTTCGTCGTCCGACATCTAGAAGGGATCCGCGATCAAACGACGGCACATGGACGAGGAGACGACCCACGGCGACGGAGAACAGGCCGAATACGACCCGGAGAACGTCTCGCTGCCGTCGCGGGCACCGCCGTTACGGAGCACGGCTCCCCAGAGCGAGTTCACGACGCGACAGGTCGCGATCGGTGCGCTCGTACTCGCTGTCGGACTCGTCGTGGTGTTTGGACTGCCGGTAGCACTGGCGTGACGAGCGGTTAATTCACCGCGGCGTCGACTGACATGACGAGCGGTTAATTCACCGCGGCGTCGACTGACATGACGAGCGCCAGACTCGGCGCGGTGTCGACTGGCGTGACGAGCGATCAATCCGGAACGTCCACAGCGACGGTGGTTACTGTTCGACCGGCGTGGAGTCGCGATACTGCTCGCGGAACTCGCTGATGAGTTGTCCCATCTTGGCGTACCAGTCGTTGAGCACCCGCTGCATGTCGTCGGCGATCTGGTCCGGATCGGTCGGGTGGTAGACGTGGTAGTACCCACCCTGATCGTAGTTCACCTGTTCTTTCTGGATGAAACCCGACGAGAGGAGACGCTGGACCGACCGGTAGGCCGTCGAGCGCTCGCGTTCGACTTCCTCGGCGATCTCGTCGACAGTCAGCGGCTCCTCGGCGACCGATAGCGCCCGGAAGACCTCCTTGTCGAGTTCCTTGAGCCCGTGAATACATTCGAGAAGCCCCTCACAGTGCATATCCTGTGAAAGGTACTCGCTCATCGACTCTGGCATTTGTACTAGACTATTGGCGGACCCAGCCTAAAAGCCTTGTGAGTAATGTGCATTACCGCTAAATTCGCGCTATACTCACTCTCGACGACGAAATCGACAGTTCGGATGGCTTCCGGCCGGACGGATTGTCTGTGTTCATCGGCAGGGGACACGTCGCGTTCGGAACAGCGGCGCTCCGACCGTATTGCGCCGGCAGCGAATCTCTAAAGCGCTATCAGCACGCGAAGGAGAGTATCGCTCCGCGTAGCCACGGCCTGTGCCATACGTGCCCGTATAATATTGTACGATAAGGTCAAAACTATTAAGACGGGTGACCGACTACAGAGAGATACAATGAGTGAAGCAGACGACATCGAGGAGATCAAGCAACAGAAGATGCAGGAGTTGCAGTCCGAGGAGACGGACACACAGGCACCGGACGAGCCGATCCACGTAGAGAGCTCCGAGCACTATCAGGAGATCCTCGGAGACTACGACGTCGTCCTCGTCGACTTCTACGCGGACTGGTGTGGTCCGTGCCAGATGCTCGAGCCGATCACGGAGGACATCGCCGCCGAGACCGACGCCGCTGTCGCGAAGGTCGACGTCGACGCACACCAGCAACTCGCCGCGGAGTACGGTGTCCGTGGCGTGCCGACGGTCGTGCTGGCAGTCGAGGGCGAGACGGCCGAGCAGATGGTCGGCGTCCGCGACAAGTCCCACTACGTCGCCCAGATCCAGCAGCACACGAACTAGACGACCGCCGACCGGCCCCAGTGCCGTGGAGACGCTCCCAGCTTCGGACCGGCCGATCGTAGCAGTTTCTGCGACCCGTCGTTTTTTGACCGAACTAGCTGTAGCAGTCGTATGCCCATCTATTTCGAGGACCTGTCCGTCGGCGACACGGAGACGTTCGGCACCTACACGGTCACACGCGAGGAGATCGTCGAGTTCGCCCGCCAGTACGACCCCCAGCCGTTCCACGTCGACCCCGAGGCCGCCGCGCAGTCGCCGTTCGGCGGGCTAGTCGCCAGCGGCTGGCACACGACCGCGATGACGATGCGGGTGCTCGTCGACGGCTTCCTTGCGCGTGCCGCCACGCGAGGCGCGCTCGGCGTCGACGAACTCCGGTGGTACGACCCCGTTCGTCCAGGCGATACGCTATCGGCGCGGTCGGAAGTCCTCGCCACCGAGTCCTGGAGCGACGACTACGGGAAAGCCGACGTCCGCGTCGAGACGCGCGTCGAAGACGACGTCGTCTGCTCGATGATCGGGTTGATCCTGTTCGCGAAGCGAGAGTCGTGACGAAAACGGCAGCCACGATCAATCGTCGGCAGGCTGCTCGACCGGCCCTGCGGCAGCCTCGACCGCGGAGAGAACGTCGCCAGGATCGACGATCGTCGCTCGCTCCCGGAGCCGTTCGTATCGCTCGCGGGCACGGTCGCCGCTGTGGAGACGTTCCGACAGCGATCGCTCCTCAAGCAGGACGACTGCCGGCGCGCCCTCGGCGAGATCGAGCGTCCACTGGCGCGGGCCGATCTCGACGTCAGCGAGGACGACGACCGACGCGTCGCCAGCCAGTTCGTGTGCGGTCGCGACAGCGTCCGGATCAACGGGGCCGGCGGCCGGCGTCGTCACGATCGGCACGCCCAGCGACTCGGCCGTCTCGAACGCAACGTCGCCAGTCCGAAGGACGCCCGCGCTCGGCTCGTGGCCCACCCGCCGGAGGCTCGCGATCGCGTGCGAACCGATCCGTCCGCCGCCGACGACGTGGACGCGCCGCGCGTCGCTGACGACTGTTGCACGCCCCTCGTCGATATCGGCCCCGGCGGTCACGGTCGGCGTGCCGGTGACGGGATTCGTCGCGATCGCCGTCGTCGTCTCGAAGGCCGGATCGAGCGCCCCGGACCGGAGCACTGTCTCGGGCGGACCGACAGCCCTGATCACACCGTCCGACAGCAGCGCGAGCCGGTCGCAAAAGCGCGCTGCGAGTTCGAGGTCGTGGATCGCCGCCAGGCCCGCCCGGCCGTCGCCGACGAGATCACGGACGAGCCGGAGGATCTCGACCTGGTGGTTGACGTCGAGGCTCGCCGTCGGCTCGTCGAGCGCGAGCAGCGGCGTGTCCTGGGCGAGCGCCCGGGCGACGAACACGCGCTGGCGCTCGCCGCCGCTGAGTTCGTCGATCCGCCGGTCGCGCAGGTCGACAGTGTTCGTCAGCTCCAGGGCGTCCTCCACTCGGCGGCGGTCGCGTTCGGAGGTCCCGAACTGAGTGCGCCTGCGGTGGGGGGCGCGTCCCATCTCGACGACGTCCTCGACGCGAAACGCGAAGGAGACGCTGGTGTCCTGGGGGACAGTCGCGACGCGACGGCTCCACGCTTTGGCCGAACAGTCGGCCTGCCGGTCGCCGTCGACGCTGACGGTCCCGGCGTCGGGTTCGCGGACGCCGTTGATCGCCCGCAGCAGCGTCGTCTTGCCGGCGCCGTTCGGCCCGACCAGCCCGACGAACTCCCCGCGCCGGACCGACAGCGAGACCGAATCGAGGACGCGTGCCTCGCCGAACGCGACCGAGACGTCCGAGACCGAGAGTAGCCCGCTCACAGCTCGTGCACCTCCCGGCGACGGAGCAGAAACAGGAAGAAAGGCGCGCCGAGCGCGGCGGTGACGATCCCGACCGGGAGCTCCTGGGGGTTCGCACGGGCGAGCGTGTCGGTGACGACCAGAAAGACTGCCCCGGCGAGCGCGCTGGTCGGCAATAGCAGGCGGTGATCCGGGCCGACGACCAGCCGCATCATGTGCGGGACGATGAGGCCGACGAAGCCGATGACACCGGCGACGGCGACCGCAGCAGCGGTCAGCAGACTGGACAGCGCCAGCAGCAGGCGCTTGGTCCACTCGACCGGGATCCCCAGCGTGCGGGCGTCCTCCTCGCCGAGCATGAGCACGTTGAGATCGCGCGCGAACGGGACTAGCGCCACGAACAGGACGACGATCGCCGGCAGCGTCATCTCGACGTCTCCCCAGCCGGCACCGTAGAGGTTCCCCATCAGCCAGTAGACGGCCTCTTCGAGGCTCTCGCCGCTCTGCAGGAGGAGAAACGACACGACGGCGCCGAGGAACGTCTGGACGGCCACGCCGGCGAGCAACAGCGTCGCGACCGGCGTCCGGCCGCCCTCGGTCGCGAGCAGGTAGACCGCGAACGCCGTCACGACCGCGCCGACGAATGCCGCCGGCTGGAGTCCGAACGGAATCAGCGCGGGGAGCGCGATGGTCGCGACCGCACCCACCGCCGCGCCGGTCGAGACGCCGATGATCGACGGGTCGGCCATCGGGTTCCGGAAGAACCCCTGCATGACCGTCCCCGCGCCGCCGAGCGCAAACCCGACGACCGCTCCGAGGACGATCCGCGGCAGCCGCACCTCCCGAACGATGAGTTCGCTCGTCTCGGGCACGCTGAAGGCAAAGGGATAGGTATACTGGACGTCGATCGCCGGCCACGGCAGCGGGAGGCCGGCGAACGACGCCGTCCCGACCGAGAGGGACAGCCCCGACGGGACTCCGACCGCGTTCAGTGCCGCCTTCGTGACGACCGACAGGCTAAGCTCGACGGGACCGATCGTCGCGCTCACGAGCACGACCGCGGCCAGCGCCGCGAGAAGCGCGCTCGACCAGAGAGTGGCTCGGCGTCGGATCCGCATCTACTCCAAGTCTATTTGCTTTAGGTAAATATTTATTGGACTGTCTGTAACCGGGGGAGTGATGACACGATCACGGATCGCGGTCGTCGCGACGGTGCTGTTGCTGGTCGTCTCGACCGGCGCAGTCGCGGCGGACGCTCCGGCACAATCGGTCGCAGCGACAGAGGCACAGGCACTGCAGACCCACTCGGGATCGCTCGATCCGGGGCAGACAGCCGCGTCACAGACAGAGAGCTGTTCGTTCCCCGTCGAGGTGACGGACGCGACCGGTCAGACGGTCACGATCGAGGAAGAGCCAGAGCGCGTCGTCGCGATCGGTGCGAGCGTCGCCCAGACGATGTGGGCGATCGACGCCGAGGAGAAGGTCGTCGGATTGCCGACCGGGTACACGACGGCGTACCTGAACGGCTCCCAGAATCGGACGAACGTCCTCGGGACGAACATGAACCCGATCGTCGAGAACATCGTCGATCTCGACCCCGACGTGGTGCTGGCGGCGAACATCATCAGCGAAGACGACGTTCAGACGCTCCGTGAGAACGGCCTGACAGTCGTCTACTTCGAGGGGGCGAGCTCGATCGTGGACGTGACCGCGAAGACCCGCTTGACCGGCCAGCTCGTCGGTGCGTGCGCGGAGGCCGCAGCTGTCAGCGACGAGATGAACGCGACGGTCCAGGAGGTGCGCGCGAGCGCGGCCGACGGAGAGAACCCGACCGTCTACTACGCGATGGGCGGCGGCTGGACGGCCGGCCCGGACACGTTCATCGGTGACGTGATCGCGACGGCCGGCGGTGACAACATCGCGGCCGCGGCGGACATCCCGACTTACGGCGAGATCAGCGAGGAAGTGATCGCCGCGGAGGACCCGGACTGGATCGTCATGCCGGAAGGGGGGGAACTCCGCGACAGCGCTGCGATCGAGGCCACGACGGCCGTGCAGAACGACCAGATCATCAGGGTGAACGCGAACTTCATCAGCCAGCCCGGTCCGCGCGTGACCGGGCCGCTGGTGACGCTCTCGGAGGCGTTCAACCCCGATAGCTCGGCTGCAACCCCCACTGAAACGACCGAGGACGAGGAGACCACGACCGAAAGCGACGACACGACGGCCGGCGTCACCACCACCGACCAACCGACGACCGAGGCCGGAGACGGCTTCGGTCCCGGCTTCGGACCGGTCGCCGCACTGCTCGCGCTGGCCGCCTCGGGACTGCTCGCACACCGTCGCTGAGTGACGCGTGCAGCCTCACGACGCCACCTCCTTCGACTGCTTCGGTACGCTGCTTTCGGTCGATCGGCCGGCCGATCCAGCCGCTGCCGTCGCCGAAGGACTCGACCGGCAGGGGATCGACGTCCCCGAGGACTGGGCACGCGCCTACGCGGAGCCGCACCGGCAGGTCGAGCCCGGCAGGGAACGGTCGCTGGTCGGACACGTCGTCGACGCACTCCGGAGTCGCGGTCGTGATCCACCGATGGAGACCGTCCGGATGGGCGTGCTGGAAGGGGTCGAGTCGCGCTACGCCGACGAGCAGCCACCGACGAGCGTCGCAGACGCCGACTACGGCGCCGTCACTACCACGACAGCGGAGGTATTCGATCCATGACAGACAGCAACGATCGACGGCAAGGAGACGAAAACACGCAGTCAGCGAGCCACCACGCTGAGACGCCGGGCCGCGGTATCAGGCCCACCGCGGAGGGGATCGAGCCGCCGCACCCGAGGAATTCGGCCTCGTCCAGGCCTGGTACGGCGACGGCAAGGGCAAGACGACCGCCGCGCTGGGGATGGCCTTCAGGGCGGCCGGCCACGGCTATCGCGTCCACGTCCTGCAGTTCATGAAAGGCGGGGCCGACAGCGTCGAGGCCACCCGGGGCGAGTACAACGCCATCGCTCAGGTGCCGGGCCTGAGCTACGAGAACAGCGGCCACTACGGCTGGCACGGGCTGCTCGACGGCTCCAGCGACGACGAACACGCCGCGACGGCCGAGGCGGCTTTCGAGCGCGCCCGCGAGCTCGTCGACACCGCTGGCGAGGCGGACCTGTCGTCCCCGCTGGCACTTGACGGCGATCCCGAGGCCGGCGTCCACATGCTGATCCTCGACGAGGTGCTGTACGCGGCCAACCGGGGACTCGTCGATCCCGAAGACCTGCGGACGCTGATCGACGCCCGA
The DNA here is from genome assembly GCF_025517535.1 of Halapricum hydrolyticum. Lineage (NCBI taxonomy): Archaea > Methanobacteriati > Methanobacteriota > Halobacteria > Halobacteriales > Haloarculaceae > Halapricum > Halapricum hydrolyticum. Next base: position 31,830 of record NZ_JAOPKC010000011.1, read on the forward strand.
CCCGACGGTCTGGAACTCGTACTGACCGGTGGGCACGAGCGACCCACGTACCTGGAGGGGGATGTCGACCTGTTGAGCCACGTCAGCGCCGACCGCCACCCCTTCGAGGCGGACGGCCAGCGCGCCCGGAAAGGAACGGAGTACTGATGTCCGGAGTGCGGTGACCCCTCGAATGACGACGACGCTTCTGGTCGCCGGGACGGCCAGCCACGTCGGCAAGAGCACCGTCGTCGCGGGACTCTGCCGACGGCTGGCCAGCGAGGGGGTCGACGCGGCTCCCTTCAAGGCCCAAACGATGAGCAACAACGCCCACGCGGCGGTCTGTGTCGGTAAGGACGCCGCCTACGGCGAGATCGGCGTCGCCCAGTACGTCCAGGCCCGGGCGGCCGGCGTCGTCCCGACGACCGATCACAACCCCGTGTTGCTCAAACCCCGCGGCGACGCCGAGAGCCAGGTGCTGATCGACGGCCGCCCCGGCGGGCACGTCTCGGCCGGAGACTACTACGAACACCGCTGGGAGCGCGCCCGCGAGGCGGCCGTCGCAGCCTACGAGCGACTGGCGGCCGACCACGACGTAATCGTCGCGGAGGGCGCGGGCTCGATCGCGGAGATCAACCTCCAGCATCGGGATCTGGCCAACGTCGAGACCGCGCGATTCGGGGACGCCGAGATACTGCTCGTGGGCGACATCGAGCGCGGCGGCGTCTTCGCGAGCCTCTACGGGACGCTCGAGCTCCTGCCCGAGGACGTCCGCGACCGGGTCGCGGGACTGGTGGTCAACAAGTTCCGCGGCGATCGATCACTGCTGGCCGACGGTATTGAGGAACTCGAAGCACGGACGGGCGTGCCCGTGCTGGGCGTGCTTCCCCACGATGATCCGGGACTGCCCGAGGAGGACAGTCTCTCGCTGCCGGCCCGCGAGGGGTCGGCGGTGCGCGGCGGAGAGGACGGCGTGGCCGAGTCGCGAGCAGTGACGATCGCCGTGCCGCGACTGCCGCGGCTCTCGAACGCGACTGACCTCGATCCGCTGGCCCGGGTTCCGGGCGTGCGAGTGGCGATCCGGTCCCCGGACGCGACGCTCGCCGACGCGGACGCGGTCGTCCTGCCGGGGACGAAAAACACCGTCGACGATTTGCTCGCGCTCCGGGAGGCGGGCTTCGACGAGCGATTGCGAGCGTTCGACGGGCCGATCGTCGGGATCTGCGGCGGCTATCAACTGCTCGGCCAGGAGCTTCGCGGGGCCGACCGCGAGGGGACGGGTGAGCACGAGAATCTCCGTGGGTTCGGATTGTTGCCCGTCGTCACTCGCTTCGGCGACGAGAAGACCATCCGCCAGGTCATCCGGACGGTCGAGGGGGCCGGCCCGATCGACGGTGCGAGCGGGACAGCGACCGGCTACGAGATCCACGCCGGCGAAACGCGCGTCGAACGGCCGTTGCCGGCACCGATCGGGCCGGATAGCGCCGCGACCGAGGGAGTGCTCGGCACGTATCTCCACGGGGTGTTCCACGCGGAGTCCGTCCGCGAGGCATTCGTCGAGGCGGTCTTCGAGTGTGCCGGCCGAGAGCGGCAAGGGGGCGACGCGGAATCGCCGTCACCGTTCGATCGCGCGGCCGAACTGGTCGAGGGGATCGATCTCAGGAAGGCAGTCGATCTCGAGAGGGTCGAGAACGGCAGTGATCGACTGCGTTCGCCTGACCAGTAAGGCGTTTACGTCCGGCCCGCCCACCCGAATATATGGTCGAGAACGTCATCTGGCCCGCGGCCCTCGACGCGACCCTGACCCGCAGCGAGGGGCGACGGGTCGCCGAGGATCTGGCCGTCCCGGAACCGACGGTCGAGGAGATCGCCAAAGCCGTCCAGCAGGTGGGCTACGACGCCCGGATCGAACGCGACAAGACCTATCCTCGCGAGCACGAACCGCGCGGACGGGTCGTCGTCACGAACGCCGACGACGCGACCAAGAGCGACCTCCTGGGGGCCGTCGCAGCCTATCTCCAGGTCCTTCGCGAATGATGCAACGCGCCGGCACCGTCGAAGACGTCGCCCAGAGCGTCGCCGTCGTGCGCTGTCCCGACGAGGGACATCCCGATCTCGGGACGGCGCTGCTTGACCAGAACCTCGATACGGTGGGCCGGGTCGTCGACGTGTTCGGTCCTGTCGAGCGACCGTTCCTGGCGGTCTCGCCCGACGACGGCGTGCGCCTCGCTCCGCTCCTCGGGGCGGTCCTGTACTACCGCGAGTAGCGAAACCGAGAGATAGCCCGCGAGACAGCCCGGACAGGTCTTCGAGACATCTGTTCCCGTTGCGCGTCGCGTATGCAATGCTGTCAGCTGACGGCCTGTTCTGTCGGACCCATCCCCCGCAGTTCCGCCAGCGGATCGTGACGGCGGAGTTATCTGTTCTGGCCGCGACTCCCTCTGCATGGCAAACGCGGTTCCATATGTGGACGACCTCTGGTCGTGGATCCTCTCCCTCCCGCGATGGCAGGGATTTCTGTTGCTGGTGTTGGCGACGGTCCTGTTAGCGAAAGCCATTCAGGTCGGGGGAGACGTGCTGATCAGGCGGGTTACCCGTCGGATCCCGACAGACGTCGACGACGTCATCTTCGAGACGATCCATCCGCCGCTGTACGCCACAGTCGTCCTGACGGGCGGATACCTCGCCGTGCTCGTGCTCGGGATGGCACCCGACGTCAACGCTCAGGTCGAGGCGCTGATCCTGTCGATCCTGGCGGTGATGTGGGCGCTGACGCTGACTCGAGTCGGCCGGAAGGTCTCGAACGAACTCACCGAGAACAGCCACGTCAACACGCAGGTCGTCCCGATCTTCCAGAACGTCTGGAGCGTGATCGTCGTCGCCGTGACGATCTACCTCCTGCTCGCGCTGTGGAGCATCGACCCGACGCCGTTCCTCGCCAGCGCGGGGATCATCGGTATCGTCATCGGTTTCGCGGCCAGAGACACCATTGCGAACTTCTTCGGCTCGATCGCCCTCTACTTCGACGGGACCTACAAAGTCGGCGACTACATCGTCCTCGAGACGGGCGAGCGCGGCCGCGTCGAGGACATCTCGATCCGATCGACGGTGATCCGGACCCGTGACGACATGCTCGTCACAGTACCGAACAGCGTCCTCAACTCTGCGCGGATCATCAACGAATCGACGCCCGACCGCGAGCGCCGCGTCCGAATCGAGATCGGCGTCGCCTACGGGAGCGACACCGACGAAGTCGAGGGGACGCTCCTGGCCGTGGCCGACGAGGAAGCACTGGTGATCGACCGACCCAAACCCCGAGTCCGCCTGCGCTCGTTCGGTGACTCCGCGTTGCAGTACGAACTGCTGTGCTGGGTCAACGACCCCGTCCTCCGGGGGCGAGCGACTCACAAACTCAATACCGGAGTCTACAACGCGCTCCGGGCGGCCGACATCGAGATTCCGTTCCCCCAGCGGGTGGTGACGTTCTCCGAAGGAGACAGGGAGTCGCCGCCTACGACGGACCAGTTCGGTGAAGTCGACACCGAATGATGTGTTAACTCGATATGCTGCATGCGCGCAACGTCTCCCCGATCGCGACTCGCAGGTGTTATTCGGCTCGCTGTCGGATGGCCGTCCATGGAACAACGGACGCGAGCGGCCGTCGCCGCGCTCGGGATCGCCGCCATCTTCCTGCTGGTGCAACTGGGCGCACTCGCGCTCGTCGAGCCGTTCGAGCAGGCGGGGCTGCAGGCGACCGAGAATCCGCAAAACGCGACGAACAGCGTCATCTACGTCGGCGCGTTGCTGGTCATGACAGGGTTCATGCTGCTGGCGTTCAAGTACGACCTCGACGTCGTGATCCGAGGGCTGGTCGTCTTCGTCGGCGGATACATCGGCTTCATCGTCCTCGCGTCGATCGTCCCGGCATCGGTCGTTCCCGTCGCAGGGGCCAGCGCGCTCGCCTGGGCGGCCGCGGGCGCAATCGTCCTCGGACTCCTCGTCCATCCCGAGTGGTACGTCATCGACGCCGCCGGGATCGTGATGGGGGCCGGCGCGGCGGGGCTGTTCGGGATCTCTTTCGGCGTGCTCCCGGCGCTTCTGTTGCTCGGCGCGCTGGCAGTGTACGACGCGATCAGCGTCTACGGGACCGAACACATGCTCACGCTCGCCGAGGGTGTGATGGACCTGCGGATTCCTGTCGTGCTGGTCGTCCCGCTGACGCTGTCGTACTCGTTTCTGGAAGCAGACGCGCCCGACAGCGTCTCCGAGGCGGACGCGACGGATAGCATCACCGAGGCGGACGGCTCGGGAGAGGGAGGCGAAAATCCGGAGGACAGGCCGGATTCCGATGGCGAGTCTGATCGCGAAGAGACAGACGGGGAGTCGGATGCCGAATCCAGCGAGGAGGCGCTCGACAGAGAGGCGCTGTTCATCGGCCTCGGCGACGCCGTGATCCCGACCGTGCTGGTCGCGAGCGCGGCCGCGTTTGCCCCCGAAGCGGTTCCGGACGTCGTCGCCGGCGGGCTCGCGATCCCGGCGACGGCCGCCGGCGCGATGGTCGGGACGTTCGTCGGGCTCGCTATCTTGCTCCGGATGGTCCTTCGCGGGCGTGCACACGCCGGACTCCCGCTGCTCAACGGCGGCGCGATCGCCGGCTACCTTCTGGCTGCGGTGGCGAGCGGGCTCTCGCTCGCACAGGCGATCGGACTCGCGGGCGTCTGATCCCTCGCTTCGCTCGCCGGCGCCTAGTCCATCGCTTCGCTCGCCGGCGCGAACGTGATCGTCTGCCCCAGGTCGTCGCGATCAACTGCCGTTTCGTAGAGCATGTGAGCGGCGGCGACAGTTTCGATGGCCGTCCCGCCGCTGTCGAAGACCGTGATGTCGTCGTCGCTGGTGCGGCCGGGCGCGTTTCCGGCGACGACCTCACCCAGTTCCGCGTGGACGTGGTCGTCACCGATCGCTCCGTCCTCGCGAGCCTGGATGTACGCCCCGGCGTCCTGTTCGGTCCGCGCGCGCAGGTCAGGGACGTACGTTGCCCGTGCGACCGCTGTCGCGTCGAGTTCGCGACGCTCGGGGTGGTACTGACCCATCGCCGTCACGTGCGTGCCGGGTTCGAGCCGGTCACCGTCAAAGAGTGGTTCGCTGGATCGGGTCGCGGTGATGACGACGTCGGCGTTTTCGAGGACGGCCGCGGGCGAGGCGACGGCAGCGACGGTCGCGTCGAGTTCGGCGTTCATCTCGGCGGCGAACGTTTCGCGGTGGTCGGGCGTCGGGGAGTAGACGGCCACGCGATCGAGGTCGCGGACGGTTGCCGTCGCCCGGAGCTGTCCCCGTGCCTGCGTGCCGCTGCCGAACAGTCCGACCGTACTGGCGTCCTCACGGGCGAGCGCGTCCACGCCGACGGCCCCGGCTGCGCCGGTCTTGTAGGGGTTGAGATGTGCCCCGTCGAAGACTGCCAGCGGCTGTCCCGACTGGGAATCGTACAGCGGCAACACGAAGTGGGCGTCCCCGTCGCCGAATCCGGCGGCGTAGGTGTACCCGCCCATCGCACCCGTCTCCGGGAGGACCGCGAGATACCCCGTCAATAGCCCTGGCGGATCCTCGTTGGTCAGTGCGGTCCGTGGCTCGGCCGGTGCGCCCTCGCCGCGCTGGCGATACCCCTCGCGAACGGCCGTGACGTACTCGGCCGGCGTCGCGAGTCCACGCGTCTCGCTGCTCCGGTAGAACGGTATCTCGATCATCTTGCGACTGTTGGCCTCCCATCCTTGTAGGTGTAGTCCCGTTCGGGAAACCGGCCAGGTGTCGTGCCGTCGATCCGGGAGCCGTCGGTGACGGTCAGCGCGGCACGAGACCGATTATCGAGCGCGATAACGGGCGTAGCGGTCGAAAAGAAAGCTATATCTGCGAGGACTAACGGACAACCGCCGACATAGAAGATCAGCCACCCGATCGTCGAGATCCGTCTCGAAACCGTCCGAAACTACTGTTTTATCGAATGATAATTTGGGGAGAGCGCTTATACGGGAAGAGAGACGAGTTGTGGATGGAGGCAGTGAGACGGAAACCCCGTCCACGACGCACAATGAGCGGCAATGCCACGGACAACACGGACGGGCCGGTGACGGACGACGACCAGTCTCAGCGATGCGCCGAGTTGACACTCGATGACGACGCGTTCGTCATCTACGATCGGGAGAACCATCAGGCCTGGATCCAGTCGACCGTGGCGGTCCCGATCGAAGATTATCGGTAGGCATCCCCAGTGGACGATCGTTTTCTGCCGACTACTCGCCGTACAGCAGCGCCATCGCCGTCCGCCAGGGGACCAGCAGCACGAGTCCGACGGCCATCGAGACGGCGACGAACGAGAGCTGAACGCCACCGCGGACGAACGGCAGCGCCCGGATCGCCATCGCGATCAGGACCGCCATGATCCAGGCGGGGGTCGTCCAGGAGATCGCCCGCAAGGGAAACTTCCAGGCGTCAGTCGTATAGAGTCCGCCGACGAACGTCGCGATCACCCAGCCGAGCAGAAACGGAACGAACGCTTCGACGGCCCGAACCGGGTACTCCCACGGCGGGGAACCGTGCGTTATCTCACCGATCGCGACGAACAGTGCAATCAAGGCGACGTCACCGAAGGCGACCAGCACGGACAGTCGCGTCCGATCGACCCGGCGATCGAGCTCATCGACCACCTGTGACATATCTGACCTCTCGAACGCCGGGCCTATGTGCCTTCGCGTTTCGGGACGACCGCCGCGACCGTGTACCCGAACCCACCCTCGATGAGGTGGGTCTCGAACCCCACGTCTTCGAGCTGCTGCCGGAGTTGGGCGGGCGAGACGAACGCCGAGTCGAACCCGACGAGTCGCTCGCCGAACGCCAGCACCCGACCCGGGACGGTCGTCGGGTCGAAGTCGCTGATCACGAGCACGCCACCCGGCGCAAGCACGCGATACGCCTCCTCGAAGACGGTGTCCCACTCGTAGATGTGATGGAGCGCGTCGACGATCGTGATCGCGTCGACGGCGTCGGTCGCGAGCGGGAGTCGTCCGGCGTCGCCCTGGACGCTCGGGAGCGTCGTCTGCGCCAGCATGCCACGGGATGCGTCGAGCACGAACCGACGTTCGACGCCGAGTGCTCGCGCCGCGCGCCCGGTCCCGCCACCGACGTCGACCAGGCGTTCGACGGGTCGTCCGGCGTGTTCGAGTCCGCGAGAGAGGGCAGTCGCCTTCGCGCCAGGCATAAACAGATCGTAGTAGCGCGCGAACCGGTCGAAGAGAGCGACGTCGCCAGTGGACATACGACAGAGAGGGCCCGGACGAGCAAAAGGGACGCGGAGCAGTACGTCTTTGCCGCCGGAGGGCCTGGCGGGCGTATGGAGTTCGAACTGCTCGGCTGGCCCGCTGACGGACCGACGCTGCGGCTCGACTACGAGCAGTTCAGCTACGCCGGGAAGTTCGTCATGTCTTCGACCGGTAAGGCCGTCGTTCGCGAGGCCGACGAGATCGTCGCCGCGGCGGCGTTCGACGCCGACCGGACAGACGACTCGACGCTTCGGATCCGGTACGTGACGGTGCGGCGCGACCGACGGAGCGAGGGGATCGGCTCGCGGCTGCTCCGGACGGTCCGTGGTCGGGCCGCTGACCACGGCTTCGATCGGGTCGTGGCCGCCGTAAACAATCCCTTCGCCTACGAGGCCGCCTCGAAGGCCGGGTTCGGCTACACGGGCGAGCAGACGGGGCTGACCGAACGCGTCATGGCCTGGCCCGACCCGGACCGGGAGACACGGTACCGGGAAGGGATGGAAAGCTTCCGCGAGGACGACCTCGAACCGGACGCGGTCGCGTTCGTCGATTCCCGCGAGACGGCCCCGTCGGTCGTCGACCCGTTCCCCGGGTGAAGCGCGCGCTACGGGCGTTAGTCCATCGCGTCTTCGTCGATCGGTGCCGACTCGAACAGCCGCGAACCACACCCGTCACAGTCGACCGCCGCGACCTGGTAGCTGCCACAGCAGGACTCGACGGTCTTCGTGTCGAAGACGACCTCTGTCCCGCACTCGGGACAAATCTCCAGGAACAGCCGCAGCCCCTTCAGGAGGCGACTCCGGTCGGCGACCGGCAGCTCGTGCCACGCCTGGAGTCGGTCCTCGAGCAACCGAGCGGCGGCCAGGTCCGCGTAGAAGGCGGCCTCCGACTCCAGTGAGCCGATGAGGGCGCCGTCGATCGTGATGCGGAAGGCGTCGTTGACGGCCTCGAGTTCGACTTCTCCGTCCGAATCGATCCCCATGACGTCGACCAGTTCCTGCCTGTTGGCGTCTTCGTCGGCTTTTACGTCCTGGATCTCTGCCTGCCAGGCCTCGTTGAACGTCGAGGTGACCTGCAGGTCGCCCGAGGACGCCTCCTCGAGAGCCCCTGCCGCGAGCAGTTCGGCCTCGGGATCCTCGACTCTCGGACCCTCGGTAGCCCCCCCATCGGTTCGAACAGGTTGTCGTGACGATCCCGAACGTCGATCTCGATCCGTCATATGCGTCGGATTGAACGCCCACTCTTGTAAGTTAATCCTCTTTACCGGAATTTCGAGGCGAAGGCCTGCGCTTCAGCGCCGGGTAGATGGCAACAGTGGGCCTGCGTCAGGGGATTCAAGCCGCTGTCCGTCCTACAGTCGATCGATGGGAAACGCAGCGCTCCGCGAGTTGGCGGTCATCGAGGACGTTCCGTTCGCCGACCTGCAGGGTTCGGTCGTCGCCGTGGACGCCCACAACTGGCTGTATCGGTATCTGACGACGACGGTGAAGTGGACGCGCGACGAGATCTACACGACGAGCGACGGCGAGGAGGTCGCCAATCTCGTCGGCGTCGTGCAAGGGATCCCGAGGTTCTTCGAGCACGACCTGACGCCGGTGTTCGTCTTCGACGGCGCGGTCACCGAGCTGAAAGACGACGAGGTGCAACAGCGACGCGAGAAACGCGAGGCCGCCGAGCAGCGCCTCGAAGAGGCGCGCGAGCGCGGCGACGAACTCGCCGTTGCACGCCTGGAGAGTCGAACGCAGCGGCTGACCGAGACGATCGTCGAGACGACCCGCGAGTTGCTCGAACTGCTGGACGTGCCGATCGTCGACGCCCCCGCGGAGGGCGAGGCCCAGGCGGCCGTGATGGCTCGCCGCGGCGACGTCGATTACGCCGGCACGGAAGACTACGACGCCCTGCTGTTCGGCGCACCGCTGACGCTCCGGCAGTTGACCAGCAAGGGCGATCCCGAGCTGATGGTCCTGGACGCGACGCTTTCCGAACACGATCTCACCTGGGAGCAGTTGATCGACGTCGCGATCCTCTGTGGCACCGACTTCAACGACGGCGTCTCCGGCTACGGGCCGAAGACGTCAGTCAAAGCGATCAGGGAGCACGGTGATCTGTGGGGCGTCATCGAGGCCGAAGGTCTCCAGATCGAGAACGCCGACAGGATCAGACAGCTCTTTCGCGACCCGCCGGTCGTCGAGACACCGGAGCTAGATCTCGATATCTCGCCCGACGTGGACGCGGCCCGCGAGTACGTCACCGAGACGTGGGAAGTCGATCCCGAGGAGGTCGAGCGCGGGTTCGATCGGATCGAGGAGTCGCAGGTCCAGACTGGCCTCGACCGGTGGTCGTGACGGTCGCGGGCTGGCCGGTCGCAACACTCACCAACGGTCGAAGCCGAACGTAGCCCCATGTACCAGGTGCGTTCCCCCGGCGCGGCGGTCCTGTTCGGCGATCGGACGCCCGACAGCGACGGCTACGCGCTAGCGGTAGCGACCGATCGATCGACGACGATGGAAGCGAAGCCGGCCGAGGACGTGACCGTCTCTCTCGGAGACGACACGCGGGCGTTTGCGACCGCGGATCCACAGCCGGCCGGCGACTGGGCGGATCCGATCCGTGGCTGTTACGCCGTACTCGCGGACGCCGGGTTCGAGCCCGGCGGATTCGAGGGAGTCGTCGACGGTGAGCTGTTCGGGTCGGACGCGACAGAAGGGGGTGTCCCCGCCGACGCAAACGCCACGTCGAGCCTGGAGCTTGCAGTGTTGGCGTTGCTGGGGGCGGCCTACGAGCTGGACCTCTCGCGTCTGGAGATCGCCCGACTCGCCCGGCGCGTCGAAACCGAGTTTCTCGGACGCGACCGTCCGACCGCCGCGCCGTTCGCGATCGCGCTCGGGAAAGCCGGCTCGGCGCTCTTTCTGGACGCGGGCGAGGGCACCTACGCCCGGGTCGCCGTGCCGAACGGGCTACAGATACTCACGGCTTCGACTGGCACGGACTCGCCCGCGCCAGGTGCCGGCGAGGACGGCGACAGCGTCCGGCAGGCACTGGAGGAGCTCGGCGTCGAGTCCTCGCCGGCGGTCGATTTGACGATGCTCCCCAGGCTGGACAGTCCCGGAGCCGATCGGCTGGGATATCTCGTCCGGGAGAACGCCCGCGCGAGTCAGGCGGCGACGGCCCTGGACGACGGCGAACTCGACCGCTTCGGCGAGTTGCTCGATGAAGCACATCACGATCTGGCCGAGAACGTCACTGTGGACGCACCTGGGGCCGAGCAGATCGTCGAGACGGCAAGAGAACACGGAGCCGACGGTGCGCGAGCGATCGGAGCGGACATCGTCGTGGCGGTCGAGAGCGATCGGGCGCCGGCACTGCTCGAAGCCATCGAGACCGGGAACGAGCTCCGGGCGAGGCTAGTCGATCCGGCCGACGGCGTCGTCGTCTCCGAAAAGTAGGGGATCACATCGGAGCCGCCGATGTCACTCGTACTCGATGGTCGCCGGCGGCTTGTGGGTCACGTCGTAGACGACGCGAGCGACGTTCTCGTGGGAACCGGTGATACGAGACTGGATCCGCTGGAGGGTCTCCCAGTCGATTTCCTGGGCGCGGGCGGTCATGCCGTCACGGGATTCCACGGATCGGACGGAGACGACCCAGCCGTGGACGCGGTTGTCGCCTTTTACGCCCGTGGCCTTGCCGATAACCGCCGCCAGCGCCTGCCAGGGTTCGTACTCTGCTAACTCTTCCTCGACGACGTGGTTGGCCTCCCGGGCGACCTCGAGTTTCTCGTCGGTGACCTCGCCGATGATCCGCACCGCGAGTCCCGGTCCGGGGAACGGCATTCGCTCGGAGATTATCTCTTCGAGGTCGAGTTCGCGGGCGACCTCCCGGACCTCGTCCTTGTAGAGGTCGCGCATGGGTTCGACGATCCCCTCGAAGTCGATCCGCTCGGGCAGACCGCCGACGTTGTGGTGGGACTTGATCGTCCCCTCCGATTCGATCCGATCGGGGTAGATCGTCCCCTGGACGAGGTAGTCGGCATCGACATCGCGGGCGACTTTCTCGAACTCCCGGATGAACTGCTCGCCGATGATGTGACGCTTCTCCTCGGGATCGGTGACGCCCTCGAGTTCGTCGAGGAAGCGGTCTTTGGCGTCGATGATCCGCAACGAATCCATGTACTCGAAGGTCTCGCGGATCTGGTCGGTCTCGCCTTTGCGCATGAGACCGGTGTCGACGTAGACGGCGGTCAACTGGTCGCCGATGGCCTCGTAGGCCAGCGCGGCGGCCGTCGAGGAGTCGACGCCCCCCGAGAGACCGATGACGGCGTTTTTGTCGCCGACCTCGTCGCCGATCTCGTCGATCTTCTCGTCGATGAAGCTCTCGACGTCGACCATCAACGACCACCTCTCCAGCCCTGAACCCGGCGAACGCTGTCGTTGTGCATATCACCACTCGCCGAGGGACGACCAAAACGGTTGTGAAACCCCGGGATCGACGGCGGATCACTGCCAGGGCTCGTCGAGAAGGTCGCGCAACGAGTCGATCCGGTAGTCGGGTTCGACAGACGGATCGGGTCTTTTCGGGTCGAGTGGTGCCCACACCGAGGTGAGTCCGGCGTTGTTGGCTCCCCGTACGTCCGACGCGACGGAATCGCCGACGTGGACCGCCGACCCCGGCGTGGCATCGAGTGCTTCGAGGGCGAGGCCGAACGGTTCGGGATCGGGTTTCGTGGGTGCGTCGTGGCCGCCGTGGACCACAGTCTCGAAGGCGTCGCCGATTCCAAGCGCTTCGATCTTCTGTGACTGCATCCAGGGATCGCCGTCGGTGACGACCCCCAGCCTGTAGGCGTCCGCGAGCGACTCGACCGCTTGGTCAGCGCCCGCGCGGAACTCGACTCTGGACTGGTCTCGCTCCCCGGCGAACGCCTCGGCGACGGCCCGTCCGCAGTCCGGATCCCGACCGGCCTCTTCGGCGAACGTCTCGAAGGCCGCCCGTCGGATGTCCCGGACGTCGTCGCCTGCCTGGGAGAACTCGGTGAAGCGGTCGACATACTCCGTCGCCTCGAAGAACGGCTGGACGCCAGCGCGTTCGAACGCGATAGCCAACACGTCCGCCGGCGACCGCTCGTACTGACAGAGCGTGTCGTCGAGATCGAACAACACCGTGTCGATTCGTGCCATTCAGGCCTCTACCTCTGTTTCGGGTGCGCTCCAGTCACGCTCGCCCAGCACGGCTTCGAGCAGGCCGACGAACGGCGGCGAGGCCCGCGTGGGCCGCGAGCGGAACTCGGGGTGGAACTGCGTCCCGATGAAGTACGGATGGTCCGCCAGTTCGAGGATCTCCATCCGGCGGCCGGCCCGACCCGAAAAGACCAGCGAGGTCTCGGCGAAGTCCTCGAAGTACTCGGGGTTGACCTCGTAGCGGTGGCGGTGCCGTTCCGTACAGACGTTGCTCTCGTAGAGATCCGCCGCCAGCGTCCCGGGTGTGATGTCGGTCTGGTGTGCGCCCAGCCGCATCGTCCCGCCCATGTCCTCGGTGTGTTCTTGTTCGGGCAGGATGTCGATGACCGGATGGGGCGTCTCCTCGTCCATCTCCGCCGAGTGGGCGTCCTCGTACCCGAGGACGTTGCGCGCGATATCGACGACGGCCATCTGGAAACCCAGACAGAGCCCCAGGAAGGGGACGTCGTTCTCGCGGGCATACCGGATCGCCTCTATCTTCCCTTCCGTTCCGCGGGCCCCGAAGCCGCCGGGGACGACGATTCCGTCAGCCTCGGTGAGGTTGGTGCTCTCGGTGACGTCGTCCTCATCTGAGTCGACCCAGCGGACGTTCACGTCGACGCCCTTCTCCAGTCCGGCGTGTTTCAACGCCTCGTTGACGCTCATGTAGGCGTCTTCGAGGTCGTACTTGCCGACGAGGGCGATGTCGACCTCGCCGGTCCGCTCCTGGGTGACCAGTTCCCGCCAGCGGTTGTCCCGCTCCTCGGCGGGGAGGGCTCGATCGGCCAGGCCCAGTTCCTCCATGACGTACTCGTCCAGCCCCTCTTCTTCGACCATCAGCGGGACGTGGTAGATGTCCTCGACGTCCGGATTCGAGAAGACGGCGTCGACGGGCACGTCACAGAACAGCGCGATCTTCTCTTTGACGTCCGGGTGGAGCTTGTCCTCGCAGCGTCCCACCAGGATGTCCGGCTGGAGACCGATGCTCCGGAGTTCCTTGACGGAGTGTTGGGTCGGCTTGGTCTTCTGCTCGCCGTTCTTCGAGTAGGGGACGAGCGTGACGTGCGCGAAGAGGATATCGTTGTCGTCCTGCTCGTGGGCGAACTGCCGGAGCGCCTCCAGATAGGGCATGCCCTCGATGTCGCCGACGGTGCCGCCGACCTCGACCAGACAGACGTCGGTCCCCTCGGCGGCCTCGCGGATCCGTCGCTTGATGTCGTCGGTGATGTGTGGGATGATCTGGACAGTTTTGCCCAGATAGTCGCCAGCACGTTCCTTCTCGATGACGTGCTGGTAGGTCTTGCCCGTAGTGACGTTATGGTCGAAGGTCATGTCCTCGTCGAGGAACCGCTCGTAGTTCCCCAGGTCGAGGTCGACCTCGCCGCCGTCCTTGAGGACGTACACTTCCCCGTGCTGGAAGGGGTTCATCGTGCCGGCGTCGACGTTCAGATACGGGTCGATCTTGACGGCAGTGACGTCGAACCCGGCGTTTTTCAGGAGGCGGCCGGTGCTGGCTGCCGTGATCCCCTTGCCGAGCCCGGACATCACCCCGCCGGTGACGAAAACGAACTTGTTTCCGAGGGTGGGGTCGTACCCCGTGTCGGATTCTGTGGGCATACTGACGGTGCGCTCGCGCGGGTCAAAACGATTTCGGGACCGATCGCGTTCGTGGACGTCTGGCATACGGTCAATTGTGACGATGTATCCGCCAGACCGCATGACAGCGTTCGACCGATCCGGAGCGGACCTCCAACAGTCACGATCAGTCGCCGCCGACCTTCGTCGTCACCCGGAAGTGCTGCGGCGGGTTGACGATGCCGGCGACGGTCCCCATCGAGTGGACGACGGTCACGAGCGGAGCAAGCGGCAGCGCCAGCAGCCAGCCGGCGTGTCCCTCTCCGTAGTAGGCGACCCCGCGAAGGAACCAGAAAGCCGTGAACAGCCCCAGTCCCAGCGACGCCAGAAGCAGCGCGCCGCCGTAGGCGACTGACGCGCCGAGTATCGACAGGGGCAACACGACCAGCGTCACGATCGGCGACAGCGCCCACGCGTAGTTGCGGACGCGGGTCAGAATCTCGTAGCGAAGCGGGAGCAGCTTCGCAGCACGGACGTTGCCAGCCGACCAACGCCGGCGCTGCTGGCAGATCTCGTACAGTGACGGCGGCGCCTCGTTGCGACAGACCGACTCCGACAGCGCGAAGTCGACGTCGTACTCACGGAAGGCCGCCCAGACGAAGGCGGTGTCCTCGACGAGCGTCTCGCGGTCCCAGGTGACTGCGTCCTCGACCTCGCTTCGGACGGCGATCCCGCCACCCCAGGCGAAAAGCGGGATCGAAAGCCGCGCGAACGCCCGCTGTTCGATCTGGACGCCCATCCGGTAGACGTCCGCGAGGAAGCTCAGACTCGAATCCGTCCGTCGCGGCTTCTCCCGGAGCTGGACGATGTCGGCGTCGGGCAGCCCCTCGAAGGACTCGACGAGGCTGTCCTCGTCCAGATAGAGGACGAACTCCCGGTCGGTGTCGATGGCCTGGCGCGCCCACTCCTGGGCGCGTCCCTTCCGGACGGCCCGGGACTCGAAGTCCTCGGCCACGACGTGGACGCTCGCGCCAGCCACGTCGATGGCCTCCTCGGCGATCACGTGGACGTCGTCGAGCCCGTTCGGGAGCGAGTCGACTGTCTCCTGGACGACCGCGGCGGCGTCGACGGTCATGATCCGGACCTGGACGTTCTCGGGGCCGTACTCGACGGGCGGGGCCTCGTACCCCACGCCGATCACGTAGGTCAATACGACCCACAGGATCGCGGTGCCGCCAAAGAGGATCGTCACGCCCCACAGTGCGATCCCGAACAGCGATCCGAGACCGGCATCAGTAGTGATTGTCGTGGTCGGAGCAGCCTGGCCGGGAGCGCTCCCGGGCCCCGACACGACGGCCGGTGCCAGCAGCGTCGCAGCCCCGCCGACGAGCAGCGCCAGCGTGACCACGATCAGCGCGAATCGTTCCGTGTTCATCGTGCCCGATCCAGTCGCTACACGCCCTTGAACGGGCCAGGCGTCCGGCCCGAATACACCTGTTTTGGCCCCGGTTTTGAGGCCTAAAACGGGCTTAACTGGGAGGAACCGCACGGCTGAACGTCTGTGGCTAGTCGTGACACGAAGGGCGTTCACACGCGACTCGATCCGTCCGAGGACTCCGTCGCGACCGGTTGCTACCCAGGGCGCGTCAGTTCCAGAAAGTATCGAGGCGGGGCAATTCAGCGGACTTCCCCGAAGGAGCTACGCGGTCTCGTCGGCGAGCCTGTCGAAATCGAGGTCGAACCGCGGCCGCCCGTCGACGATTTCGCGATCGACAGGCAGCGATTTGCCCTGCAGCTGTTCGACCTCGTCGGGACCGAGATCGTACGCCTCGAGCAGCGTCTTCAGTTTACAGTTCGGTCCCCACACCGGCGGCCGTTTCAAGTCACGCTCGACGCTGTTCCCACCCGGCGTCTGGAGGACGAGCGTGACCGTCTGGCCGTCATCCGCGACCGAAACGACCGGCAGTCGCGAGCGGCTCGCCCCCGCCTTGACCGCACCCAGCGCGTCCGCGATGGCGTCGATGTCGTCGTCGGACATTCTCGCTTTGAGGGTCGCCGTCAACGCGTATTAATTCACCGAGAGCATCTCGATGTCGACGGCATCGCCGTCTGCCCGTGCGTCTCCGACGCCACGCTGTCCATCGACTAAATACGGCAGGGAGCCCGCGAGTTCGCGCCAATATGTCAGAAGCACATACTGCGGACTCCGCAATTGGGCATCAATCCGTAGTTTAATTAAAGCATAGGATATTATGTTTTGATTAACTGAAGAACACATATGACTGACTACCAAACGGGTCACCGATTGATGAGCACGTCGATCGTCGTCTGATCGACGGGCTGAGATTCGCGGCCGGCAGCGTAGGCTTTCGCCAGCGCGATCGCCGCGCCGGTCTCCGAGTCGCCGAACTCCGGGGAGAGTTCCGACTCCAGCAGGTCACTCGTCCAGGCGGTCTCCTCGTAGTCGATGTCCTCCTGGACGAGACCGAGACACAGCGAGACCAGCACGGAGTTGGTCGCCTCGGAGACGAACTCGGGGTCGGCTCCGCTGGCCTCGGCGAGTTCCTCCGGGTCGACCTCCGCACCCCGGACAGTCGCCGCGAAGACGGTCGCACCGGCGGCCAGTTCCGGCGGCGTGTATGCTGGATCGTCCGACCGCGGTTCGTACTGTTCGAGGACGCGCAAACTCTCCTCGCGAACCCCGTCGTCGAGATCGAGCGCGTCGGCCAGCCGATCGACGTACGTCTCGGCGTCGGCAGTCGGGATCTCGACGTCGGCCGCCGCTTCGAGTTCCGCCAGCCAGTCGTACAGCGCCCGGCTCCGGAACTCGCCAGCCGTCGCAACCGCCTCCGGATCGACGTCGACGTCGTTGATCCGACTGGCCGCAAGCAGCGCCGCGCCGCCGAGTTCGCCCGCGTTCTCGACGTCGATGTCTTCGACCACGTCGCTGACAAGCCCCCGGGCGAACAGTCGCACCGACGCATCGAGATCCAGTTCGTCGGCGATGGCGTCGACCTCCCGCTGGACGGCGTCCTCGGTGAGGTCCGGGCCGAGCGCGTCCCGGTCGCCGGGCAGCCAGACGTCCGTCGAACCGGCGCGCTTGCGCTCGACCGCCCCGTCGTCGGCGAGCCCGTCCAGATCAGTCGCGACCGCGTCCGGGTCCGCGTCGAGTTCGTCGGCGACGCGGTCGGTCGTCGGCAACTCGTCGGGAAACAGCGCCGTGACAACCTTGAGCACGTCTGCCTCCGCTTTCCCGCCTTGCTCGCTGTCGTCGTCGGTCGCCTCGGCCGCCCTGGATTCGCCGTCCGCGTCGCTATCTGCCTTGGGGGCGTGCTCGTCGGCCGTCTCCGGCGCGGGTTCGTCGTCTCCGTCTTCGGGCACGGGTTCGTCGTCTGCCTCGGACGTGCGCTCGGGGCTCGCGGCGGGCGCACTGCTGGTCGCCATCGGCGCGCCGGTGTCGGGATCGAGTCGATATCGCTGTGCCGACTCAAGGTGCTGCTCGCCGAGCAGATCTCGCAACTCCCTGTAGCGGTTTCTGACTGTGACCGGGCTCGTCCCGGTGACGTCTCCGAGCGCGTCCTCGTCGGCACCGTCGACGTCGTTGACGTCCGCAGCGAGATAGAGGACAGCGCCGGCAGTCCCGGCGGGCGAGGTGCCGCCGGCGATCATCTGTGGGTCGGCCTCGAAGGCGTCTTCGAGAATTCGCTTCGCCACGACGACGATGCCGTCGGCCAGGTCCAGTTCCGTCCCGAACCGTTCGATCAGCGCCCGCGGCTCGGGCGGGACGCCGTCGATGTCGAGGTTGGACGCGACGTCCTCGAACAACGCTGTCATCGCCCCGGGCTCGATCGTCGTGCCGTCGAGCGCCTCCGACCACGCCTCGGCGACGTCCGATACTGTCACTGGCAGCCCGTCTTCGCGCGCCGACAGCGCCAGCGTCGTCGCGCCGACGATCGACAGCGAGCTATCTTCGATCTCGGGTTCGGATCCGAGCTGGTTGAGCCGGACGCGGGTGATCTGAACGGTACTACTCGGCAGCGAGAGCGTCTCGGCGACGGTCGTGAGCTGCTGTTCGACGTTGTCGCGTTCGGCTGCGTTCGACATTGTCCTTATATGCCCGGAGTAGGGTCTTAATCTTCACCCTCGTTCATCAGTTTTGATAGTGGCGCCGATCGTCGCGCGGACGGGACGACAGCAGTCGTCAAGCAGGGCTCGGGTTGTGCGTCAATCTGAGACGTGTGACAGGCAGAACCACTATACCCCAGTCGTGAGAACGTGGCTTTCGATGGGCTATACCGACGCCGTGCTCGCGACTGCCGCCGGAATCGCCGCGTTCGCGCTCGTGTTCGCGGCAGCCGTCCCGATAGTCGGAGCGGCGCTGCCGAACCCCGAGCAGGTGAGCATGCCGATCGCGCTCGGGTTCGGGATGGCCGCGATGACGGGAACGTATATGGGGCTGGCCGGGCGAGCCGGCAGCCGGGAGTACCGCATCGCCTTCGCCAGCGGCGCCTTCGGCACGACGTTTCTGGGCGTGTTTCTCGTCGGCTACGCCGCGAGCGGCGACCTCCAGCTCGCGCTCTCCGCAAGTGCCGTCGCCGGCGCACTGGCCGGGGCAGGAGTGCTCGTCGTGACGCGGTAGTCGACGAGCGCCTGCCGTAGCCGCTGACACGCTACGCGACGAGCGCCTGCAAGAGCCGCTGACACGCTACGCGACGAGCGCCTGCAAGAGCCGCTGACACGCTACGCGACGAGCGCCTGCAAGAGCCGCTGACACACTATGCGACGAGCGCCTGCAAGAGCCGCTGACACACTATGCGACGAGCGCGGACAGCAGTTCGATCGCGACGTCCTTGTCCAGCGGGTCGTTGGCGTTGCCACAATGTGGTGACTGAACGCACGCTGGACAGCCGTCCGCACAGCCACAGGATCGCAACATCTCCAGCGTCGTCGCCGCGAGATCGGCGATCTCCTCGTAGCCGCGTTCGGCCAGGCCGACACCACCGGGATAGCCGTCGTAGATAAAGACCGTGCTCCGATCGGTATGGGGGTGGATCGGCGTCGAGAGTCCCCCGATATCCCGGCGATCGCAGAGGAACTCGAAGGGGAACAGCGAGATCATGGCGTGCTCGGCCGCGTGGATGCCGCCCGCGAAATCGCCCATCGACTCCAGGCGACGGGTCAACGCCGGCGGGAGCGTGTAGTACAGCGCCGTCGTCTCCAGGCTGGTCTCGGGCAGGTCCAGCGATTCCCGTCCCAGAACTTCGCCGGAGGATCCATCCCGGCGTTCGAAGCCCGTGATCTGCTTGCGCATCGTCACGTCGGCGAGCCTGACGGTGACGCCCTCGTGAGCCGGGAAGGGCTTCTCCTCGCGGTCGCGTTCGACGGTGATCTCCTTGTCGTGGAGCACCTGCGTGTAGTGGTCGGCGTAGGTTCGCTGGAGCGTGGCGACGTCGTGTCGTAGATCCAGATCAGTCACCTCGTAGCTCGTCCCCTGATGGTGGTATATCGCGCCGGGATGGGCGTCCCGTAGCGCGTCGCCGAACGGCAGCGTCGCGATGGGATCGTCGCGACCTCGGGTCTGCAGGACGACCTCCCGGTCTTCGGCCGTCCTGAGAGACATCTCGTGCTGAGGGCTACCGTCACCGGCGTACGTCCATCGGATTCCTTTGCCCGTCTCCCGGCGGTCGAGTTCGCCGGTCGACTCGAGGTCAGCGACCACGTCCGGGAACCGTCCGCCGAAGTACCGGTCGTCGCCAGGACGCAGCCAGTTCTCGCGGGCGGCCGCGAGCACGTGCTTCGGCAGGAGGTACTCGTTCTCGGGGTTCGCGATGGCTCGCTCGGGATCCTGCTCGAACAGCGCGTCCGGATGAGACATGAGATACTGGTCGAGCTGGTCCTCGCCGGCGACGAGCGCGACCAGCGCGGGGTCGGTCCCCCGGCCGGCCCGCCCAGCCTGCTGGAACGCGTTCATCCGCGTCCCGGGATAGCCGTCGAGGAGGACTGCGTCGAGTCCGCCGATGTCGACGCCGAGTTCGAGCGCGTTCGTGCTCCAGAGCCCGCGGATCGATCCCTCCCGGAGCCCGGTTTCGAGCTCGCGCCGTCGCTCGCCCCGAAGGGCGGCCTGGTAGGCACCGACGCCGGCCGCCAGTTCGTGCTCGCCGCGCTCGCGCAATGCGTCGGCGCTCTCGGTCGCGTACCGCTCGGCGACCTGCCTGGAGGAGGTGAATACAACGGTCTGGAGCCCGCGCTGGAGCAGGTCGACGAACAGCCGTTTGGCCTCGGTGTGGCTGGACTTGCGGCGACCGCCGCCCCAGCCGCCACCGTCGTACTCGGGCGGGTTCCACAGCAGCCAGTGGGTCGGCCCCGTCGCGGCACTGCTCCGGTCGACGAGCGAGAACGAATCGGCGTCCCGGCCGGTGACGGTCGCGGCGTGCTCGACGGGGTTGCCGATCGTCGCCGAGCAGCAGACGAACTGCGGGTGGCTGTCGAACCGCCGGGCGACGCGGTCGAGTCGGCGGGCGACGAGCGCGATCTGGCTGCCGAAGATCCCGCGGTACTCGTGGACCTCGTCGAGGACGACCGTCTCCAGGCGGTCGAAAAACCAGTCCCACAGGCGGTGCGCGTGAGGCAGAATCCCGTAATGGAGCATGTCGGGCGTGGTCAGCAGAACCGTCGGCTGACGGTCGCGGACGTCGCGCTTCTCGCCTTTCGAGAGGCGGCCGGTGTAGCGGTCGACGGTCACGCCGGAGGCGAACCCGAGCCCGCGCGCCCATTCGGAGAGCGTCTCCGCCTGATCGTTGATCAGCGCGACCTGCGGGGCGATATAGAGCGTCGTCCGCCGGTCCTCGAGGGCTCGCTCGAACGCGGGCACGGTGTAGGCGAGACTCTTGCCGCTGGCAGTCGGAGTCGATAGCACGACGTTGTCGCCGTTCCGGACCGCTTCGATCGCGTCGGCCTGGTGGCCGTAGAGCGACTCGATCCCCGCCGTTTCGAGGACGCTCCCGATCCGGGCGTCCAGCTCTAGGTCCGCAAACGTGGCGTCTCGGCCGTCGAGCGTTCGTTCGGCTACGATCTGCTCCTCGTAGTACGGCCGGTCGCGTAGCCAGTCGATCGTCTCGTCCACGTCCGGTCTATCGGCGAGAGAGATAAGTCGATTCCGCCTCGGGTGGGCGTTGCGCTCCCGTACGCCGGAGCGTCACTCTTCGGTGGCGTTCTCGAGCAACTCGAAGACGCTGTACTGTTCGCCGGTCTCGGTGTAGAGCACCTGCAGATCGACGAGCACGTCGACGTCTCCTTCGGGGACGATCCCCTCGCGCTGGAGACTCTGGAGTGCGTCTTCGGTGACCGCTGCCGTACGGTCCTGGAGCTTCTGGACGCGTTCGCGGGCGGTGTCCAGTCGCTCCTCCGGTGTGGCTTCCGGCTGGCTGACTTCGCGGTACTTCCGCAGGTACGTGTGCATCGACTGATGGGTGACAAAGTCGCTTTTGACCGCCTCGACGTCGACGCCGTTGCGATCGAGGCGGCGCTCGACACGCGTCCTGGTCCCTGCGCTCACGTCCTCGCCGGTCAACTGCTCGTAAAGTGTCCCGACATCGGTGTCGATCGGACTGAGGTCGCTATCCTCGATAGCCGCTTCCAGCACCTGTTCGTTGAAATAATCAGCGAGGTCCCGGAGACTCATCTGCTGGTCGCCCTCCCCGAGCCACCGTCGCTCCAGCTCCGCTCCGAGTTCGTCGAGACCGTACGCCTCGATGACCCGGGCGACCTTGACCCGCGGCCGTCCGCCGTCGGTTCGACCGGCCTGTGGTTCCGTCATACGTCTGATTCCTCTTGCGGCTCGTTTAGCTTCTGCGGTGTCCGTACTAGTCGGAGCACTAGAAACCCGTGTATAATAACGGACCTTTGATTATTATGCTTTAATAAAGTCTATATTATATATACTATGGAGCAAGAGATCGTAGATCTCCCTCATCAAAATCTACCTCATATGCACAAATATCCGAATACAAAAACAAGTTTTTGTGCTGAAAATTGGACTTAAAGGCGTCTAAAGTCGATACTAAGCACATTAGGCACATACTGCACCACATGAGTTCACAAGTAAGGAATACTTTGCCGAAAGTCGCTATTCAGGTGTATAATACAAATAGACTAGTTATATTGTATTCTGATATATTTTCGAATACCGGGAGGGATTTTCGTCGAGCGTCCCCTCGTTATTTGTCGGTCTGGGGCGACTACAGAACATGGACAGTCGCGAGCTAGCAGCGGTGACCATCGCCAGTACGGGCGCAATGGTGGCCGCGAAGCACTTCCGAACCGATCTCGACGTAGCGTCGAAATCGAGCCAGATCGATCCGGTAACCGAGGCAGACCGGCGGACGCAGCGGCAGATCGTCTCGGTGATCGAGTCAGCGTTTCCGAACGACGCGATCGTCGCCGAAGAGGCCGACGCCCGCAAGACGCTGCCCGAGCACGGGGATGCCTGGGTCGTCGACCCGATAGACGGGACGCTCAACTACTCGCGCGGAATGAGCGAGTGGGTCACGAGCGTCGCCGTGGTGGAAGACGGCAGTCCAGTGGCGGGCGTCAACGTGGCTCCGGCACTCGACGAGCGATACGTCGCCACCGCAGACAGTGTGGAACGGGACGCAACACCGCTGTCCGTCAGCGAGACCGACGATCCGGCCGGGGCGCTGGTCGCCTCGACGCTCCGACTCGAGACCGCGGATCACCGGACGTTCGGCCGGCTGGCAGACGCGACGATCGAACACCTCGGGGAGTTCCGACGGATGGGATCCGCCCAGTTGACGCTATCGCTGGTCGCGAGCGGTGCGTTCGACGCCGCGATCGGGTTCGATCCCGACCCGGACCCGTGGGACACCGTAGCAGGCGTCTACCAGGTTCGGCAAGCCGGCGGAACAGTGACCGACCGCCGCGGAGAGCGATGGGAGCCGGACAGCTCGGGGTTCGTCGCGTCAAACGGTCGACTCCACGAAGAAGCCCTCGCCGTGGCCCGAGAGACGCTCGAGTGAGTACGACGGACGGCCAGCCGGAAAGTACTACTCAACAAGCGCGGCCTCGAGCACTTCCAGCGGGTGATGGACGTCGTAGCCGGTGCCGTGTTCCATCTGCATCCCGCAGGTGGGACATTCGGTCATCCCCGTGGTTCCCTCGGCGGCTTCCATGTGCTCGAACATCTCCGCGCCGATCTCCATCGACGTCTCGTACTTCTCTTCCTTCCAGCCGTAGGTACCGGAGATGCCAGAGCAGGAGTCGCCGACGTCCTCGATCTGCACGCCGTCGAGATCCCGGAACAGCTCGATCGCCTGTCGGTCCAGGCCCTGGTTGCGAGCGTGACAGGGGGCGTGGTAGGCGA
Organism: Halapricum hydrolyticum; assembly: GCF_025517535.1. NCBI lineage: Archaea > Methanobacteriati > Methanobacteriota > Halobacteria > Halobacteriales > Haloarculaceae > Halapricum > Halapricum hydrolyticum. The sequence goes on from NZ_JAOPKC010000011.1 coordinate 55,286, forward strand.
ACGCCTCGGCAAACTCACCGGAGACGGTCGCGTCCTGGATCGCACCCTGCAGATCCTCGTTGATCCGGAGGTACTCCAGCGCGTCGAAAGTGTTCTCGGCCACCGTCTCGATGCCGTCGATGTCGAACAGTTCGGGGTATTCGTTGCGCAACGCCATCGAGCAGGAGGTACAGGAGGCGATCACGTCCGCGCCCTCCTCGATGGCTTCGACGAGGTTCTCGACGTTCGTGACGGCGTGGCGACGGGCGTCGTCGAGCATCCCGTTTGCGAACATCGGCGTCCCCGAGCACTTCTGGGGCGGCACGAGTATCTCGTATCCGAAGTGCTCGTAGACCCGGACCATCGCCTTCGCGACCTCGGTCGTGTTGTAGTTGGCGTAACAGCCGTGGAAGTACGCCACACGCTTGTCCGGGTTCGACACCTGCGCGCCGCCTCGTTCGGCCCACCACTCCCGGAAAGTCTGCGTGGCGAACTCGGGGAAGTCCCGCTCGCTGGGGACGTGCAGAACCTTCTCCATCGCCCAGCGGACCGGCCCGAAGTTCATCACGAAGTTGGCCGTCCGGGGGAACACACTCGCGAGGCGAGCAGAGGTCCGGTAGTTCGCGAGGATCCGGTTGCGGACGTACTTGATCGAGAGCGTCGGTAGCTGGTTGTCGACGTACTCCCCGCGGGCGGTGTTGTGCATCTGCGCCAGGCCGACGCCGGACGGGCAGGACGTATCACACCGCAGGCAGTTCGAACACTCCGTGATCGACGGATCGATCTCGATCTCGTCTTTGCGCTTGAGGCGCCACTGTTCGGGGCCCTGGAACTTCGGCCCGGGGAACGACTCGTCGACTTCCGCGACCGGACAGGACGTCTCGCATGTCGTGCACTTGTAGCAGTCGTCGGCACCCGGCCGCAAGTCGAACTCGCCCTCCGGGAAAACTTCGACGGGGTCCGGCTGCCCGGGGTCGGCCGTCTCGGCGGCGACGCCGCCGTCAGTCGTGCGTCGCCGTCGATCCGCTTCGTCCGCTCGGTGCTGCTCCCTCATGGCGACGCCCCCGCTCGCTCGGTTCGTTCTCGACTCGCTATCGCGGCGTTCCGACCGGCGACCACGCCCGTCGCAAGCGAGACGCCGCTGGCGGATTTCTCGCGTGCGGCGTCGGCACCGCCGACGACTGCACCGGCTGCGAAGAGGTTGGCGAACGCCGGTTCGCCGTCGGCGTCCAGCGGCCGCATCGACGCGTCCGGGCGGACACCGAAGCGGGCGTAGGGCTGATCGCCGAACGCGTCGTCGACGAACCAGTCGTAGCGGTCCTCGGGGTGAGGGACGTGACAGCCGAAGACCGGCTCCCGGATACCGTCCCGATCAGAATCCAGCCCCTTCCCGACCAGACCGCCCGTCGCGAGGACGACTGCGTCGGCGGCGTACGGCACGTCGCTCCCCATTCGGTCGACGATAACCGACTCGACGGTGCCGCCCGCGGACTCGTATCCGACGGCCGGAACGCCGGTCTCCAGGCGAACCCCTTCGGCGTCCAGTGCCTCGAACAGCCGGTCTTCGAGTCGGAGACCCGGAATGCTCGGAGGACCCATGGGGATCTCGAAGACGTCCGCGCCGAGACAGTCCCCGAGGTCCGCCCGGACCGCAGCAGCGTTGTCGTCGCCGAGGACGGCGGGGAAGCCGACACGTTCGGCGTCGTCGACGTATGCCTCGACTGCCTCAGCGAGGGCACGCCTGGCGGGCGTGCCCTCGATCCGCTCGTCGTGGTCGAACGCCTTCACGAACCGGGTTATCTTCGTGTCCGTCGGGAAGGATTCGGCGAACGGGACTTCGACGCCGCGGACGTCGAAGAGGACGCCGGCTGCCGACAGCTGATCGGCGACCATCCCGGCGTCGAACTCCGTCAGCGACCGGAACCCGACCAGAAGCATCGGTCGCTCGTCGCTCGCCAGACCTGCCGCCACGGCCCGGGGGTATCGAGCGGTGGGTTTCACCGCACCGCCGAACGTGGGGACGAGCGCGTTTCGCTCGGTGTGGCTCCCCAGGTACGTGTCTCCGACGAGATCGTCGAACAGCGCCAGTCCGTCTCTGAGAGCGTCGGCCCCCAGGATCGAGTAGGGGTGGGCGTCGGGCAGGGCGTCGATCCCCTCGTAGGGCGTCTGGAGGGGGCCCCGGTAATCCCCGCGTTCTCCGCGGACGTCACGGAAGTCCTGACGCTGTTGGGAGATGTAGTCAGCGTGCTCTTGCTGGGGCGTGCGAGGGGGGACGTACCCCAGGCCGTCGATCAGTCCGGAGGCCTGTCGGAGCGTGCTCTTCTTGTGGGCGAGCAGACGGACGTCGGCGCCTTCTCGGGCGGCGGCGATCGCGCTGGTGACGCCAGCGAGACCGCCGCCGACGACCAGAACGTCGCTCTCAATCGCCATTGGTCGACCCTCCGTCTGTCGCCGCGTCGGTCTTCCGTCCTGCATCGAAGGCGGCGAAGTCGACTGTGTCCCCGCGAAGTCCCGGGTCGGCGTCGTGATTCATCGTCGTCGCGTGGAGCATGTGGTTCAACATCGCCTGGGAGAGTTGCCGGCCCCAGAGGGTGTGGCGCTGGCCCTTCCAGCGTTCCTGGTAGAGTTCGTCGACCGCGTCGCGGGCCGTCGACGCCTCGTGGTCGTGATAGACCTCCGCACCCAGCCGGTGGGTACAGAACCCGCCCTGGCAGTTCCCCATCGACGCGCGGGTTCGCAGTCGGACAGCGTTGAGGTCCGGCCCGACGTCCTCGATGGCGTCGCGAACCTCGGCTCGCGTGACGGCCTCGCACTCACAGACCACGGGGTTGGGATCCTCGCTCCCGAGTACTTCCGGTGCGCGGTCGCCGAGTCGCTGGACGCTCCGTTTCGCGACGGGCGAACGCAGATCGAACCGGTCCATGTACTCCTCGAGGATCGACTGATCGCGACTTCCCGGGAGCGGTTCCTCGTGGGTCCGGCAAGGCTCGTCCACGCCGAAGCGATCACAGACGTGGTCGGTGACGGATTCAGCCATCTCGCGGTAGGTCGTCAACTTGCCTCCGACGACGGAGGTGAATCCGGCGACGCCGTCCCGTTCCTCGTGATCGAGGATGAAATAGTTGCGCGTCACGTCGCCCGTGTCCTCGGTCTCTCCCGGGTTCGGGTCGTACAGCGGCCTGACGCCCCAGTAGGCACGGATCATTCGTGCGTTCTCGACGATGGGGACCATCTCCGAAGCGACGTCGATCATCATGTCGACTTCCCACTGCTCTTCGGGATAGTCGTCCGGATCGTCGACGGGCTCGTCGTTCGCGCCGAGCAGGACCGTCGTCTCGTGAGGGATGATGGTATCGCCCTCGTCTTTGGGAAGACAGCGGTTGATCACCGTATCGATCTGGCGGACGTTCGTGACCACCATCGCCCCCTTCGAGATGGCCATCGCCACGTCGACGTCGGCCATCGCGGCGACCTGGCCGGCCCACGCGCCGGCCGCGCTGACGACGTGGTCAGCCTCGATCGTCTCGACGTCTCCCTCGCTGCCCTCGCCGAGGTAGTTCGGCCCCTGTCGCCGGAATCGGACCCCGGTGACGTCGCTCTCATCGGTGAGCAGGTCGACGACCTCGGCGTGTGTCTCGACGCGTGCGCCGTGTTCGATGGCGTCGGCGGCGTTGGCGACGGCCAGCCGGAACGGATCGAGCGCGCCGTCCGGCACCCGGATCGCCCGCTTGGTCTTCTCGGTCAGATACGGCTCCTGTCTGCGCGCCTCCTCGCCGGAGATGACGTCCGTCGGAATGCCACACTCGGCACAGCCGTCCAGTTTCTCCCGGAAGTACTCGTCCGAATCGCCCTCTAGCTGGACGAACAGGCCGCCCGTATCCTCGATACAGTGAGGGGCGATGTCTCTGAGAATCCGGTTCTCCTCGATGCAGTCGACGGCGCTCTCCTGATCGGAGACGGCGTATCGACCGCCGCTGTGGAGGTGGCCGTGCGTCCGGCCGGTGGTGCCGTGGGTGAGGTTGCCCCGTTCGAGCAACGTCACGTCGAACCCGCGCATCGCCAGGTCGCGGGCTGTCCCCGTACCGGTCGCACCGCCGCCGATCACGACGACTGTGGGTGCCATGCTGGTCGCTCCTTGCGTCTCACTGTCGCTCCATCAGTGTGCTTCACCGTATCCCTCGAAAGCCTCGAGCAGGGTGTCGATCTCGTCGCCGGGCAGGACGTTCGGTTCGCCGATACTGACCGCCTGGTAGTGGATGCGCGCACAGTACTCGACCATCATCGCGACCTCGAAGGCGGCGTCGACCGTCTCGCCGACCGTCACGACGCCGTGGTTCTCCAGCAGGCAGGCATTGTACTCCTCCCCGAGCGTCTCGAGGGCCGCCTCGGCCAGTTCGGGCGTCCCGAAGGTCTCGTAGGGTGCGACCGGGATCTGATCGCCGACGTAGGCGATGAGGTAATGACTAGCCGGAACCGGCTCGCCCAGGCTCGCGAAGGTAGTCGCGTACGGCGAGTGGTTGTGGACGACGCCACCGACGTCCTCGCGCTCCCGGAGAATCCCGGTGTGCATCGCGATTTCGCTGGAAGGGTCGCGCTCGCCCGCGACCTGGTTCCCCTCGAGGTCGACGACGGGGACGTCCTCGGGTTCGATTTCCCTGTACGGAACCCCTGACGGGCTGATCGCGACGTGGTCGCCGCTCCTGGCGCTGATGTTTCCGCCAGTGCCTTTCGTGAGTCCCTGTTCGAGCATCTCGCGGCCGAGTTCGCTTACTTTCTCCCGTTCCGCCTGTAGTGTGAGTTCGTCTGTCATAGTGTATTTGGTGTCTGTGATCGCAGTTGGTCGTTCGATACGTGCTGTCGACGTCGACGGGGCCGGGCCGGCCCCGTGTGATCAGCGTTGTCCGGATCCGGCGATCGGATACGCTTAGTCGTCCATCCCTTCGATCGCGTTGACCGTTTCGACGCGCTTGTCCCAGACGTCGAACATCGTCTCGTAGGTCATCTTGTAGTACTCATAAAGCTTGTCGTATTTCGGCGAAGCGTCCGGATCGGGCTGGTACGCCTTCTCGACCGTCCTGGACGCTCGGACGGCGCTCTCGAAGTCCTCGAAGACGCCGACGGCGGTTCCGGCCAGCAGCGCGGCACCCTTGGCACCGAACTCCTCGCCCTCCGGCACGGCGAACTCGGCGTCAATGGCGTCGGCGAACATCTGACACCAGAAGTCCGACTTGGCACCGCCGCCAGCTACGTAGACCTCCCTGGGCGTGTCCGGAATGTGTTCGTAGCAGTCTTTCATCGCCAGCCCGACGCCCTCGTAGACCGCCCGGACGACGTGCTCTTCGGTGTGATCCGGTTCTAAGCCGATCAGCTGTGCACGCGCTTTGGTGTTCAAGAACGGCGCGCGTTCACCGGAGCCGCTGAGATACGGATGATAGAGCACGCCTTCGCTCCCGATCGGGATCTCCGAGGCGCGCTTCTCGATGGCCCCGTAGTCCGGATCCTCCCTGTACCGGAGCATGTCCAGCCACCAGTCCAGGTTCGGCGTGCCGATCATCGAGGCCATGACCCGGGTCCACCGCTTGCCGTCGAATCCGCGTTCGTTGTCCAGACCCAGCGAAAGGGTCATTCCGACGCCGTGGGGGCTGGCGTCGGGGTCGTCCATCAACACCTGGTTGAGCGAGGTCGTCCCGACCACAGAGGCACCCTCTCCGGCCTGGGCCACGCCACTGCCGAACATCGAGCAGGGGACGTCGAACAGTCCGGAGACGACGGGCGTCCCCTCCGGGATCTCGGTCTGCTTGGCCGCCTCGGCGGTCACCTCGCCGATCACGTCGAGTGGATCCTGCAGCGGCGGGAGCAACGACTCGAACTGTGACGCACCCACGACGTCGAACACCTCCGAGGAGTACTCGCCCGTCTCCACGTCGACGTACGGCAGCGACATGTCGCTCGGATCGGACGTGATCTCACCGGTGAGTCTGTACTTGAGCCAGTCCTTGCAGAAGAGAACCGTATCGGCACGCATGATCGTCTCCGGTTCGTGCTCCTGCAGCCACAGCAGTATCGCCAGACTCGATCCCGGGAACTGGACGCTCCCGCAGATGTCGTACAGGCGATCGTTGACGTCCGAATCCTGCCATTCACCGATAATGTCGCTCGCGCGCTCGTCGTGCCAGAGGATCGCGTCCCGCGCCGGTTTCCCGTCGTCGTCCATCAGCCAGCAGCCGTCCCCCTGGGCTGTCACGCCCAGCCCGAGGATTTCGTCCTGCCGGTTCAGTTGTTCGACGACTTCCCGGAGAGTCGCCGCCGTCGCGTCCCACGTGTCGTCCATGTCCTGCTCGCGCCACCCGGGTTCCGGCCGCAAGACCTCGTTCTTGCGACTGCTCTTGTACAGGGGTTTGCCGTCCGTCGTATACGCCACCGCTTTGATCATCGACGTGCCCGCGTCGACACCAATGAGTACGTCTGTCATGGGAAGACCCACTGTAATGATCGATAACCCACTATATAAATATTGTTCTTTCCAGCATGTTCGGTGTCAGCACCTCCGCGTATACCCGCACAATCTACAAGACGCCAGATGTCGTTGTCCGCGATATGGAAATCACAGACTACCAGGTGTTCTCTGTCCCACCCCGGTGGGTGTTTCTCCGGCTCGAAACGGACACCGGGCTGGTCGGCTGGGGAGAGGCGACGCTGGCTGGCCATTCGAAGGCGACAGTCGCGGCCGTCGAGACGGTCATGGACCATTACCTCCTGGGCAAGGATCCGATGGAGATCGAGCGCCACTGGCAGGCGATGTATCGCGGGCAGTACTTCCGGGACGGGCCGATCCTGATGAGCGCGATCGGCGGTATCGACACGGCACTGTGGGATCTCAAGGGCAAGCACTTCGGAGCACCCGTGTACGAGCTTCTCGGTGGCCGGGCACGCGACCACATCGACGTGTACCAGTGGATCGGGGGCGAGTCCGCCTCGGCCGTTAGCGACGCCGCGGCTGATGCCGTCGAGAACGGGTACGACGTCCTCAAGATGGAGGCAGTCGCTCACACGGAGCGTCTCGACTCGCCGGAGACGATCGAGCGTGCGCGCGAGCGCGTCGCCGCCGTGCGCGAGGAAGTGGGCGAGAGGATCGACCTCGTCGTCGACTTCAGCGGTCGCGTCACGACGGGGGCGGCAAAGCGGCTCGCGGCGGCGCTCGACGAGTACGACCCGATGTTCTACGAGGAGCCGGTTCGGCCCGCGCACTTCGAGGCCCTCCCGAAGATCGAAGCCCACGCCACGACCCCACTCGGGACCGGCGAGCGCCTCTATTCGCGGTGGGCGTTCCAGGACATCATCGAGGACCGGCTGGTCGACGTCATCCAGCCCGACCCGTCGAGCGCCGGCGGGATCTCGGAGGTCAAGAAGATCGCGAACGCCGCCGAGACGGCCGACATCAGCGTCTCGCTACACTCCCCTTTCGGACCGATCGCCTTCGCGGCCTGTCTCCAGCTCGACATGGTCGTCCCGAACGCCCTCGCCCAGGGACAGGACCTCGAAATCCACGATCCCGAGGACAACGACCTGCTGAGATACCTGCGGGATCCGACCGCGTTCGGCTTCGAAGACGGCCACGTCCGAGCCCCCGACGGGCCCGGCCTCGGTATCACCGTCAACGAGGAGTACGTCAGACAGCAGGCCCAGCTGGACGTCGACTGGCAGAACCCGATCTGGTATCACGACGACGGCAGCATCGCGGAGTGGTGACGTCGACAGCTGTCCACTATTAGTGGACAATCTATTTACGTTCATCAATTGTTTACTATTGTATGACAGCCGACGGCGATCCACCGGTCAAGGCGGTACAGACCAGCCACCGCGTGCTGGAGGCGATCATCGATTCGGGGGGAATGACGCTTGCGGACCTGGTCGAACGGCTTGAACACTCGCGGAGCTCGATCCACAACCACCTCTCGACGCTGACGCAGCTCGGGTACGTGGTCAAGGACGGACAGACGTACCGGGCCAGTCTCCGATTTCTGGAGATCGGCACGACGACGCGCACCCGCTTTGCTCTCTACAACGTCGGCCGCGCACATGCGGAGAACCTGTCGAACGCGACCGGTCTGAGCGCGAGTCTGCTCGTCTTCGAACGTGGACAGCTCACGTGTCTGTACACGGCTCCGGCGACGGGCGTCGACGACCCGGCCGTCGCCACCGGCGACGTGCTGCCCCTGCACTGCACTGCGCCCGGGAAGGCGATCCTGGCGGCGCATCCGCCCGAGGAGGTTTCGGCGCTCCTCTCGGAGTCCGAACGGGCTCCGTGCACGGAGAACACGCAGACGACTGCGGAGCTCCGGGAGACGCTGGAGAGCGTTCGAACCCAGGGATGGGCAGTCGACCGCGAGGAGTGGCGAACGGGTATCAGGTGTATCGCGACCGCTGTCACCGATACGAACGGGCGTTTGCACGGTGCGCTCTGTGTCACCGGATCGACCGACGCGCTGTCCGGCAAGCGGTTCGAACAGGACATTCCGGGACTACTCATCAGTTCAGCCCACGAGATACAGTCGGAACTGGAGTAGCCACGGCTCGTCGAGACCACCACGGCCGGGTAACCGTGTCCACTCTTGCCGAACGACCGGCGCTCAGGAGTGACTTTCTCCCGTCGTCTCAGGACATACGACGATTTCCTTTACACACATACTATCGTAACATAACTCAGTCACACGGAATCGGAGTGATGTCGACCACAGGACCAGGATCGGCCGTCGCCCGAGCCAGTGATTCGGCAATAGCGAACAGCCACAATGCACGGGTAAAGTGGTCCAGAACTGTCGGATGGCCCTGTCCCAAAGCATTATTATACTGTAGGTTCACCTGTTCTCTGGACTGCGCGAAACCGAATATCGGACCTGTGAGGATGGAAACCTCACCGCTCCGGTATCAGACCACAAACAATGAACGTACTCGTAACAGCGAATTTCTCGGACGACGGTATCGAGCGGCTCGAATCACTCGGCCTCGACGTCGAGTACGATCCGATCGAAGCACGTGACGGCCGGATGCCGGTCGAAGCGCTGAAAGAGCGATTGCAGGGCGTGGAGATATTCGTCTCCGGCTTCGAGGGCGTGCCGGCGGAGCTGATGGACGCGGCTACCGACCTCGAACTGATCGCCTGTCCACGCGGGGGACCGGAGGCGAGCGTCGATATCGGGGCGGCCACCGAACGCGGGATCCCGGTGCTGTACGCTCCCGGCAGGAACGCAGAGACGGTCGCCGATCACACGCTGGGGTTGTTGCTCAGCGTCACCCGGAACATCTCGCTCGCCCACCACCGGCTCCACGAGGGGACCTACACCGGCAGTCCCTCGGCGGACGCGGCCGAAGGAGGCGAACGGGAGGACGTTACCTGGGGGATCGGCAAGGGCTCGCCGTACGTCACATTGCGTGGCCCCGAACTGGGCTCGCGAACGCTCGGCATCGTCGGGTTCGGCCGGATCGGTCGGCGGGTCGCAAAGCGTGCCAAGGACGGGTTCAACATGGACGTCATCGCGTACGATCCCTTCGTGGATCACGTCGAGATGGAGCCGTTCGGCGTCGAGAAGCTGACCGAGCTGCAGGAGCTGTGCCGACAGAGCGACGTCGTCAGCCTGCACGCCGACGTGAACCCGACGTCTCGCGACCTGATCGGCCCCGCGGAATTCGAGGCGATGCCCGACCACGCCGTCTTCGTCAACACGGCCCGCGCGGCGATCATCCAGGAGGGCGCACTCGTCGAAGCCCTCGAAAACGGCGAGATCCAGGGTGCGGCGATGGACGTCTACCATCAGGAGCCGATCGCCGAGGACGACCCGCTACTCGCGATGGACAACGTCGTCACGACACCACACATCGCGTCCGCGTCCAAGGATGTGATTGATCGTCACTCTACGCTCGTCACCGAGGACATCAAGGCGGTCCTCTCGGGAGAAGAGCCGATGCACGTGAAAAACCCCGAGACCCTGGAAGGGCTCGACCTGACGCTCGGATAGTCATAAGCACACATATAATTTTTTGTATATAATCCCATAAACTGTTTTTCGACCAGCAGACAAGACCGGTCCAGATCGCCTGCTCGATGTGCGAACGACAGGTATCTCCGCGCCCGCGGCCGCCGTGGACGGCGTTGTCTGCAGTTTTCGATCGCCAGAGACCGGCACGTCCGAGAAATTCGATCTGGGAGCGCTCAGTCGCGTTTCCTTCGGATATCCGGCGGTTGCGGCGCGAACGGCACTACACACCCCCACCAATACCAAATATGATATATACGAAGTTATCAAGTATATTTGATATATCCGATCGACAGCCGCTATCAGATCGATCTCACGCGGGCGTAGTCGTCGTCGAGAGCCTGAGCGTCCTCGGGCAGGAGCGCGACGAGCAGATAGTCGGGGAAGTCGCTGAAGTGATCGACGAGGTCAGCGATCCGCTCGGAGTCGATCGCTTCCAGCGAGTCCAGCAGCATGAACGGCACCTCCTCGTAGACCTCGTGGACGAGGTAGCCGGCGAGTGCGAACACCAGGCCGGTCACCTCTCGCTCGGATTCGCTGAGGTGATCGATCGTGTCTTCGTAGGTCACACCCGAAGGCGTCGACCGGACGACGTGCAACTCGAAGAACGTCTTGATGGCCTTCCGGCGCCCCTCCCGGACTTCGCGCTGGACGCGTTCGAGCCAGATCCGCTCGAGGTTGTCGTAATTCAGCATCTCGAGGACGTTCTCCATGTGGTCGTTGAACGCCTCGATGGCCTCCTCCTCCAGAGTTTCGACGCGCGTCCGGAGTTCGGTCAGTTCCTCGGAGATCCGCTCGCGTTCGGCTTTGAGCTCGGACTGCTCGTCCAGTCGTGATTCGATCGACTCGATCTCGCTCTCGACGTCCTCGAGGTCAGTCTCCAGGCGTCCGAGTTCATATTCGAGTTCGTTCGCCTCCCGGTGGAGGTCAAGAACCTCCTCGAACTGTTCGGATTCGAGGGCCTCGACCTCGCTTTCGAGGTCTTTCACGGTCGCTTCCAGTTCCGAACGGCGTGTTTTGAGCTGTTCGATGCGGTCCTCACGCCGCTGTAGTTCGTCCTCGATCCCCGAAAGTTGCTGCTGGTACTCGTTGCGGCGCGCCCGCTGCTCCTCCAGCCCCTCCTTGTCGGCTTTCAATTCGTCGAGTTCGTCGGTGATCTCCCGTTTCGCGTCGAGCTTCTCCTGGCGGAGAGTCCGGAGGTCCTCCAGCGTCCCATCGATCTGCTCGCGAGGTACCTCAGAGCCACAGGTCCAGCAGACGACGTCATCGCCCAGGAGTTCGTCAGTCGCGTGACCGCTCTCGTCAGTCATCGCCTCGTAGACGTCGGTCCGTTCGCCGTCAAGCATCTCTTCGTTGAACCGGACCGTGCTCTGTAGCGAATTGATCTCGCTATCCAGCCGGCGGCGTCGCTCACGCAGTCGATCTATCTCGGACTCGAGGTGATCGATGTCTGCTTCCGGCGCCTCCGGGAGCGCGTCGAGCTCCTCGCGGAGGGTCGCGCGGTCCTGCTTCAGCGAGTCGATACTCTCCCGTTCGGTCTCTAACTCGTAGCGGACGTCTTCGAGATCAGTACGGGCCTTGCGAAGCGCTTCGAGTTTCTCTTCGAGCTGTTTCTGTTCTCGACGCTGTACCTGCACGTCGGCGTCCGCGGCATCGATCTCGGCTTCCTTGTCGGCGAGTGCCGTCCGCGTCTCCTCGATCTCCGCCTCGATTCGCTCCCGTTCGGATTCCAGCTCGGGGAGTACCTGCTTGCGCTGTTCGATCGCCTCAATCTCCTCGTCGATCTCGGTCTTCTCCGATTCGAGTCGGGCGATCTCGGATTTGATCTCCTCCGTATCGACCGGCCGCATGATGAGATCCCGCAGATTTTCCCCTGTCGTGACCGCGCGCCGGGCCTCGTTCGACTCGAGAAGAAAGGCGAACAGATCTGCCAGCTCGGGATCGTCGAGATACGGCTCGCCGTCGAACTGGATGCTCTCGTTCTGACGGATCAACCGTCGACGATACGTCGAATCACCCATCGTTAGCGTCACCTCAGCCTCCTCGGCGTCGCCTTTCATCGCGACGTCGTCACTACCGGTCACGGCCATGATCGCCTGCAGGAACGACGTTCGGTTGGTCGCGTTCCGGCCAGCCAGGACGTTTACTCCGGGACCCAGATCGACAGTCGTATCGTCAATCCCCCCGATGTTCCGGGCTGAGATAGTCGCCCCTCGTTCAATACTTTCTGAATCAGACATGTACTTCCGTTACGTCTGATAGGTTATTAATATTTTGATTCAAATACGAGTTTCGCAGATACCGCCGGAATACTCCGGCTCGTGGCCCATAGATTACATACATACTACTGTAATTCTCGGTAGCAGGCCAGCGGGCTGGTGTCACAGTCGGGGACCCCGTCACGGGGATCGAACCGCGAGCCGAACGTATCGAGTGTGCAATCAGTTCCACGGGGAATTAAGATGCGACTCGCCAAACAAACGCACGATGACTGATCTGGTCACCTTCGGCGAGACCATGTTGCGGTTGACGCCGCCCCGCGGTCGTCGCCTCGAACAGGTCACGGAGTTCGACGTCGCCGTCGGCGGTGCCGAGAGCAACGTCGCGGTCGCGGCTGCCCAGTTCGAACACGACGTTCGGTGGCTGTCCCGACTGCCCGACTCACCACTCGGACGGCGTGTCAGTACCGAATTGCGGCGACACGGTGTCGAGCCGGCCGTCGACTGGACCACTGGCGGTCGAGTTGGGACGTACTATCTTGAACGCGGAGGGAAACCGCGCGGGGCCAACGTCGTCTACGATCGCGATCGCTCGGCGTTCGATAGCGTCGCAGTCGAGGACCTGCCCGTGGATCGACTCTCCGGGGCGAAAATGTTTCACACGTCCGGGATCACGCCAGGGCTCTCGGATGCGACTGCAGCTGCTACCGAACACCTGCTGGAGACTGCCGTGGACGCCGGCGTCAGAACGTCGTTCGACCTGAACTACCGGTCGAAGATCTGGGATCCGGACGCCGCCCGGGAGACCATCGAACCCCTGCTGTCGTTCGTGGACGTGCTGTTCGCGCCCGAGCGCGACGCCGCAACGGTGCTCGGCCTCGAAGCTGAAGCACCAACACAGGCAAACCGGCTCGCGAACACCTACGACGTCGAAACGGTCGTAGTCACCCGCGGGACAGACGGCGTAGTCTGTCGACACGACGGAGAGACGTTCGAGCAACCGATCTACGAGACGGACACACTCGACCCCGTCGGAACTGGTGACGCGTTCGTCGGCGGCTTCCTCGCGACCCGCCTCGACGGTGCCGACTGTGGCGACGCACTCGCCTACGCCGCGGCGACTGCCGCGCTGAAGCGGACGATCGAAGGAGATATGGCTCTTGTCTCCCCGAAAGAAGTCGAAGCAGTGGTCGAATCCGGCGGCGTAGATATCTCGCGGTGAGGACCCACCGCTGTCGGACGCCAGCCGACACATCTGGATTCATACTGCCGGCTATGACATTTCGAAGCGATTCGGCACAACGTCGTGCCGAATGTCTTCACGAACTAATAGCCGGCAGTATCAGTCACCAACTCCCGCCGGTCGATCTCTGCCACCGAGTTCACGATATATGAACGTCTGGCGTGACCGACCACGTGTGTGCGGACCTGACACCAGCCCTAGCTCAGGTGGGGCTCGTTCTCGGGGTTTTCGAGCAGGTCGCGCACACCCTGTCTGATCGCGTCGTCGCTGGAGAGGGTCGGTTCCCAGCCCAGCGCGGCCAGTTTCTCGATCGAGAGGCGCATCTTCGGCACGTCGCCTTCCCAGCCGCGGTCCCCGCCCGTGTATTCGTAGTCGGGATCGACACCCAGCTCGTCGCTGACGATGTCGGCGATCCGGGTAACTGACGTCGTCGTGCGCGTCCCCAGGTTGTAGGTGTTCATCGGCTCGTCGGCGTGTTCGACGACGTGGCACATCGCGTCGATGCAGTCGTCGACGTACATGTAGGATTTCTCCTGACGGCCGTCGCCCAGGATTGTCAGCGTCTCGGGGTCTTCCTGGAGTTTGTAGACGAAGTCCGGGACGACGCCCGCGCCGTAGCGGGCCCCGACGATATTGGCGAACCGGAAGTTCCAGACCGTGAATCCTCGCGTGTGCGCATACACGGACAGCAGCCCTTCCTCGGCGAGTTTCGCCGCGCCGTACTCGCTGATCGGCTCTAAGGGCGCGTAGTCCTCGGGCGTCGGCCGCGGGGCCTCGCCGTAGACTGTCGACGAGGAGGTAAACAGGAACTTCTCAACGCCGACCTCCTCCATGCGTTCCAGCAGGTTGTAGGTCATCGCCTCGTTGGACTCGAACTGTTCGCGCGGCCGCTCGGCGTTGACGTACTTGTCGGCCGCCAGGTGAAACACCGCGTCCAGATCGCTCGTTACCACGTCAGCGACGACCTCGGGATCGGTCAGGTCACCCTCGACGAACTTCGCTCCCTCGGGAACGGTCTCGCGGATCCCGTTCGAGAGGTCGTCGACGACGATCACCTCGTTGTCCACGACCAGACGCTCGGTCAGCGGCGCACCGATCAATCCAGCACCGCCTGTGATCAGAATGCGGCTATCGGTGAGTTGCATACGCGTACTACGTCGTAAATGAACGTTAAATAGCTGCCGATGAGTGTCACGTGACGAACGACAGTGGACGTCTCCGGCCGACCCCCGTGGTCGTTCAGGACCGAGAACCGTTCATGTTTTGTGAACGCACGCGTCGTCCCTTCCGGAGTTCGACGCCACTCACTCCCGAAAGCAGAGGAGAAGCGATCAACGTCGCACCCCCTGGATTTTTTACCCACGGAACCGAAGGGTTCGAGATGATAGACCATGCGTAAGCGCAAGCAGGTCAACCACAACGACAAGTACGTCGTGCTCTTCGAATTCGACGAATCGGACGAGTTGACGCCAGTCGACGACGAGAAAGCGGAGGGTGACGATGACTGAGCGCAGGTGGGACCCGACGCTCCAGGAGTGGGTCATCACGGCGACCCATCGCCAGGAGCGGACGTTCAAGCCGCCCGAGGATTACTGTCCGTTCTGCCCGACCGAAGCGGACGCGGAGTACCCGACGGCGATCCCCGAGCCGGACTACGACATGGCCGTCGTCGAGAACGGCTTCCCGTCGCTGCAGCCCGACCCGCCCGAACCCGCCGTCGAAGGGGCCGACCTCCTTCCCGCCGAGCCTGCCAACGGCCAGTGTGAGGTCGTGCTGTTCACCCCCGAGCACGACGGCACGATGTCCCAGGAGCCGGTCTCGCGGTTCGTCAAGCTCGTCAAACTCTGGCGGGATCGCTACGAGACCCTCGGCGAGAAGGCCGACCACGAGTACGTCTACATCTTCGAGAACCGCGGCGAAGACGTCGGCGTCACGCTGCATCACCCCCACGGTCAGATCTACGCCTACCCGTTCGTTCCACCGAAGATCCAGACAGAGCTCCAATCGAGTCGGGACCACCTCGAGGAACACGGACGTTGTCTGTTCTGTGACCTGCTCGACGCCGAGCGCGAGGACGGCCGGCGGATCGTCGCCGAAAACGACGCCTTCACCGCGGTCGTCCCGTACTTCGCGCGATGGGCGTACGAGGTCCACGTCTACGCGAACGATCACCTCCCGTCGCTCGCGGCGTTCGATTCCGACCACGAGCGAGCGCTCGGGTCGTTGCTCAAGGACGTCCAGATCGCCTACGACGGGCTGTTCGACGAGGAGATGCCGTACGTGATGGCCATGCACCAGCAACCCACAAACGGGACCGGCGAGGACTACGCCCACTTCCACATGGAGTTCTATCCGCCCAAGCGCACCGAGGACAAGCTCAAGCACCTCGCCGGGAGCGAACTCGGTGCCGGTACCTACATCAACAACAAACTCGCCGAGGAGTCCGCCGCCGAACTCCGCGAGAGTCTCGACGCCGCGCGAGAGTGACGGCACCGGCGGCCGGCGATCCGTCCGGCGCGTCACCACTGCGGCCAGCCGTCTTCGCTCCCCGTCGGCACCCGATTGTTTTACAACGGTGGGCTTCGATTGTCCGGGTGGACGATCGTACAATGAGCGACGAATACAGCTATCGCGTGCGTTCGCCGGGTCGCGTGAACCTGATCGGGGAACACACCGATTACACGGGCGGCTACGTCCTCCCGATGGCGACAGACCTCCACACGCAACTGGAGGCAGCGCCGGACGACGACGTGACCGTATACTCGGCGGCGTTCGAGGAGCAACGGACGTTTTCGACGACTGATCGCGAGCGAGACGACGCCTGGACCGACTACGTCAAGGGCTGCTACGCAGTCCTCGAAGCGGAAGGGCATCGACCCGGCGGCTTCCGGGGCGAGTTGTCCGGTGATCTGCCGCTGGGATCCGGTCTGAGTTCCTCGGCGAGTCTCGAACTCGCGGTCATGGCCTTTCTGAACGAGGCGTACGACCTCGGACTGTCCCGCGAGCGACTGGCCGAACTGAGCCAGCGCGTCGAGAACGACTTCGTCGGCGTCTCCTGTGGCATCATGGACCAGTTCGCCGTCGCGCTGGGCGAGGCAAATCACGCCCTGCATCTCGACACTGGCACCATGGAGTACGAGACGGTCCCGTTCCCGGAGGACGTCCAGGTCGTCGTCTTTCACACGGGCGTCGAGCGCGAACTGGTCGACTCGGCGTACAACCAGCGCCGCGAGACCGTCGAGGCGGCGATGGAGACGCTTGGCGTCGACTCCTCGGTCGAACTCGAAGCCAGCGATCTCGACGGGCTCACGCCGCGCCAGCGCCAGCGACTGGGCTACGTCGTCCGGGAGAACGATCGCGTCGAGCGGGCCGTTACGACTCTCGAACGGGGGGACGTCGAAGCCTTCGGGGACGTACTCGTGAAAGCCCATCACGACATCGCCGAGAACTACGAGGCCAGCTGTCCGGAACTGGATTACGTCGTCGAGACCGCGGTCAAGCAGGGTGCCTACGGCGCACGGCTGACCGGCGCCGGCTGGGGCGGTGCGGCGATCGCGCTCGTCGACACGTCCGAGGCCGAGACGTTCGCACAGTCGTTGCGAGAAGAGTACGAGCAGCGCTTCCCCGAGCACGACCCGGCAGTCCACCTGATCGCGCCCTCCGACGGCGTCTCTGTCTCCAGAATGTGACGCCTCCCGTCGTCTTCGCTGTTCTCCCGTGTCACGGTCCGCCGTTCTCTCGTGTCACGGTCCGCCGTTCTCCCGTGTCACGGTCACGTCTCCGAGCGTGCCTTCGAGGACGCCGACGTCGTAGGCCCCGACCCGCTCGTCGCCGACAATCCAGGCAGCGCCGCCCGGGACGTCGACCGACACCGGGGCGTCCGTGAAGTTCGTCACCCAGACATGGCCGTCCCGCTCGGCGACTCGCACGCCGTCGGGGAGCGGTGCGTGAGTTGTGACGCCGGCCCGCTCGAGGAGGTCGCCGGCGAGCGCGTCGGCCAGTTCCCGACCGGGCCAGACACCACAGTACGTGACGCGTCCCCGGCCACGCTCGGCGTCGACGACGGCCGCTTGTCCGTCAGCCGGGCCGCTGCGATGTCGCCCCTGGACCGTCGCGTCGTCGGGGTCGAGCCACTCGGCCCAGGTCCGGTAGTCGTACTCGTCGCCGTCGTAGTCGACCCGCGTCGGCACCTGCTCCGGGAGGCTCTCGTGCTGGGCGACGGTCGCGCCGACGAGACCGGCGAGCGGCCCTGGTTGAAGCGCGTCCGGCAGCTTGTTGTACGGGTCCTTCTCGCCGCTCCGGGCACCGACCAGGAGTTGTCCACCGTCCTCGACGTACGCTTCCAGCCGGGTCGCCAGCGCGTCGTCGAGGAGATACAGCGTCGGCGCGACGACGGCCGCGTACCCATCGAGGTCGCGCTCCGGCGGCACGACGTCCACCTGCACGCCGCGGCGGCGAAGCGCCCGGTAGTAGGTGCCCGCGTGCGTCCAGTAGTCGAAATCCGGCGCGTGCGGCTGTATGTTCGTGGCCCAGAGGTTCTCGTAGCTGTGGAGCAACGCGACCGGAGCGTCGACGGGACCGAGATCGAACAGCTCCTCGGCGGCGTCGCTCGCATCCGCGTAGCCGCGGTCGGGCGAGCCGTCCTGCTTGCGCAAGCCCGCGTGATACTGCTCCTGGCCCTGCCGACAGCGTCGCCACCGGAAGTAGAGCACGGCGTCGCCGCCGTGAGCGACCGCGTGATGTGCCCACAGCCGCATCGCGCCGTCGGCGGGCTGGGGAGCGTGTGGCGGCCAGTTGACGTCGCCCGGTTGCTGTTCCATCACCCAGAACGGCTGCGCCAGCGCGCCGCGGTAGATATCGTGGTTGAGACCGACCTGATCCGGGTCGCCCGCACGCAACTCCTCGACGGTCGCCCCGGCTTCGCGGCGGTCCTGGACGAACCCAGTCGGATAGGAGTCCCACGAAACGAGATCCAGATCCGCTGCCACGTCGTAGGCGTCGAGCGTCGAGAAGTGTCCCATGAAGTTATGCGTCACCAGCCAGTCGTCGTTGACCTCCCGGAGAATCTCCGTCTGCAATCGGTTGTACTCGGCGACGCTGTCGCTGGCGAACCGGTAGTACGCGAGCAGCCTCGAGGGGTGGTGTTCGGCCGGCGTCGGGCCCGGCGGCTCGACCGCCTCGAAGTCGGGGTACTGCTGGCTCCAGAAGGTCGTCCCCCAGGCCTCGTTGAGCGCGTCGACGTCGCCGTGCCGGTCGGCGAGCCACTCGCTGAACGCGTTCGAGCAGTCCGCACAGTAACACCGGACGGTCTCGTGACAGCCGTACTCGTTGTCGGTCTGCCAGCCCGCGACGTGTGGGTTGTCAGCGTAGCGTCGCGCCATTCGGGTGACGATCCGCTCGGTCTCCTCGCGGTAGGCCGGGGAGTTGAAACAGTAGTGGCGACGACTGCCGAATTCCCGGACGGTTCCGTCGGGGTCCTCCTGCAGGATCTCGGGGCGCTCGTCGACGAGCCACTTCGGCGGCGTCGCGGTCGGGGTACAGAGGATGACCTCCATCCCGTGGTCACCGATCAACTCGATCGCCTCGTCGAGCCACTCGAAGTCGAACTCGCCGCGCTCGGGTTCGATCCGTCCCCAGGAGAACTCGGCCATACGGACGTACTCCAGCCCTGCCTCGGCCATCTGTTCGACGTCGCGCTCCCAGCGCTGGCGCGGCCAGTGCTCGGGGAAATAGCAGACTCCGACTGTCATATCCCGGTTGACTCGGGCCAACCGCTAAATAGTTTTGTCGACGAGAAAGAAAGAGAAGGGATAGGCGGTCAGTTCCCCTTCATGCCGCCGCTGGCGAGTCCTTCGACGACCCACCGCTGGGCGACCGCGAACAGCAGGATGACCGGTGCCATCGTGATCACCGCGGCGGTGATCAGCAGGTTCCACGCGACAGCGTTCTGTGACTGGAACAGCTGCAGGCCGAACGGCAGCGTCCGGGTCCCCGCCGTCTGCGAGAGGACGGACACCAGCAGGTAGTCGTTCCAGGAGAGGATGAACGTGTAGAAGCCGGCGACGGCGATGCCCGGCATCGCGAGCGGGACGATGACCCGTCGCAGGACGCTCAGATGAGAACAGCCGTCCATCTTCGCAGCCTCGTCCAGCGACTCGGGGATGTCGTCGATATATCCCTTCAGCAGCCACGTGCCCAGCGGGATGCCGATCACGGAGTGGGCGATGACGATCCCGAGAAGCGAGTCGACGAGGTTCAGCGAGAACATCAGGATGTAGAACGGGATCAGGATGAGCACGATCGGGAGCATCTGCGTCGAGAGGAACGCGTACAGCAGGCCGCCACGTCCAGGGTAGTCGAACCGACTCATCGAGTATCCCGCCAGAATTCCCACGGTCAACACCAGCAGCGTCGTCGACGTGGCGACGATCATCGAGTTGTAGAAGTACGTCCGGAAGTCACCTCGCGAGAGGACAGTCTCGTAGTTTGCGAGGGTGAGATCGCCCAGCGCGGGGACCAGTTCCGGAGAGAACAGGAAGCTCTGACTGGTGAACGACGCCAGCACCATGTAGACGACTGGCAACAGCAGGAACGCGAAGTACAGCCCCAGCACGAGGTACACGCCGATCGCACGGCGAGGGGACATGTCTTCGTCTAACCACGCGTCGATCCGCTGGGAGAGATTGCGGTCTTCGGGGTCTGTGCTGGTTGCCATGTCAGTCGACCTCCTCCAGTTTGACGTAGACGATCGTGAACGTGAGCATGAGGATCAACATCACGACACCGATGCTGGCGCCGTACCCGAGCGCGTACTGCTCGAAGGCCTGCTTGTAGACGTAGGTGGCCAGTACCTCAGTGTTGCCCAGCGGTCCGCCGCCAGTCGAGAGATAGACGATGTCGAAGTTCTTGAACGTGAACGTGACGTGCAGCACGATCATGATCATCGACACGTAGGAGATCTGGGGCAGCGTGACGTACCGGAACCGCTCGAGCGGACCGGCCCCGTCCAGCCGTGCCGCTTCGTACTGTTCCTTCGGGATGGAGTTCATCGCAGCCAGCAGCGAGATCGCGTAGAACGGGACGTTCCGCCAGACGTGCATGACCACGATCAGCGGGAACGCCACGCCCGGTTCGCCGAACCAGTAGGTGGTCCGCATCCCGAGGCTGTCGAGGATAATGTTGACCGGACCGAATCCGTTCTGGACCATGAACCGGAAGATGATGACCATCACGATGATCGGCATCACCCAGGTCACCATCGAGAGGCTCCGGAAGATTCCGGCACCGGGAACCTTCTCTTTCAGCGCCAGTGCCAGTCCGAGCCCCAGGAGGTACTGGAACGAGACGGCCAGCGCGGTCAGCAGGACCGTATGCCACAGTGCGGCCTTGAATATCGGATCGGCCGCGAGCGCACGGAAGTGCTGCAGGCCGACGAACTCCATCTGCTCTGGATTCAGTAACGACACCTCGAAAAACGCCAGATAGAGGCCACGGAGCGTGGGATAGCCGATGACGACAGCGAGGAGCACTGTCGCCGGAATCACGAACGCGTAGCCGATCCACGTGTCCGTGAGAAACGACGAGAACTCCTCTTTGTATCGGCTGTATTGCGATTCTGTCTGCGTTGCCATGTGAGGTAGTTATATTTCGCTTTCGAGGTCCTGCAGTGCTTCGTGGAACTGTTCGCCAGCGTCGTACGGGTCGGTCTCTCCGTAGGAGACCTCCTGCATGTAGGTGTAGAACTCCTCGCGGACCGGCCCCCAGGTCGCTTTCGCGAGGGCACGGCCGGTCGTGAAGATATCGGTGAGCGGCTGCCAGTTCTCGTTTTCGATCGTCGACTCGACGTCGTCGTGAACTGGCGTCATCGCCTTCCCCGACCCTTCGGGATCCTGCGCCATGCCTTCGCCGAGCGTCTCCGGGTGCGTGTAGGCCTCGACGGCTGTCTTCCCCTTCTCGATCTGATCGGAGTGGGTGTTGACCATGACCGGCTTGACCTCGAGGAACGTCCCTCTCGAGGCCCCATCGGCGTGTGCAGGATGTGCGATCAGTGTCTTGTTGTCCAAGATATCCTTGGCGGCATCGGTGCTCTGAATGTTCTCGCCGGACGTCCAGTTTCGCATCCAGGTGCCGCTCTCGATGAACGCGTAATTGCCGTTGATGTAGCCGGGGTCGTTAGTCTGCCAGCCTGTGCCCAGGTCGTCCGGATCGCCGACCGGGTTGTCAGCCGCGTAGATCTGGTAGTACCAGTTGTCGAAGACCTGTCCCAGCGCGTCGGCCTCGATGTTGAGCTGCCAGCCGTCCCCATCCGGCACGTACAGCTGATCGGTGTGCTGGTAGATGTGGGTCATCCACTCCTGGAACGCCCGGACGCTTCCGTCCTTGGTACAGTTGTGGAACGCGGTGACGTCGTCGTACTCGTCGTTGATCATCCGACCGATCTCGTGGAACGCTTCGGCCGACTCCGGGACGTCCTGACCGAGTTCGTCGAGGATGTCCTGCCGGACGAAAAGCGCTCTCGCGTTGCCCTCGTAGGGGAGCGCGTATAACGTGTCCTGGTAGGTCATCGCCTCGACGGTGCTGTCGACGTACCCGTCGAGGTGATCGATCGAGTCGGCGAGATCGTCGAGCGGTTCGACGTGCTCTGCGGCGATGTACTCCGAGAGGTGACTCAGCGTCCCCTCGATTGCGTCGGGGTCGCCGGTGCTCGCACCCGTGAGGAACTTCTGGCGGAGATCCTCGTACGAATACCGGCTGATCTGGATCTCTTCGCCGGCCAGCTCCTCGTACATCGACTCGAACTTGTTCCGCCAGACCGGCTCTGCCCCTTCCGTGTTCGGGAACCCGTACTCCCACATCAGCGCCTGTTCACCGTCGCCGTTGCCGCCACCGAGACCGCCGCAGCCTGCGAGACTGGCCGCCGCACCGACGCCGAGCCCCTTCAGCATCGACCGTCTACTCCAGCCACTCGTACCTGACTCGTTCATGATTTAATACCCATTGGGCCGATTATGACGGATGGTATTTATACCTTTCCCAGATTTTCCCGGAGCTGTAGAGAGAAACATTGACAACCCTCACTCCATACCGGCTTCCACGCTGTCGGAGCTCTGGAAGCCGGGTAACGATTCGACGACCTCGTCGTCCGGCCGGGAGCGGTTCCGGAGCGCCTCGCCCGTCTGCCCGTCGAAAACGTGGATCCGATCCTGCGGGAACCGGATCGTCAGCGTCCGTCCCGTCTCGATCACGAGGTCGCCCTCGAGCGTCGCGGTGTACTGCCGGTCGCCGATTTCGAGGTAGACATAGGTCACCTCCCCGAGCGGCTCGGTGACTTCGACCGTCGTCGTCACGGCATTGGGCTCGTCGGCGGTCGCCAGTTCGATGTCTTCCGGCCGGATGCCGAGAGTGAACCGCTCGCCGTGGCCCTCGATGTCCGCGTAGACGTCCTCCTCGAGGTCGTATCTGAAGCCCTCGTGGACGAGCGCGGGACGGTCACCCGTCGTGTCCAGTTCGACGTCAAAGAAGTTCATGCTCGGCGAGCCGATGAAGCCGGCGACGAACTCGTTCTCGGGCTCGTGATAGCATTCCAGCGGCGTCCCGAACTGCTGGAGTTCGCCGTCGTTGAGCACGGCGATCCGATCGCTCATCGTCATCGCCTCGGTCTGGTCGTGGGTCACGTACAGCGTCGTCACCCCCAGGTCCTGCTGGAGCGCCTGGAGTTCGGTACGCATCTGGGTGCGCAGTTTCGCGTCGAGGTTCGAGAGCGGTTCGTCCATCAGGAACACCTCGGGTTCGCGGACGATCGCCCGTCCCAGCGCGACTCGCTGCTGTTGGCCGCCGGAGAGTTCGTCCGGCTTCTTGTCGAGCAGCTCCGAGATCCCCAGCATCTCCGCCGTCTCTTCGACCCGTGACCTGATCTCGTCTTTCGGGAGATCAGTCGCCATCTTCAGTCCGAACTCCATGTTCTCCCGGGAGGACATGTGTGGGTACAGCGCGTAGCTCTGGAACACCATCGCCATGTCCCGCTCTTTCGGCTTTTGATCGGTCACGGCCGTCCCGTCGAGGACGATGTCGCCGTCCGTCGGCGACTCCAGTCCCGCGACGCAGCGCAACGTCGTCGACTTCCCGCAACCTGAGGGGCCGACGAGAACGATCAACTCCCCGTCCTCGATCTCGATGTCGAGGTCATCGACGGCCACGATATCACCGCCGTCATCGTGGAATACCTTGGTGAGGTCTCTGATCTCGAGTTCTCCCATGCATGGGTACTCTTGATACGCCCACTTATATCTTTATTATACTGAGTCTACATTGCCCATCGTATCTGGTAGATAGATATTTATGTATCGATCGTACAGATAATCGCATGTTCGCGACAGGCGACACTGAACTAGCCGCGACGCCGCCGATGGGCTGGAACTCCTGGAACGTGTTCAGCTGTGACGTGACCGAGGAGGATATCCGCACCGCGGCGGACCAACTCGTCGAGACCGGACTCCGGGACGCCGGCTACGAGTATCTCGTGGTCGACGACTGCTGGATGGCCGACGAGGTAGACGACGAGGGTCGACTCCAGCCGCACGCGGAGGACTTCCCGAGCGGTATCGAGTCGCTGGCCGAATACGTCCACGGGAAGGGGCTCAAGTTCGGCATCTACTCGTCTGCAGGCACCCGAACCTGCCAGGGGCTCCCGGCGAGTCTCGGACGCGAGCGCCTGCACGCCCGGCAGTTCGCCGACTGGGGCGTCGACTACCTGAAGTACGACAACTGCGGCGACCACGAGAGCAACGACGCGATCGCGCGCTACAGTGCGATGGGGAACGCGCTCGCAGAAGTCGATCGCGACATCGTCTACAGCATCTGCGAGTGGGGGCGGAACGAACCGTGGCGCTGGGGCCGCAACGCCGGCGGCCACCTCTGGCGGGCGACCCACGACATCGTCGCGAAGTGGACGACCGACGAGCAAGAGTTCGGCCTCGGGATCGTCGACATCATCGATCAGATGGACGAGCGCGAGATGGCTCCCCACCACGGTCCCGGCGGATGGAACGACCCCGATATGCTCCAGATAGGGAACGGCCCGGATTCGGGCCAGTCGCAGCTCGAAGACGTAGAGATCGACCGCGCGCTGACGCCCGCCGAGGAGCGAACGCACTTCAGCTTCTGGTGTCTGTTCGGCGCGCCGCTGATGGCCGGCAACGACCTCGCGGCGATGGACGACTGGACGCGCGAACTGCTGACTAACGAGGACGCCATCGCGATCGACCAGGACCCGCTGGGGATCCAGGGGACTCGCGACGGCGTACTCGGGGAGACGGAGGTCTGGAGCAAGCGACTGGCCGGCGAGGAGTGTGCGGTAATCCTGTTCAACCGCGGCGAGTCGACCACAGACATCGAGACGACTGTCGAGACGGTCGATATGCCGGTCGACGCGGCGGCCTACACCGTGCGAGACGTCTGGAACGACGAGATCCGGGAGACTGACGGGCAGTTGCACGCGACGGTTGACCCGCACGACGTCGCGATGTTCCGAGTTATTCCCGAATAACTGCAGTACCTGTACTCCGAGATCGGTGAAAATTAGACAAGATTTATTATCCTCCAATAGCGAGTGCTTCGCATGCCGACGATCACGTTTATCGGAGCCGGCAGTATGGTGTTCGCCACGAACCTGATCGGGGACATTCTCTCCTATGAGGCACTGTCCGACAGCGAGATCAGGCTGATGGACATCGACGAACACCGGCTCGAACAGACTCACGCGGTCGCGGACGCGATGATCGACAACGAGGGGCTCGACGCTACCGTCGAGGCGACGACCGACCGGCGGGCGGCGCTTGAAGGTGCCGATTACGTCCTCAACATGATCAACGTCGGCGGGACGGAGCCGTTCGAGAACGAGATCCGCATCCCCGAAAAGTACGGGATCGAGCAAGCCATCGGCGACACGACGGGCCCGGGCGGCGTGTTCCGTGGGTTACGGACGATTCCGACGATGCTCGATATCGCCCGCGACATGGAAGACGTCTGTCCCGACGCCTTGCTTTTGAACTACACGAACCCGATGGCGATCGTCTGCAAGGCCGTCTACGAGGCGACCGACATCGAAGTCGTCGGGCTGTGCCACTCGGTCCCACATACGGCCGAAGCGATCGCCGAGTACGTCGACGTGCCCGAGGACGAACTCGACTACTGGGTCGCGGGCATCAACCACATGGCGTTTTTCCTCGAAGCGAAACACGACGGCGAGTCCATCTATCCGGACCTCCGAGAAGCCTATCACGACGAGGAGACCTACCGCAAGGACACGGTTCGCTTCGAGATGCTGCGTCACTTCGGGCTGTTCCCGACGGAGTCCAGCCACCACATGAGCGAGTACGTCCCGTACTTCCGCACCGACGAGGACGCCATCGAGGAGCTGACCGGCACCAATTACGCCGAGCGGATGCCGACGGCGACGTACCTCAAGGGCTGGACGGAGCGGTCCGAGGAACGGGACAGTCCAGAGCTCGACGTGGACCTCGAGGAGGTCGGCGTCGAACGCTCCGAGGAGTACGCGGCGCGACTGATCCATTCACTGGAGACCGACACGCCGCGGCGGTTCAATCTCAACGTGCCCAACCACGAGGATTCGATCGCGAATCTGCCGAACGACGCGTGCGTCGAGGTTCCGGTATTCGCCGACGGGGCCGGGATCCACCCGTGCTCGGTCGGCGAGCTACCGCCCGAGATCGCGACGCTCGACCAGCAACATACGGCCGTCTACGAACTCGCCGTCGAGGGTGCTCTCGAGGGCGACCGCTCGAAGGTCCACAGAGCGGTCAAGCTCGATCCCCTCTCGTCGGCGGCCTGCACGCTCGAGGAGCTTCACGAGATGACCGAGGAGTTGATCGAGGCCAACGAGGCGTATCTCCCGCCGCTTGAGTTCCCCGGAGACGAACGGGCGGCGATCCCGACTGCCGCCGACGACTGATCGAGGACCGACGGACAGATGCCACTATCCGGTACGTGTCCACCCGTAGTTCGTATTATATGAACAGGATTCGAGTGATGGTCGCTGTTGAGTGTTCGGGCCCCAGCGAGGATCCCGTTCGTCGATCACGGCGTGCGAATAGTTGATACGTCTGTTCATACGATATGAACAGTTATGTTCCCGGGGCCACACAGACGAGACATGGACACCTCGAGCATCCCGGAGGCGTCGACGTTCGACCGACAGACGGCAAAGACGACCGTGACGACGTTTCGGATCGTCGAGGCACTCAAGCGACAGTCGCGAGCGCGCGTGAGCGAACTCGCTGACGAGCTCGACCTGGCGAAAGGAACAGTTCACAAGCACCTTTCGACGCTCCGGAAAGTCAACTATGTCGTCCAGGAAGGCAAACAGTACCGACTGAGCCTCCGTTTCATGGGACTCGGAGCGACTGTCCGGTCGAATCTGGACATATACCAGGTAGCGTATCGCTCTGTCGAGAAACTCGCGGAGGCGACGGGAGAAGTCGCGAGCATCATGATCCCCGAGAACGGATACGGCGTGTACGTCCTCAGAGTGAGTGCGGAAGGGCGTCCGGACATCGACATCCGGGAAGGTGAAAGCGTCCCGCTGACGGCGACCGCTGGCGGCAAAGCGATCCTCGCGAACATGTCCGCGGAAGAACGCGAGCAGGTCATCAGCCGGCACGGACTGCCCGAGTTAACGGAGAACACGATCACCGACCCGGAAGAACTCCGCGACGAACTCCGGCGCGTTCGCAACAGGCGCCGGGCGATCGACCGAGGCGAATATCACCCCGGTCAGCGGTGTGTCGCCGCTTCGATCACCGATCTCGAGGGCAATCCCCTGGGTGCCGTCATCGTCTCGGGCCCGTCAGACCGGATGAACGAGAAGCTCGCCGACGCCGACTTCGCCAGTCTCGTCGGCAGTACAGCCGACTCGGTTCAGAGCCGCCTCTACCGGTAGTGTCGGGTCGAGAACGCAATTCGGCCACGGGTGGAGAGCGATCGAGGGCTACATACAAGGCCGTCCGCGTACACGTGCAGGTATGAACGAAGACGGTACCCCGCCGAACGTCGTCGTGGTCCTGACGGACCAGCAACGGTGGGATACACTCGGGGCCTACGAGAACCCGATGGAGCTGACGCCGACACTCGACGACCTCGCACGGGAGGGGACGCTCGTCGAGCAGGCGATCTCCCCGCAGCCGCTGTGTGGCCCCTTCCGGGCGGCTCTACAGACGGGCAAGTACCCCACTGAAACGGGCGTCTGGCAGAGTGCGATCCCGCTCGCGGAGGATGAACGGACCCTCGCACACCGGTTCTCGGACGCCGGCTACGACGTCGGGTACGTCGGGAACTGGCATCTGGCAAGTACGTTCGACGATCCCGTGCCCCCAGCCCAGCGCGGCGGATACGACGACTTCTGGATCGCGGCAGACGTACCCGAGTTCACCACCCAGCCGTACGAGGGACGGCTGTTCGACGCCGACGGGAACCCAGTGACGTTCGACGACTATCGCGTCGACGCGTTCACCGACTTCGCGATCGAGGGGATCGAGACGCTGACCGAGCCGTTCTTTCTCGTGGTCGGATACGTTGAACCGCACGATCAGAACGACCGGTGGACGTTCGTCGCCCCCGACGGATACGCCGATCGCCACGCGAAGCGTCCGTACGTTCCCGACGACCTCGTGGATCGCCCCGGAGAGTGGCACCAGGAACTGCCGGATTACTACGGCATCGTCGAGCGAATCGACGAGCAGGTCGGGGAGCTTCTGGACGCGCTCTCCGAGCGGGGCGTCCGGGACCGGACGCTGCTGGCGTACACGTCGGACCACGGCTGTCACTTCCGGACGCGGCCCGGCGAACACAAGCGGACGCCACACGAATCCGCGGTTCGAGTCCCGCTCGTCCTCTCGGGTCACGGATTCTCCAGCGGCCGGAACGTCCAGAGCGTCCGCAGCCTGCTCGATCTCCCACCGACGCTGCTCGACGCTGCCGGAATAGCGGTTCCCGATTCGATGCGCGGCGAGAGCCTCCTCCCGGTCGTGCGCGGCGACGTCTCCGACGACGGCGGCGAGGCGTTCGTCCAGGTCAGCGAGTCCCAGGTCGGCCGCGCGCTCCGGACCGATCGCTGGAAGTACGCCGTCGCAGCACCCACGATGACCGGCTGGCGCGGCGGAAACGCCGAGCAATCGAGCGACGTCTACGTCGAACGCTATCTCTACGACCTCTGGACGGACCCGGGCGAGACGATCAATCTCGCCGGTCGGCCGGAGTTCCGAGACGTCGCCGACGATCTCCGGGAACGACTCCGATCGCATATCGCCGAAGCCGAGGGGGAACAGCCGACGATCAAGCAGTTCGACCGCGGCTTTCCGTGACCGCGGCTGTTGCACCTCCTACTGTCCCGAATTCATTACATGCATATGAGTGTAATTGAAGATCTGAGCTATTAGTCGGAGCGCGCGATTGCACCACAAAAGATGGACTCTAAACAGGTCGCCAGAGATTGACTGCTCGCACCCGGCGCACGGAGTTGGCTAGTTATACTATAAAAACCCATTGGCGTTTTGTACATCGTTCAGTCGCGGTAAGATTCGTCTCCTCGTCTAGACCGTTGTGCTGGAAAGATAAAAAGTTGTAGAAAGCGATCTTCAAGATCATAAAGCGCCGGGCAGCGACAGTAGAAGTGGCCCACCTGCGACCAGCAGATGCGTCGAGAGCGTCGTTCCCGGGCAATTATTATCTCCGGCGGACGTACTTCGTTTCACGATGGACCGAACCGACTCGGAGATCCGCGAGGAACTGCAGCTAATCGGCCTGTCCGACAAAGAGATCGACACCTATCTGTCGTTGCTTTCCCACGGCGAATCGACGACCGGCACGATCGCCGAACACGCGGATGTCACTCAGCGCGCGGTCTACAATATCGCGGAACGGTTGGAAGAGCGTGGCCTGGTCGAAGTGAAAGATTACGCTTCGCCGACAGTGATAACGCCGATACCACCCGGAGAGGCCATAGGCGAGCTGTCCGACCGCATCGACGCAATAATCCCTCAGCTAGAGTCGCAGTTTACCGGGACGGCGTCGCAGACACCAACGGTACAAATGGTAGAGACCCGAGAGACTGCTATCAGACACTTCAAGAAGGCTATCCGTGATGCCGAATGTTCCGCGCTCGTCTCACTGCCCAGCCAGCTACTCGAAGAACTCGAGCCAGAGCTACGCAACGCATCCGAGCGCGGCGTGCTGATATTGCTCTTGCTCGGTAACGGCGATCCACAGAGGCCGACGGAATTCAGCGAGGTGGCCGATATCGTCCGTATCTGGGACGAACAAGTCCCCTTTCTCTATGCCACCGACGATCACTCGGCGATGGTCGGGCCCGCAGAGCTGTTGTCTAGCCCCCATTCCGAAGAACATACTGTCACGGTCACAGAGACACACCTGGCAGGGGCGATCTCCGGTATGTTCCTGAGTGCGTACTGGCCGGCCGGCAGAGAGGTGTACGTCACTGAACCCGCTCCCCTGCCCGCTTCGTACGACTGTTTCCGCCAGGCAGTGCTTCAGGCACGACGCCACCTCCAAAACGGATCAGCCCTCGAGGCGACTGTGGTAACGGTGGACAACGGTACCTACGAGGGTAAAGTCACTGCGGTGCATCAGGGATTGACTACTCCACGTACGAACGATTATCCGCTCGAAACTAGTATTCTGGTCGAAACCGACAGCGGCCTGTTGAGTTTCGGCGGAAGCGGTGCCTTCATCGAAGACTATCAAGCAAAGTCGGTCATTCTTCGCCCAGCGACGACGTGAGAGGCCATCGAGGTCGTCACGACGATCGACGTGTGCCTTCTGACATAATATGACCGCTTGAGATATGAATTATAACCAAAGATATATATGTCTATTCTCTCAATCCGTAGTTGTTAGTTCCAATGTCATACGATCGCCGAACATTGCTCAAAAGCATAGCTGGCGCGTCAGCAGCGGGCTTGCTCGCGGGGTGTGGAGAACAAGCGGACGGTAACGGAAACGGTAACGGCGGCAATACAGTGACGACCGTCGAAAACACTCTCTGTCCAGATGGTTGTGACTGCAGTAGGGTTGAACCCACAGTCGACTCCGGAACCGCCGAATTGACGCATTCGTTCTCGGAGGAGCCGACAGAGATATTCGGGAACGCCAGAGAGAAGTTCAACACGACGGCCGGAACAGAGCTGGAGATGACCCAGGTCCCGGACAACTTCGTGTCGTCGATGTTGCGGGAGCTGTCCGCTGGACAGGGACCGCCGATGTTCGCGTGGGCACACGACATAATCGGAGAGTTCAATCGAAACGGACTATTGATGGATATGTCCGACGACCTCCGTGTCGATGAGTGCGCGTATACGGACGTCGCGTGGGATGCTGTGAACCACGACGGAAAGGTCAATGCCCTGCCGTACGCTGCCGAGGCACCCGCATTCATCTACAACAAGGATATTCTGGACGAGCTGGACGCGCAGCCGCCAGATACCATTGACGAAATGAAATCCATCATGGATGACTGGCTGGACCGGGGAAACCAGTACGGGTTCGGTCAACCGATCGATCCGTACTTCAGCACCTGGGCGGGACACATGTTCGGCGATCCACTCTACGATGGGGAACAGCTCGGACTCGATTCCCCCGAGTTCGCCGCCGGACTTCGGGTCTTGCTGGACGAGCTCAAGCCGTATATGCCGAGTGACGGCGCCTACGAGGCACAGGAAGCCGTTTTCAGAGATGGCGTCGCACCGTTCACGGTCAACGGGCCCTGGACGATCACCGGCTTTATCCAGGATACTGATTTCGATGTCGGTGTCTCCACGATTCCGAACAAGAACCACGACGAGTACGGAGAAGGCGTCCCCAAACCGTACATGGGTGTCCAAGTCCTGTTCCTCACAGCTAGGGCGGAGGAAGATAGCGAGACAGCACAGGTCGCCCGTGAGTTCGTCGAGTGGTTCACCACTAACGACGAACAAATTCTAAACCTGGCGAACAACGCTGGGTATATCCCGGTCAAAAGTAGCATCTCCGGCAGTGACGAACTCCCGCCGCTCGTCAAAGGCTTCTCCGAGCAGACCGAGCAAGGAGTACTGATGCCCTCGGATCCCGGAATAGGCGAGGTCTGGGTGCCCTACGGTGACGTCGTCGAGGAGGCGTTCAGTACCGGTGATACGAGCTCCCTCGAATCCGATCTGGCCAGTGCGGCCGAGGAAATCCGGAGTGCCTGGGAAGACGGCTGATCGCTGTACGTCTCCACCACCAGACTGCTCTGAGGCAGGCGGGATCAGTCGATAGGTCCGGAATTCGATATCGCATCCCCGACATCTCGTACTCCAATTCTAGCAACGATGGAGCAAAGCGTACCCGCTCGGAGGAGAGCCTACTCCGACCGGACACCCGGATTCGGAGGATCACACGCTCCGAACGCCCGGGTTCGATCTCCCGAGAACAATAGTTACGTCAGTCCCGACCGTCTCGGCTGTTCGAACTAATCGCAGTCTCTAAGTGTGGTCGCAATTCGAGGTCGCCATCGACGGGTTTCGTCGCGGCAAAGACACCGACAGTCTCGACTGTCAGCGTCCGTCCCCCATCACGGGTAGACTCTCCCGTCACGAGATCGATCTCGGCGACGGATGGGGGTGCGGTTATGTCGATCGCGGTGTCCCCGAAGTTGAGCACGACGAGCACACGCTCTGGGTCAGAGTCGGCTGTTTCTGTCTCGCGAACGAAGGCCACGACGAGGTCGTCGTCGACTTCGATCGGACGGAGATCACCATCAGGACCGAGTACGTCGACATCGTGGTAGCAACGGATCATATTTTGGTAAAAATCGAGGTGATCGGCGTCGTACTCAGCCCAGTTCATGAGCGCTCGCTGGCGGCCACCCGGACGGACGTCACTTTGAGGGTGAATCTCGCCATCCCGGAGCCCGCGGTCGTCGTCTTCACCGCGGTGGCGGCCCTCACCGTAGCGGCTGATCGCCCGCTCCTGGCCGTAGTAGATCAGCGGTACGCCCGGGAGCGTGATCGACGCGGCGAAACAGGCTCGCTGGAGCGCCATCGCACGTTCCCACTGATCGTCGGTGACGTGCCTGCGGCAGGGGTCGGCTGGATCGATTACGATCTGGTTCAACAGTCGGAGTTCGTCGTGGTTCTCGATGGCGTTGAGCAGCCGCGTGAACTCGGGATGGCCCTGGTCGCGCCGGGACAGTACGTCCTCGACCAGTTGCTCGGGATCTGCTCTGGCGTCGGGATCGAGCGTTGCGACGTCCTGGGCGGTGTGGGTGAACCCGTACGTGTCGAAATGGAGATCGAACTGCGAGGCCGCATACGCGCGGTCGTTTGGAACTGTCTCGTCGAGCATGAGAAACTCCGCGTCGGCGTCACGGACGATCTCGCGGACTTCCATCCAGAAACTGTGGGGCACACCGAACGCGACGTCGCACCGGAAACCGTCGACGCCGACCTCCCGGGCCCAGAAGTCCGCGACAGACAGAACGTACTCCCGCAGTTGGAGTGTCTCGTAGTCGAACTTGGGCATCGTTCGGGAGTCGCCAAAGCCGGTCGGTCGCGGCTCGGTTTCGAAAACAGTTCCGTCTTCGGCGTACCGGGCGACGCCGACCCGGTCGAACCAGTCGAACGTGCTCGCGTCCCGGTCCCAGGATTCGACTGTCGGCAGCGACAGGCGGCCGTCGTCCGCTGGCGCTCCCTCCCGTGCGATGGTCTCCTGGAAGAGGTCGATCCCGCGCCCGACGTGGTTGATGACGAGGTCGAACACAACTTTGATGTCCCGTTCGTTACATGCCTCGACGAAGTCGGCGTAGGCCGCGACGGGATCGTCGTACTCCTCGGGGACCAGGTCCTCGGCGATGCCCATATAATCGAGAGTACCATAACCGTGTGGGCCGCCGGGCGCGCCGTCGACGCCGGCACTCGTCGCGGGGACGACCGGCGTCAGCCACACTGCATCGACCCCAAGCTCGTCGAGATACGCCACGCCCCGGGCACCGGTCGCCGGATCGCCCTCGATCAGCGTCTCGAAGGTCGTCGCGCCGCGCTTGCCTGCCCACGACCGCGGAAAGATCTCGTAGATCACCGCGTTCTCGAGCCACACGGGCGGCCGGTTCGGCGTTGTGACCGTCCCGTCCGGTTGCAACTCGAGCACGTCCTGCGTGCTGGCTGCGCGCCCGTCGTAGGCGGCCGCGTGGACGCGACCAGTTTCGCCATCGAGTGCCTCGCGAGAGATCGTCGCGGTCGTCCCGTCGTCGCCGACATCGATGTCGCCGGTCGAGAGCGCATCGCGGTCGTCCGCCAGGAGCGTCACAGCCAAGTCCGACCGATCGGCGTCGCTCGCGGGCGCAAGTCGCGCGTTCGACTCGACGTGAAAGGCTTCGGCGCTCTCGTCGTAGGTTCCCTCGAGTTCGATCCGCGGAGGATTCGCATCCGGGTCGCACTCGGGGAACGCGTGTATCGTGAGATCGTGGGTGCCGTCAGGGGCGTCGAGTGCGAGCCGATAGCAACCAGGAACGTCGGCCTCGAACTCGGCGACGGTGTCGTGACCGGGGTCGTAGCGCGGTATCACCGTCGTCGACGTCGCGAATGACAGGACCTCGCCGTCGCTGTCTTCGGGCACTGCCGAGACGGACCACTCGAAGTCGTCGGGTTCCGTGGGCGTGACCGACAGCTCCGGGAGCCGCGGCGCGAGATTGTCTCGCCCGTGGTCTGTGGCGTCGATCTCCACGTCGACGCCCAGACTGGTCGTGTCGGCGTCGATCACGAACACTGGGTCGAGGATCGGTTCACCGACAGTGACAAATCGCGGCGGGCCAGGATGGTGCGATTCGACTGGCGTCTCTGGATCGAACTCCTCTGCCATTGGGTCGACGGTCACTTTCCAGAAATATATATCTGTGGGAGTCTATCTCGTAATGAGTTCAAAGCGTGGTACGGTCGTCATTAATCGTCTGACCTGGAGAGACGAGCAACGGCATCACAGACGGATATCGCCGGCACCGTCCGTACTCGAGACCGCACGCCCTCGGCTGTAAGTGGCGATGACAAGAGGGGCAGCGAGCACACCCGCCTGGCACGGCAACTACCCGAATCCGCAACGAAACCCGATATGCCGAGGCGTACGTCAGAGCAAATGACAGAAAATTATATAACATATGTATTTGGTATGATTGTCAGACTTTCGGTGGATAGTATCTACAGAACTCAGCTTTGCACGTTAGCGTCAGCTGTTGAATGAACGAACAGGTGATCGATTTCTTCCATCAGGTCATCGACGCCACGATCATTATTGTCCCGAAC
>NZ_JAOPKC010000012.1:0-87925 GCF_025517535.1 Halapricum hydrolyticum
GTACTGGAGTGCGCGAGCCTCTGGGAAATCCGGTTCGCCGCCTCCCATTCATACTACATCACCCTCGCACAGTGACAACGCTGTGCGGGGGTTTTCGTCATTATACAATCGAAAGCGCTAGCCTTAAGCAGTATAGCCGGCTAGTGCTATCTGCGCCAAGGTGGCAGAGTCCGGCCGAACGCGTCCGCCTGCAGAGCGGATCATCGCCGGTTCAAATCCGGCCCTTGGCTCTCACACTTTCCCCTAAATCCCAAGACGACTACGTCTTGGCACGTTTCCTCGCTGATCGCAACTTCTCGGTGTTCAGACAGTGGGATCACGCTGGCGACCAACTCGTTTTGAAACTGAGTTCTTGGAATATTCCGCATACACAAAGATTTATTCCGCCAGACGACCGTATTTCAGGTATGGACGACCCACGCACCGAACTACAGGCAGATACCGACGAGCGTCGGGACGCGCCGGAGTTCGACGATCTCGTCCCTCCCGAAGAACTAGTCGCTGGGGATCGCACTCGGGACGACTTCTTCGATGCCGTGCTCGGACTGGGCAGTCCCGCGACTGTGGGTGAGATCGCAGATCTCGCGGGACATGGGGTAGACGCTGCCCGTGAATATTTAGAGTGGTTCGAACGCATGGGTATCGTCACGCAGGTTACCGATTCTCCTGCGACGTACGAACGGAATCAGGAGTACCTGAATTGGCGGCGTGTCCAGCAACTCCGGAACCAGTACGACGACGAGGAACTCCTCGCCTTCCTTGAAGACGCAGTGGAGCGTGATGAGTCGTTTGCGGAGAAGTTCGGTGTCGAATCTCCGGATGCGGTAGCGATCGCTGCGCACGCAACTGACACCGATCGTTCTGTCGAGACAGTGTGGCGGGAGGTGTCAGCGTGGAAGACGACGCGCCGCCGAATCTCCCTCCTCGAACGGGCATTGCAGACTGACACGGACGGCACTGCCGGGCAGCGCACTGTCGCATGAGCGGCGGAAGGGACGATGTCAGCGGTGCAACGATCGACTTCGCCCGCCTGAACGTCGTCGCGGAGCGATTTGCTACCGACGATCGCTTCACTGAGATCGACATCCAACCAGAATTCGCACCCGATCGCATCGTCTGTCACTACGATCCCGGGTTCTATCCCCAGCGCGTGCAGAGTGCTCGTCTCGAAGTCGTGTGGTTCGAGAACGGGGACTTCTCGCTACACTACCACGAAGAGCACCAAGAGGGCGAGTTTGACCATCGATGGGATCGGCATCCATCGGATCACAACACGCGTGATCACGTCCACCCGGGTCCTGACGCGCGAACACCTGGCGACGACGCGTCACATCCCGAGGAATGGCGTGACGTACTGTCGATGGTTCTCGGCGAGGTCGAAGCTCGACAACGAGCCTTCTGGACCGAGTGAGTTCGTCTCAGATTTTCTCACGTCGTCGTCGCAGACTGTGACGGATCAGCAGGAGAAAGGCGCACAGTTCGGCCCGTCGCCGAGATTCGACGAAACGAAACACAACGTTGTAATGTCGAGTCCACGCTGAGAGGGTGCCGACCATCTGGTTCGGATGGATGTCCCGCCACGCCATACAGCCCCGGTTCTGAAGGAGGGTTTCCCAGGATGTCTCCACGACGACCGCAAGGGGTTGTGGCCACTCGGTGGCCCGACGTAACTCGGAACAGAATCGATCTCGCTCCCACGTGAGTGCGGTGAGGAAGTCGTCTCCGGACTTGCGTTCGACTGCGAACCGTGGGTGATAGGTGTCCGATTCCGGATCGTGCGTACAAGCAGTCGGGACAGCGTAGTCCCCGGTCGAGAGCGTCACGTCGCGCGTTTCTACTGCACACCCCTCGAACGTCCAGGGTCGCTGTTCGCGGGTATCTCGCAGTATCGTTGAGGGAATAGAACTACCGTGTCGTGTCTCGCCCATCTATCGCGTTTGGTGCCGGTATCGGAGATAAACCCTCGCAGCGAGAGAACAAGGGGGATAGCGGAGATCAGAATCCGGCCTTCTCCAGTTCGTCGAGAAACGCCGGTCGGTTCGAGTGTTTGTCTTTCAGGAAATCGACGAACTCTTCGAACCGCGCTTCGGGGACCAACCCCTGCATCTCTTCTAAGTGGTCGGCGATATCTCGGTAGTGTCGTCGACCGGTGTCGCCGGCGGCAAACGGGACGAGCAGTTCCCGGTAGAGTTCGAAGTATTCGACCGGCGCCGTGGTTGCGACCGGGTCACGGTACTGGCGAACCGACGAGAGGTCTGCGTTCTCTTTCAGTTCGGCAAACGCTCTTTCGAGGTCGTCGTCGTGGACGTACAGCGCGACGAGGTCCTTTCTATCGTCCCGTTCGAAGTGCCGTTCGAGTTCCCCGTAGATCGATTGCCACTCCTGATCGTCACAGATCGCCTTCAGGTCGTCGTACGCTGCCCACTCCGTGTGGTCAAGAAATAACTGCTTCAGGGTGGCACGGTACTCGTCCATATCTCGGTCCTCGTAGAGGTCGGCAGCGAGCCAACGGAGCTCACGAGCCGATCGGAACGTATGGATCCCGTCTTCGACGACTTCGATCGCACGGTTTTCGTTGCCTTCGTCGATCAGTCGTCGGGCGTACTCCTTGCAGAAGCGCTTGCTCTCGAGATAGATTTCCTCGTAGAGTTGCGAGAGGGCGTCTTCGTCGCCGAGTTCCTCGAGAATGTAGACGTAGGTCGAGAATATCCGCCGCTTCTGGAGTGACGACGATATGTCCGTGTCGGTCGTTCCTGATTTGGTCAGTTCGACACGTGCAGTGTGTTTCTCGACGGTCGTCGGTTCATCGACGCGTAACTCCTCGAACGCGTCACCGACGAAGTACTCGAATTGCAGTGTCCCAACGGCCAAGTGTTCGACGTCGAGCGCTCCACCGGTGAAATCGTCGGTGCTGAGCGGACCATCGGTGAAATCGGATGCGTAGAGAACGTCGTCCGTCCGTTCGGGATGGTCTGTGGAACCGTCGTCTCTCGCTGATCCGTCGGATGTATCGGCGCTGTCTTCAGTTTCATCTCGTCGGTCGTCCGTTTTCGAGGACAACTCACCCGACAGTACTGCGTCGAGTGTGACTCCGGACACGTGTGCGTCGAGTTGCTCCAGCCAGTATTCGAGGTCTGCGTCCTCCGTGCAGACCGTTCGGAGTGCGTCGTCGTAGTCGTCGCTGGCGAAGCCGTGGTCTGCCCCGACGAACTCCGCACAGAGATACTGGATGTACGGCTCCTTTCGCTCGTGCTCGAACTCCTGTTCTGCGACCGTCTCTGCATATGCCTCGATAGCGCGTTCCAGTTCGCGGCCGTAGTGCCCGCTGCTGTCGTCGACTCGGTCCAGATTCTCGCGTATCCCCTCGGAAACCGCTCGATAGATATCCGTCGCCGTATCGACGTGGCCCCGTTCTCGATGTGTCTCCGCGAGGTCGGTGTACTGCGAGAAGTCGATGTGCGTGTCGTGTTCGACTATCCCTCGACGGCTGACAGCGTCGTCGAACAGTCGATCGATCTCCTGCTTGTAGTCGTAGACTGTCTTGCCCGTGTCTTCGCCGACGAACGCGACGAACCGGTCACGGATATCCTGATCCGCCGCAACGATGTCGAGCAGAAACGCTCGGAGGTCCTCGGCTGTCGTCTGATCGACCAGCGATTCGATGTCGACCGTTTCATTTCGTTCGGGGTCAGTGTCACTCATCGTCTCGGTGTCTCGATCATCGACAGCGAGCAGGACCGCGACGACGTGTTTGCAGTCGCCCGCGTAGTCGTACGGACAACTGCAACGAGACCGGACCCCATCGTCTACGATATCGATAGCCACGTCGTAGTAGTTGGATCCCCGAACGGTGGCTCTGATTTCGCTGCCGTCGATATCCAGTTCTTGTACCCGATCTTGGTGATAATAGTTGACACCACGCTCGAACGACTGTTCCGTACAGAGTGACCGTATTTCGTCGCGAGCCGGGTAGTCCATGTTTTGTGTGTGCCTACTGTGGTACCGACTGATAGTGATTACTGTAGGTCTGTTCCACATCGGCCGCCCGACACCGGGCGGTCGGAGCGGTAAATCGCTACAGTAATCACTATGAAAACGTGACGCTGTGCCGTCACTGGGTGCTTGGTCGTTATGTCTCTCGGCCAGCGCCCGACAGATTGAATCGTCCGACGGTCGTGCGTTCACGTACCGAATGCGGATCGAGTTCGACGAGGGGACGCTCTTGCTCCACGATGCGCCCGAGACAGTTCCACACGCAGAGTGGGACGACCGCGTCGATACTCACCGGGCACAGGCCTATCGATACCGGGCACTCCTCGAGTGGGCCGGGCAGTGGAGCGATGGCGGTGGCCAGGCCACCCTCGACAGCGGATTCAGTCACGCTGTCGAAGACGCTGCCAGAGCGTACCCGGACCTCGCTCTGACACCCGCACTCCAGATCGAACCGCGTGACTATCAGCAGGCTGCACTCGACTCGTGGGGTGCGCACGACCGACAGGGCACAGTCGTCCTTCCGACCGGCAGCGGGAAGACGTTCCTCGGATTGCAGGCTATCGCCGACGCCGGTGTCAGCGCACTCGTCGTCACCCCGACGATCGATCTGATGAACCAGTGGCACGCCACGCTCACTAACGCGTTCGGTGAGCAACTCACCGACGAGGTCGGCGTCCTCGGTGGCGGGAGTCACGACATCGGCGCGCTCACAGTCACTACCTACGACAGCGCCTACCGCTATATCGACGAGTACGGCGACCGGTTCGGCCTGCTCATGACCGACGAAACCCACCATTTGGCGGCCGAGACGTACCTCCAAATTCCCGAGATGACGCTCGCGCCTTACCGCCTCGGATTGACAGCGACCTACGAACGCGCTGACGGGCGAGAGACGCTACTCGAAGACCGTATGGGGCCGGTCGTCTACGAGGAAGATGTCGACGCCCTCGCCGGAGAGTTCCTCAGTGAGTACGAGACCATCCAGATGTCCGTCGATCTCACACCAGCGGAACGGACTGAATACGACGAGGAGTACCAGATCTACCGGGACTACGTCGATAGTCACGACTTCGACCTCTGGAAAGAACAGGGCTACGCGGAGTTTCTCAAGCGGACGTCCTACGATCCACAGGGGCGACGTGCGCTCGTCGCAAAGCAACGGGCCGAGCGCATCGCCCGGACGGCGTCGAAGAAACTCGATACGCTCGACAATCTGCTCAAACGTCACCACGACGATCGCGTCATCGTCTTCACCGCCAACAACGACTTCGCCTACGACATCTCCCGGGAGTTCATTCTCCCGTGTATCACGCACCAGACCGACACCGACGAACGCACCGAGATTCTCGACCGGTTCCGCAGCGGTGAGTACTCCATGCTCGCCACCTCGCAGGTCCTCGACGAGGGCATCGACGTGCCAGCGGCCAACGTCGGCATCATCCTCTCCGGGAGCGCATCGAAACGACAGTACGCCCAACGACTCGGCCGGATCCTCCGCCCGACCGACGACCGCCAGCCAGCGCGCCTCTACGAGATTATCGCCACCGACACGATGGAAACGTACGTCTCACAGCGGCGGCGCGAGGGGGTGAGTACCAGTGCTGACGGCTGACCTCGCACGGTCGCGCATACGCGACGGTGAAGTCCGTCCCCTGTTCATCGACATCTCCGACGAACGGTACCGGGAGACAGCGGCCACGCTGATAGCACTGTTCGAGGACCACCTCGGCGAACCGAAGGGAGAACTGGACGACGCCATCGACGAACTGACCGTGGCCGATACCGACTACAAGATCGTCCAGGGGTTAGCGAAACTCCTCAGAGACGAGTGTGAGTTCGAGCAACGGGCGGCCGCCGATCCGCGTGAGATCCGGAAGCGACTGTTCGAGCGAGCCAACGATCGCTATCCGATCGTTCGCCAGCCCACGCTCGGGGAAGACACCCGGAAACTGGAAGTCTACAGTGCGGTCGCCGACGAGTTGGGCATCTCACTCGAGGAGTGTTACCGGGGTATGTACGCTGATCTGGAGGACAACAAACGGCTCGTCCGGTTCGGCGACCAGTCGGTGCGCGATGACAGCGACGGACAGGAGTCCACGACGACAACGACGAAACTGACGGGAAATAGCAAGCAGGCGTACGACCAGCGCGACCAGACGGTCGACTGGCTGCTGGCCCGCTACAACCTGGCGCTTGCACAAGCGGTGCTCTACGACGCCTCGAAGATGCATGTCCGGGTGTGGGACCACTTCGGAACGGTGTTCAGTTACATGAAGCTGTTCGGGTTGATGCACCGGATCTACCCCATCGACGAGGACGGCAACCGCGTCGCAAGCACGGACGTGGCAGCGGGCTACGAGGCGGAACTCGACGGACCCGTCTCGCTGTTTCGGCAATCACAGAAGTACGGCATCCGGATGGCGAACTTCCTGCCGGCGCTCCCCTTGTGCGACCGGTGGGACATGCGCGCCGAAATCCTCGACGAGAAATCGGCCAGTGACACCAATCA
Organism: Halapricum hydrolyticum; assembly: GCF_025517535.1. Classification (NCBI taxonomy): domain Archaea; kingdom Methanobacteriati; phylum Methanobacteriota; class Halobacteria; order Halobacteriales; family Haloarculaceae; genus Halapricum; species Halapricum hydrolyticum. Next base: position 6,503 of record NZ_JAOPKC010000012.1, read on the forward strand.
GTTCACGCTCGACCACACCGACGGGTTGGTCTCACACTACAGCACCGGCCAGCAGTACGACAGTGACGTCGAGCGAACGCTCGCCCGGAAGTGGGAGCGGGCGACCACCGAGTGGAATATCCAGCGGGAAGACGACGTCTTCGACCTCGGCTCGGAGGTTATGATTCCCGATTTCGCCATCGAACATCCCGACGGACGGCGGGCGATCATGGAGATCGTGGGGTTCTGGACGCCGGAGTACCTGACGTCGAAACTGGCGAAGATTCGGCAGGTCGAGGCCGACAACTTCGTGTTGGCGGTCTCGGAGCGACTGGACTGTTCCGACGAGGACTTCGGCGACGCCGCGGATCGAGTGCTGTGGTTCAAAACCGGGCTGCACGTCTACGACGTGGTCGAACTGGCCGAGGAGTACGCCTCACCCGCCGGGCCAGAGCAAAACTGACCACACGCTCAGCCCAAGCGGCCGCCATCGCCGTTCCAGTAGTGCCGGTCATCGACTGCCTCCCGGGTATCCTGATCTACGTCGAGCACTTCGAGCTGTGACAACGGGACACCGAATTCCCTGTCCTTCCACTCCACGAGGACGAACATCTCACGACTGCTGACGACTTCGTCCGTCATTCCGACGACAGGCACTTCTTCGCCCTCACGCAGCGGCGAGATCGTTCGCTCCTCGACACATCGCGCCTGAAACGGGAACGTCATCTCGCGTTCGAGGTGATAGCACCAACTGATTGCCCGCTCGCTTGTGGTGTACGCGTCGGTGAGTATCTCCCTCCGAATGCGTTTGTCCCGCTCTTCGTCTGTCTCCCGTGTCATGGTCGTTTCTCCTTGACGATTGCGGCCGTGTCGGTCGACGTGATCACGTCGCCGTCGAGCACCTCGTCGATTTCGTCTGGTTCGTAGACATCCTTGACGATGCAGTAGTAATGCGAGGGCGTCCCGAAGTCGTAGACGAGACTGAGTCTGTCACCCTCTCGAAGTCTGGCCCGCTCGGCGACATCCGCAATCGTCATCTCGCCCGCTTTCGTGTACGTCCGGTCGCCTGCTTCCTCGTACTGGCGGTCAGGAAGCACGTTGAGACTGGAATCCAGATACTCGTCTTCGAGGCCGTACATCCGGAGGTGGAAATCGTCGAGCGTCGAGAACCGGCACACGAGTCTGTCCAGTTCCGCCATCGTCGTCTCCGGTCTCACGACGATATCGTACCATTCGTCTCGTGCGCGTCCTTTCTGCTTCCATCGGAGCCGATACCCGACAGTTCCGATCTGTTCGGAGATGTCACCATCATCCGCTTGCTGGTCTTTTTCGACTGCTTCACGCGTGTTCGACCAACAGTACGAGCAGATCTCGTCCGGTGCATCGCCCTCGAAGCCCGTTTTATCGATGTCGTGGTGGGAGACAAACTCCGCAAACGGGACTCGCTGACCTCTCGGAGAGCGGTTGCCCCGACTACACATCATCTCCCCGGGACCAGTGAGGCCGAACGAGAAGCGCGAGTCCGTCTCACTTTGGTCGGCGTCCATATCGATGATGTGTGCTGCTGTTCCGCTTCCGATCTCGATCACGAATCGGTCTGTTGGCTCGCTCATTCGTATCGCTCCTCGAGGTCGTCGAGTGCCCGCCAGAACTGTTCGTCGTTGATTCGAGGCTCTGCCGTTGCCCGCGCCTCAAGCACGCCAGCGTACGTGTCGAACTCTTCGGGAGTCGGATCGGTCGCAAGCACGCAGTCAGCATATCCGTCGAGTGCGGTCTGGATAGTCTTCGCGTAGTGGTCGTAAGCACCGTCGATCCAGTTGTACTTCTCGTCGATTTCCTCGAACACCGCTCGGTAGACGGTCGCAGCGGCCAGATACCGCTCGCGGTCACGGTACTGCTCGGCGATCTCGAAAAACCGGGAGAAGTCGATCGCGTCGTACACGCCTGGGTCGGCGTGTTGCTCGAACAGTTGTGCAATCTCTTCGCGGTACTCTTCGACCGATCTGTGGTCGTCGCCGAACTGTGCGAGAAACTGCTCGCGCAACTCCGCGTGTTCAGCGAGGGCGTCACGGACGAACCCGCGCAGGTCGTCGGCCGACACGTCGTCGATGACTGCCTCGACACGCTCGCTCTCGTCCTGTGGCGGGTTGGCGGCGATGTCCAGTAGTACGGCGACGACGTGCTTGCAGTCGCCGCCCCCGTCGTATGGACAGGTACACCGCGTGTCGATACTCCGCCCGCCGAACTCGACGGTCACATCGTATAGACTCGACCCGCTGACGCTCGCGGTCACGAGGTCGTCGAACCGGTCGAGTTGCTGAATGCGTCCCTCGTCACGGTAGTTCACTCCGCGCTCGAACACTGCATCGGTGCTTCGACTCCGGACGGTGTCTCTGTCGACGTTCATGTGCCGTCTTTCGACGCGGTTGTAGAATTCGATTACGGTGCCGAATCGGCGGCCTGCCGGCTCGGGTCGGCCAGCGCCATCGTGAGCGTCGCCGCGAGGCGTTTGTCGAGCGGTTCGTTCGCTCGGCCACAGTGCGGTGACTGAATACACGCCGGACAACCATCCGAACACCCACAATCGGCGAGCAGTTCCCACGTGTGCTGGAAGAGTTCCTCGATGTGGTCGTATCCGTTGCGGGCCAGTCCGACGCCACCGCGGTAACTGTCGTAGATGAACAGCGCGCTCGTCTCGGTCTGTGGGTGTTCGGCCGTCGAGACGCTTCCGACGTCACGCCGGTCACAGAGGATGACAAGCGGGAACGTGGCGACGAGGGCGTGCTGGACGGCGTGGAGGCCACCCTCGAACGACCCGGACATCGTCTGCATCAGGCTTTCCAGTCCCGGTGGGAGCGTCACGTACAGTGCACGGGTCGAGAGCGTCGTTTCGGGCAGCTCGAGTAACTCCTCGGTCATGATCTCACCAGTTCGGTGGTCGCGTCGCTGGAAGCCGGTGACCTGCTTCCGTCGCGTCACGTCCGCGAAGTGAACGGTCACGTCGTCGCGGGTCGCCAGTGGCTTGGTAGCGATGTCCTCCTCGATAGTCATCGACTCCTCGTACTGCACGCGCGTCTGGTGGTCGCTGTCCGTTTCGGCGAGCCACGCCACGTCGCGGTCTAGGTCGAGTGACTGGACTTCGTAGTTCTGCCCCTGATGGTGGTAGATCGCACCTGGATGTACGTCCCGCAGTGCCGCGTCGAGCGGCAACTTCCCGAGTTCGTCAGTCGCTCCCCCTCGAACCCGGAGGGTGACCATGCGTTCTGTGATGGTTCGGAGCCCCTGTTCGTACGGATTCACCGTTCGTCCGCTGGCGGTGCGTCGCCATTCGAGTCCTTGATCTGTCTGTCGCCGGGTCAATTTGCCGTCGTTTGTGAGGGTACTGACGATGTCGGGGAAAGTAGAACCGAAATACGCCTCGTCGGCGGTTCGGAGCGGTCCTTCCATGGCCGCGGCGTGTGTATGCAGTTTCAGGAGATGCGAATTCGAGGGATTGGCGACGGCACGTTCGGGCGTCTGCTCGAACAGTTCGTTAGGATGCTTGATAACGTACTGGTCGAGTTGATCCTCGCTGGCGACGAGCGCGACGAGGCTCGGGTCGGTCCCACGGCCAGCGCGGCCCGCGCGCTGGAACGTTGCCATCTGTGTTCCAGGGTACCCGTCTAACAGGACGGCGTCGAGGCTGCCGATGTCGACGCCGAGTTCCAGCGCGCTCGTGCTCCAGACGCCGGCACAGTCCCCGGAGTGCAGTGCAGTCTCGATTGTCGCCCGCCGGTCGTCGCGCAGTCCTGCGTGGTACGCAGTTACGCTCTGGGCGACGTCGGCCTTCCCGCGCTCTGCGAGTGTATCGCTGCTGATGGTGGCGTACCGCTCTGCCGTCTGCCTCGCGCGCGTGAACGCCACTGTCTGATACCCCTGCATCACGAGGTCGACGAACAGTCGCATGGTTTCCCCGTGGTTGGAGCGGCGCTGTCCACCACCGACTGGTGCATCCCCCTCGTCGTATTCGGGCGGTTGCCAGAACAGCCAGTGTGTCGGCCCGGTTTCGCTGGTGTCCTCGTCGACGAGTGTGAACGAGTCGGTCGGTTGGCCAGTGATCGTCGCCGCGTGTTCCCGGGGGTTGCCAATCGTCGCGGAACAGCACAAGAACTGCGGATCGGCACCGAGACGGTCACAGATTCGCGCCAACCGACGGCAGACGAGACCGACGTGACTGCCGAAGACACCGCGGTACTCGTGAACCTCGTCGACGACGACGAGATCCAGGGACTCGAAGAACGCTCGCCAGAGATCGCTCGCGTGACTGAGCAGTCCACAGTGGAGCATATCGGGCGTCGTCAAGACGATGGACGGGTCCTCGTCACGGGCCTGCTTGCGCTCGCCCGAAGAGAGCGCTCCTGTGTACTGAGTTACAGTGATATCGTCGAACGGTGCAGCGAACTCGGACAGCGTCGACTCTTGATCGTTGATCAACGCGACCTGCGGACCGATGTACAGCGTCCGTCCGTCGTGGTCGCGTGCGCGTTCAATCGCGGGAACGGTGTACGTGAGGCTCTTTCCGCTCGCTGTCGGCGTCGCAAGTACGACGTTTTGACCGTTGCGAACCACTTCGATCGCGTCGGTCTGGTGTGCGTAGAGTTCGTCGATGCCACTGTCTGCAAGGTGGTCCGCGATCAGTGGGTCCATCTCACAGGATCGAGTGCTGGGACTGCGCGCGGGTACCTCCCGCTGGAACCGGATCTGATCGCGGTAGTACTCGCGGCTCTGTATCCACTCGACGAAGCCGTTCACTACTCTGTTGATACTGTGTGACCGCATATATGGATACGGCCCTCGGCAGTCACGGATCGTAGTGGTAGATATAGGGATGTGTCTCCTTGCCGTCCGGCAAGATATCGGCCAGTATCTCCCGAACCTGTTGTTCGGTCGTACCGCTCGCAACGATTCGGTCGTCGTAGATCGCAAAGTACGCTTCCTTGAGGTCTGTCTCGCGTAGCTCCCGCCCCAAGCTCCGGGCCCGAGCTTTGCCCATCTCTTGGTGGTAGATCTGTTCTAGCTCGGTCGATTCGTTCTTGAGTTCGGTGATTTCCTCGGCGTATCGCTCTCGGTTGCGCTTGTTCTTCAGATAAAACCGGAGCTGTTCGGCGTCGGATTTCTCGGACTCGTCGGGTGCCGGCAGCGTTTCGATGATCCCGAGTCGGTGTTTGGCCTCCTCGTAGCTGTCGTCGATATCGGTGCTCAGATTGCCGCCGGCGACCACCCGCTGGATAGCCAACCAGCCGTCGGTCACGATCTGGTCCTCGAACGGGAGCAGGGCGACCTCCGAGAGGAACACCGGAAGCCGCTCTTCGGGCCAGAGGTCGGTAAAAGGCATCCGGACGGCCTTCACACCGAACGCGCGTGGTGGATCGCTCCAGTCCAGCAATACGGCATAGTCAGAGAGGTGCCGGACGACGACGCACTCACCGTACTCGGAGTCGGTCCAGTCTGCGACCGTATCGAGGTCGTCCGCAGGGAGATTCGCAGGGTTCTCCTCGACGAACGATTCGATGATCGCCTCGGTGTCTTCCTCGTAGAGGCGCTGGCGAAGCGGCAGGAGGTCGCTGGTGTTTCGATTCGAGATGTCGCCGACTGTCTCGATGCCCTCGATCACGTCGAATCGATCGTTGACGTAGACGAGCAGGTGAGCGTACAGGTCGAGGAACCGATCTTCACTCTCCATATCGAGCATCATCGGGAAGTCGTCGTCGGTCATACCACCCTGTTCGGCAGCGATATCCTGGAGCATCTCGTCGTCGATGGCTTCCGCTATCGCTTGGTTGAGTTCCTGCATGACCGCCGGATCGAGGAGTTCGGCCAGTTCTCCCGGTGTCGGACCGTCGGTCTGCTCGAAGATGCGTTCGATCTCTTGCTCGTCCAGCGAGTCGACGTGGTCGTCCATGATCTGCTGGAGCTGTGCGTCTAGCTCCTGTCGTGTGTCCTCGTCGACGAGTTCGCGCAACGGTGGTCCGTCGGGGAGTTCGATCGCTTCGGAGTCAGGAACTTCGACACCTTCGACGGGAGGCAAATCAAAGTCGACATCGTCGCCGATCTGGTCGAAGTCAAGTTCGCTTTCGACATCGGCTTCGACATCCGGAAGTTGATCCCCTCCGATCTGCCGGAGCATCGCCGGGTCAAGTTGTGACACCATCATCTGGAACATCTCGGGGTCCATGTCCTGTTCGAGCGTTTTGAGTTCCCACTCCTCGTGACCATGGTGCAGTGCGTAGACCTGTCGTCCGTCTCGGATGAGCGCATCAACGACGCCCTCTGTATCACAGTGTCCGCAGTACGCGTGAAAGGCCAGTGGACACTCGACACTCTGTGTCTCGACGAAATCCTCGAACTCCCCCTCGGTCAACGGCCGATGTGGGAGATACTCGATGTCGACCATATCGGTCATCCAGTCGGCCAGAACAAAAATTGTCGGCTATCGGCCGGAATGTTTTATCCGAGTACGTGCTACCATTCAGTATGCCGTTCAGCGTCAGTTGGCACACGCTCCTCGACGAACTCGACGAACTGTCTGACGGTGCCGAACTCGTCACTCCGCTCTCTCACGATCGGTTCCGAATCACAGATGTCCAAGAACACCGCGTCGTCGTCACGCTCGACGATACGGGAGATCGACGACCACTTCAGCGCGACCAGTTCGAGACGCTCTACCGACGCATCCAGGACTCGGACGGCGAGTTCGATCTCGATCGACTCCCGCCCGATGCCGACCCGTACCCGGCGGTACTGAGTTTGCATCCACGCTTCGAGATCGACGAAGAGCGCGGCGTTATTATTGAAACAGACGGTGTGACTGATTCGCAACTGGCGACTGAGAAAGCAGATATCAGCGAGACTGAACGTATCGAACCCGATGGCGTTGACGTGTACTCTGACGCCTTGCTGCTTATCGACGCACTCGAACGTCACGAACTCTCTGATCTCACGGCGCTGGAAACAGATGCGCTGGTGAATATATACACGCTCTGTTCAGATGTCCAGCGGAACGCAAACGAACTCCGGAAGGACATCGCCGACGTACTACTCGATCGGTTGCATCACGACCAACCAGTCCACGGTCAGTACGGTTCCGTGCAGCGAACGTCGCGCCGTAACCGATCGCTCCGAGACGAGGAGGAAGTGGTGGCAAAGCTCGAAGACGCCGGAATCGACCGTGAACGTGTCACCAGTGTCGACTCGAGTAAAGTGGCCGAAGCACTGGAGGTGACAGAGCTGGCGGAGTCGGACCTCTACGAGATCTCCGAAAGCGAGTACGTCAGGAAGGCCGAAGTCGACGAGGATGTCAAGGAGTCGCGGCTTCAGGGTCTCAAAGACCGTCTTGCGGCCAGTGACGATCCGGAGTCCGACGAATTACGGCAGGAGATCGAGACTCTCGAAGAGCGAATCGACGACCTCACCAGTTTCAGTACGGGAACACAGATGCAAGGGTAACTCGGACACGCTTTTTGTATTCAGACGAAATATGGCGTTTTAGCCCTTTAGAATAGAGAAATACGCAATATTAACGTTGAGTAATTGATACTAATATATAAAAACCTGCCTAATAGCTGGCCCTTGGCTTATTTTCCGAGCGATAATCGTCGCGAGCAATCACCGACTGGGGATTTGAACCAGGGAACAGACGTACGATACTCCGTATCACGCCCAATCTGCGAAGACGAACTCGCTGTCGCTGCCGAGCGGGTCGTCGACCGCCCGGGTCCGGACGTTCTCGAATCCTGCCTCGGAGAGGGCATCGAGCGTGCGATCGCGGCCGGGCGAGGAGAAAAACATCTCGCCGCCCATCCAGTCGCGCCGGACGGTTTCGAAACGCCCGCCGGGCAGCGTCATCAGGAGCGTTCCGCCCGGCTTCAATACCCGTGCGAACTCGCGGTAGACGCCTGGCTGTTCCACGCGCGGGACGTGGAAGACGGCGTGGTAGGCAGTGATCCCGTCGACCGTGTCCGCCGCAAGCGGGAGGTGTGTCATGTCGGCCTGTAGCAAGTGCGCTGCGGGGGCAGTCTCACTTGCAAGGTCGAGCCCCTTGCGGGAGAAGTCCAGTCCGACGGCCCCGTCCGGGAGGTTCGCGAGCGTGCGGGCCCCGTCGCCGCACCCGACGTCGAGCACGGTCGGGTTCGGTGGGCACGCTTCGAGTAGCTCGTCGATCAGTTCGGCGTCGGTGCCGTCGGGATCACGCTTGCGTGCGTACGTTCGGGAGACGTCGTCCCAGGCGCGGCGGACGTCGTTTCGATCCATGCGCGACGTAGGCTTGCGACGGACATGAGTGCCAGGGCAAGGCGGACACTGCTTGTACTCTCGCCTCCGTGACGCGGCTCCTGCCGTGTGCGACGAAGTGGCGCTCGCGGACCCCGGAGCCTGTCCGGTCGAGTGCAGCGAGGGCGGGACGTCCGTCCGACAGTGGCTCATCTTCGAAAGGACGATCCGATCTCTCGTTGATCCGTCGCCGTGTCACACTGACGAGAAACAACACCAGTTGTATCTGTTGAGAAAAATGGCAATGCCTATTGGGTAATCAATACAAACAGTCGCTATGGACGATACTCAGATACTCGTCGCGGGCGAGGCGTTGATCGATCTGTTTCCGGCGACCTCCGGTCCGATCGCCGACGCGGAGACGCTCACGCGCCGGGCAGGCGGTGCGCCGGCGAACGTCGCCGTCGCGCTGGCTCGACTCGGCCATCCGCCCCTTTTGTGGGCACGACTCGGCGACGACCCCTTCGGCGATCACCTCGCAGACGTGCTCGCCGACAACGGCGTCCACGAGACACTGCTCGAGCGCGATCCGGAGCGGAAGACGGCCCACACGCTCGTCGGCGAGGACGAAGACGGCGATCAGTCGTTCACTTTCTTCGCCGACGAGACGGCGACGTTCGCGATGCAGCCGGAGACGGTTTCCTCGGAGACCCTGGAGCGCGTCGAGTGGGTACACGTCGGCGGCGTCACGCTGCACACCGAGCCCTCGCGGTCGGCGACTCTGGAGCTGATGGAGCGCGCGGACGAACACGGCTGTACCGTCTCGTTCGATCCGAACACGCGCGCGGACCTCTGGCCCGAGGAATCCGTGCTCGTCGAGACGCTCGAACGCGCGCTCGGACTCGCGGACGTCGTCAAGACGGACCAGGACGACCTGTCCGTCCTGGTCGAGGCGACCGACGAGGAGGAACTCGCAGAGGCTCTCCTCGAGCGCGGGCCACACACTGTCATGCTCACGCGCGGCAGCGAGGGTGCGATGGCCCGCGCTTCCGAGGAGGCTCCGTGGGGACCGGCGACGACTGAATTCGGGGGGTACGAGGTCGACGTCGTCGAGACGACCGGCGCCGGCGACGCGTTCCTCGCGGGCTCGATCGCAGGATTCCTTTCGGAGTGTTCGTCGCTGGCTGAGACCGTCCGCTACGCGAGCGCGGTGGGCGGGCTCGCGACCACCGCGACCGGTGCGATGGACGGGTTGCCCTCGGCGGATGACGTAGCGGAAATAATTGCCGATAACGCCTGAGACGGTCGTTTTCGACAGAATCGGTGATCGGAAGAACGGTAACGATTATACGTCGGCCCATCCCATCGACATGGTATGCAACGACGCGCCGCGGCGGTCTATTTCGTCCTCTTCGCAGTCGTCAGTGCGGGTGCGTATGCGTACGTCGGGATGGCAGAGCAACCCCAGGTCGACCTCACCGGCGAGCGTTACTCGGAGGGTGACACGCTCACGGTCGGGGATCGAACTTACACGGTCGCGTCGATCGGCGACGAGTCCGGCGAACTGACCTGGACGGACCCGGCGGCGACCTACACGGTGGCGCTCGAGCACAACTCGACGGTATCCTGGCAGATCGTCTCCTGGGATGGCCAGCGAGTCGAGCGGGTGACGCTTGCCAACGGGTCGACAGTCGAGTTTTCCGGGCGCGAGCACCGGGTGCTGTTGAACGCCTCGGCTGATCCACCGACGCTTCGACTCGAGGCGGTCGACAACCGATCGATCAATACGACCTTCGAGCGCGGCGAGACGCTCACGTTCGAACGGGAGGGGCAGTTCGTGCCTGACGGGACGATAACCGAGATCGCGACGAGCGAGGCGACCGTCTCGTGGGGATCGTCGTACCTGGTCACGATCCCGAACGAGACCGATCCAGCGACAGCCTCGCTGGTCCAGCAGCAGAACGTCACTCGCCTGCTGCTGACTGACGACGCCGTCGAGGATTCGCTGGGGACCGCACCCGACGGGACGCAGTACGTCCAGTACCGCAACGGGACCCAGCAGCCGCTCGCGGCGTACCTGCCTGATCCGGAAGTCAAATCACTCGCCGAGGGTGAGACGCTCCAGTACGAGAGCAACGAGACGACGGTCGGGAACATCACGCGCTCGGCGGTCCCGCTGAACTGGACCGCCCCCAGAACGATCAGTGTGGGGCTGTCTGAAGGTCAGTCGGTCGACCTCGACGCCGAGTCGTATTTCGTCCACTTCCCCGACTCGACGACCGTCCAGCTCGCGCCGAACACGACTGAAACCCGTGACGCCTACCAGGAGGCCCAGGAACGGATCGACTCCCACGAGGAGCGCAAGGCCGGGCTGTGGGGGGTCGTCATTCTGAGTGGCTTCGCCGCGGTCCTGCTGCTCGGAATGGCGTATATTCCGAGCAAAGACTGATCTTTCGAGCGAGTTGTACTACTGTCGGGTCAGCCAGACGAGTCCGGCACCGACGCCCATCGTCGCGAGCACACCCAGCAGTTGCAGCACTGAGACCGCCGCGTCGCCGTTCGTCTGCCAGGGCATCCCGGCAATCGTTCCCAGCCCGATCAACACGAGCAACACACCGGTGAGTGTGCCGAACAGTTCGAGCCTGTCCGACGGCTGCCTGAGTGCGTCGTCGAATCGTCCGTCCGTGCTCATACGTCTCCTCTCACGTTTCAGCGTGGTAAAGAATCCGGTTCGAGAGCGTGGATCGCGATCAGACGGCCCCGGGACGGATCCGGAACTGCTCGTAGCCGCCGTGAGAGAGTTCCAGGGATCCGAGCCACCAGTTCCAGCGCTCGACAAGGGAGTACTCGGCTGGTGCGTCACGAAGGTTCGAGACGACGACCGCCGCGGTCAGTTCGTAATCGAAATCGGACGTTATCTGCCCGGAATCGGCCAGATCACGCGCCTGTCTGGCGACCACGTGTGCTGCTCGGTCGGTGGCGCCGAACTCCGTCCGGAGTGTCGATTCGAGCGTCGTCGGGTCCACGGTTTCTAGAACGTGTAGCCGTCGTCGCGCGGTTCGTCCTGCATCGCTGGATCCTGCTGGTCTTCGACGGTCTGGGAGAACATGTCTTCTCCGGCAGCCGGCGTCGTATCCTCTTCTTCGACGTCGTAGGCGGAGACGCCCATCGTCAGCAACTCCTCGACGGCCTGATCATGGTTGACGAACTCGCCCTGCTCGATCAGTCGCTGGATGTCGTTTTCGATCCGATCCGGCAACGAAACTTCGATTTTTGGCATGTGTGTCGCTCTAGGTCCGACGTGTATAAATCCACGGGGGCACATCGACGTCGTGCTAACCCATTACTCGGTACTGTTGCGTGCTATCGTGTCACTTGGTGAACGACTATCCACTTGTATCCACGTCCCGTATCGGGGGGTATGCTGACAGGACGGTTTCCCGACGCCGGCGAGCGCGACCCGGAGGAGTTGCTCGCCGCGTACCTGGACGTATTGAGTGACGTGATCGACGAGCACGGAACCGAGGCCGTTGCCGCGGAGACGGAGCTCTCGCGGACGACTGTCGACGCACTCGCCGGCGGGACAGCGTCCGGCGACGACGCAGTCGCGATTCGACGTGCCGGCGAGATCACGCTCGCGGACGCCGCCGCGGTGCTCGCACTCTCCGGCGAGTTTCCGGACGCCGACGCGGTCACCGCGCAGGCCCGTGACATCCTGCTGATGGGCATGACGACGGCCGTCATGGACGTCGACGCCGTCGCGGCACGGCTCGGTGGTGACCTGGATCCGAAGACGGTCCAACAGAAAATCGAGGGGCGCCACCCGATCACGCTCGACGAATACGCTCGCATCCACCGTCTGCTGGAGGCCGACTCGTGACCCGCGTCGCAATCCTCGGGTGTGGCTACGTCGGCTGTGAACTGGCACGACAGCTCCAGCCCGATCACGACGTCATCGGCGTTCGCCGCTCGGAGTCGGGGCTCCGTGCCGTCGAGGACACCGGGGCGACAGCCGTGAAAGCCGACGTCACCGAACCGGACGCGCTCGCGGCCGTTCCGGACGCAGACTGGGTGATCTTCGCGGCCTCGAGTGGCGGGCGCGGTGCCGACGCTGCCCGCGAGACATACGTCGGCGGGCTGCGGACGACGATCGACCACTTCTGCGGTCGAGAGGCTGTCCCCGATCGGATCGTCTACACCTCCAGCACGGGCGTTTATGGCGATCACGACGGCGACTGGGTCGACGAGGCGATGTCCATCGACCCCGGGACCGAGCGCGGACAGGCCCTGGCTGAGGCCGAAGCCATCGCCCGCCAGCGCCCGATCGACGACACGGACGGCACAGTCGCTCGATTCGCCGGCCTGTACGGTCCGGATCGCTACCGCCTGCAGCGGTATCTCGACGGGCCGGTTACCGAGGGTCACCTGAACATGGTCCACCGGGACGACGCCGCCGGCGCCGTTCGGTTCCTGCTCGAAGGCGATCACGCCCGCCGTGAGGTCGTCAACGTCGTCGACGACGAACCCGTCGAGAAGTGGGCGTTCGCCGACTGGCTGGCCGAGCAATGCGGCGAACCCGAACCGCCCAAACAGACCGTCGCCGACCGGCTCGACGACCCCGAGCTCTCGGAAGCGGCCCGCAACTGGGTCGGGGCCGACAAGCGCGTCAGCAACGAGAAACTCCGGGGACTCGGCTACGAGTTCGTCTATCCGACCTATCGCGAGGGGTATCGCGACGCGATCGAGGCGTCTCTCGCGTAGCGTCGGGGACCTGCGCGCCCAACAGTTTTGGTTCCGTCGTCCACACGTAGGGGCATGCCCACAGTGCTGTGTATCGGCGGGACGCGCTTCATCGGCCGGGCGACAGTGACGGAGTTTCGCGAGCACGGCTACGACGTGACGCTCTGCAACCGCGGCCGTCACCCGAACCCGTTCGCCGACGATCCCGCGGTCGAGCACGTCAGGTGTGACCGACGCGACGACGAGCGACTGCGAGCCGTCGCCGACCGTCTCGACCCCGACGTCGTGATCGACCTGGTGGCCTATCACCCGCGAGACGTCCGGGTCGCGACCGACGCCTTCGCGGACGTCGATGCGTACGTCTTCGTCTCCAGCGGGGCCGCCTACGGCGAACACCGGATCCCGAAACGCGAGGACGAGACGCAACTCGAACCCTGCAGCGAGCGCGAAGCCGGAGACGACTCCCCGGAAACCTACGGCAATCGCAAGGCTGAGGGCGACCGGGCAGTCTTCGCGGCCGCCGAGGCGGGCGTCCGCGCGATGAGCGTCCGCCCGACGATCGTCTACGGTCCCCACGACTACACCGAGCGGCTGGACTACTGGCTCGCCCGGATCGACAATCACGACCGGGTCGTCGTTCCCGGCGACGGCACGTCGTTGCACCAGCTGGCGTACGTCGACGACGTGGCCAGCGCGCTTCGAATCGTCGCGGAGAAGGGGGAAGCCGGTGAGGCCTACAACGTGGGTGACCGCCACGCCCCCGCGATGGCGGAACTGCTGGAGCTTCTCGCGGCGGCCTGCGACGCTGACGTCGAGACGGTCTACGCCGGCGCTCGCGAGCTCGCGCCCGACCTCCGACCCGGCGATTTCCCGCTGTACAACGACCGCCCGCATCTCCTCTCGGCCGAGAAGCTCCACGATCTGGGCTGGGAGTGGACACCGCATTCGGAAGCCCTCGACGCGACCGTGGCCGAACACCGCGAGAGTGACCGGGACGGGAGCGATCGGGGTCCGCGCCGGGACGTCGAGATCGATGTCCTGGACCGGCTCTAGCTGTGTCGGTCGTCTTTCCGGACGTCAGCCGTCGTCACGCATGAGTGTCACTCGGGCCGCCTCGTAGTCTTCCAGGAAGGCGTCCTCGCCGCCGACAGTCCGGACCCCCTCTTCGAACTCGACGAACAACGTGTTCTCGAAGCCAAAGGAACTGTCTCGCGGCTCGATCAGGCTCTGTCGGACGTCGACGACGGTGAACTGACTGCCTCTGACGTGATAGAGATCTACAGGCTCATCGAGGACCGGGGGAGGTCGCGGTAAGGGGCACGACGAGAGGCACAGTCGCTGAACGGGCGGCAAGGTTTTCACGCGGGGCGTCGATTCTTCGATATGTTCCAGAAGACGACCTGGATCCGACTGCCCAGGAACGTCCTCGTGGGTCACGGCGTCCTCGAGGACACCGTCACGGCGGTCGAGGAACTCCACCTCGCCGGACGGCCGTTGATCGTCACCAGCCCGACACCCAGAGAGGTCGCCGGCGAGCGCGTCGCCGAGCTGTTCGCGGCGGCCGGGCGCGAGCCCGAAACGGTCGTCGTCGAGACGGCCAGCTTCGAGGCGGTCGAGCGCGTCATCGAGGCCGCCGACGACATGGAGGCGGGGTTTCTGGTCGGCGTCGGCGGCGGCAAACCGATCGACATCGCGAAGATGGCCGCCGATCACCGCGGCCAGGGCTTCGTCTCGGTCCCGACCGCCGCGAGCCACGACGGCATCGTCTCGGGCCGTGGATCGGTCCCGGAGAAAGACACGCGCCACAGCGTCGCCGCCGAACCGCCGCTGGCGGTCGTGGCCGACACCGAGATCATCGCTGACGCCCCCTGGCGACTCACGACCGCCGGCTGTGCCGACATCATCTCGAATTACACGGCCGTCCGGGACTGGAACCTCGCGCGCCGCCTCCAGAACGTCGAATACTCCGAGTACGCCGGCGCGCTCTCTCAGATGACCGCCGAGATGCTCGTCGAGAACGCCGACTCGATCAAACCAGGCCTCGAGGAGTCCGCCTGGATCGTGGTCAAGGCACTGGTCTCCTCGGGCGTCGCCATGTCGATCGCCGGCTCTTCGCGGCCCGCCTCGGGGGCCGAGCACCTCTTCTCGCACCGACTCGACCGGCTCGTCCCGGACGCGGCACTGCACGGCCATCAGGTCGGCGTCGGCTCGATCATTGCCGCATATCTCCAGGACGGCGAGAAAGGCATGTGGCGTGACATCCGCACCGCGCTCGAACGCATCGGCGCGCCGACGACGGCCGAGGAACTTGGCATCGACGAGTCGACAGTGATCGAGGCGCTGACCACCGCACACGAGATCCGCGACCGGTACACGATCCTCGGCAACGGCATGAGCGAAGAGGCCGCGCGCGAAGCCGCACGCGTAACGGGCGTGATCTGATAGGGATTGTTGTACGTCTGTCCCGGATCGACCGCTCGATGTAGTAGACTCCGCTCGAAACTGCTACAGCGACTCGTCCTGTGACGTCGCGATCAGCTGTCGGTTCTTCGAGGGACGGGGGATTCTCAGCGTCACACGTGTCCCCGATTCCGAGACCGACGTCTGGATCGTCCCGTCGTGTGAGTCGACGATCCACCAGACGATCCAGAGACCGACACCGGTACTGTGGGCGAGTTGTGTGCCCGACTCACCTCTCAGGGCCAGTCGTTCGTGTTCCGGCAGTCCCGGTCCGTCGTCGGCGACCGCGACCGTCACGGCTTCGGCCGCAGATTCGACCGTGACGGTGCAGGTCGGACTCTCCCCTCCGTGCTTTGCTGCGTTCTCGATCAGTTCGTGTATCGCAGTCTTCAACGTCGGAAACGCGAGGATGTGAGCCTCCGGCGGGACGTTCGTCGAAACCGTGGCCGAGGGATAGGCCGATTCGACGTCTGTGCGACTATCCTCGACGAGCGTCGTCACCGACTGCTCTACGAACACGGATTCCTCTTCCGCGATCCGGCGCAATTCTTTCGATTTCTCGGCCAGCGCGATGATCCTGTCGAGTGTCGCCTCGAGCTCCAGCGGGTCGTGGGGTCGTTGCAGTTCTTCGAGGAGGTAATCGATGTGCCCGCGAATGGCGGTCAGATCGTTCCGGAGGTTGTGCCGCAAGATGCGACCGAAAATCGAGACGAGACGCGCGTAATTCTCCAGCGCGAGGTCGCGCTCCCGCAACTGGAGTTCCGACGCCAGCGCCGACGAGATCCAGTCGACGAACGCGACCGACGCCGCGTCAAACGGCTCGGCACGCGCGCCCCGGCCGACGAAGCAAAGCGTCCCGACCGGACGGTCGTCGAGCTGCAACGGGGTGCCGACGTAGCACTTCAGCGCGTGCGTTTCGTACGCGACATCGTCAACCCAGCCCTGATTCGGGGCGTCGTGGAGGGCGACGGTCTCGTTACGGTCGATGGTGTGGCGGCAAAACGTCGTCCGCAGATCGGCCGTCTCCCCGACGGGAAACGCGCCGTCGGCCGGATCGGTGCTGGCGATGACCTCCCAGTGGCCGAGTTCGGGTACGACCCGGGTGAGGTGTGCGTGCTCGACACCGAGCGCGTCGGCCCCGAGTGCGAGTGCCTCGTCGGCCTTTTCGGTGAATGACGCCTCCGAATCGATCATCTCGGCGATCCCGGAGAAGGTCTCGGCCAGCCTCGCGTCATACATCCTGTGCCGCGACATAGCTTTGGGGGACACAAAACGCTTGGCTGGGTAGGATATTTTAATTTTACACTTAAGAAAATAATAAATACATACCGAAGAACTCGTGGCTCACATGTGATGGGTCGGGAGAGGCCAAAGCCGTTCTGAGATGTGCCGTCTCGATCTAGCCGCGAACCTCGACGACTTCGATCTCGAAGGTGAGCGTTTCGCCCGCGAGTTGGTGGTTGAAGTCCACTTCGACGCTGTCCTCGTTGACGGCCGTCACGTCGCCGTGCAGCCCGTTCTGTGCGTGGACGTGCAATCCGACCGTCGGTGGCTGGCCGACCATCCCCTCGAAGGTCTCGGGGTCGTACTCCCTGACGCGGTCGGGCTCGTGATCCCCGTAGGCTTTCTCGGGCGGAGCGGTCACTGTCGCCGTCTCCCCTTCGGCCATTCCGATCAGCGCCTCGTCTAGCCCCTCGATTATCTCGCCTTCGCCGGCGGTAAACGACAGCGAGGCGTACTCTTCGGGTTCGATGTCTCCGGGCTGGGCCAGTCCCGCCTCGATCGCGACCTCCCGCCGGGACGTGTCGAAGATCGTTCCGTCATCGAGGCGACCGACGTACTCGATGGTCACCCCATCGCCGGGTTCAATTGACATGGCTATGCGTGGGAGAGTCCCGAATATAAATCCTGCCGGTCGTTCTCGCCCGCGAGTCGACCGATCCGTCTGCCTGGTGTCGCCTTTTTCAGACTGCTGGCCATCGCATTCGGAACCTCATCCGAATGCTCGGCCGGCCGTCTCATACTGGTGGCTACACCATTTCGAACTGATTCGACACGACGGCATGCCGACTCTCTGTCCGAAGGTACAACCACCAGTATCAGTCGTCCCGGAGACGCTCGACCGCGGCGCTGGCGACGCAATGGGCGTTTTCGACGGCCACTTCCAGTCCGTCTTCCCAGGAACGGACGCCACCACTCTCCCTGTCGTGGTTCGAGATCGCCCGGATCGTCGCGTACCGATCGAGCGCGTCGTGACGGGCCAGCGCGTGGGCCGTCCCGGCGTCTTCGGTGACTGTCGCCCGATAGGGGGGCGCGCCGTACTGTTCGCAGAGCCATGTAACCTCCGCCGCCCGCTCCGCGCCGTGCCAGAACTCACCGCCGGTGACGACGGTGCCCGACGTAACCGTCCCCGCTTCGAGTGTGACGCTGTCGGCGGCCATCCGGACGCGCGAGCGAAGTCGGTCGTCCAGTTCGTAGACGTAGTCGCGCGGCCGGTACTCGAGTAGCTGCACGCCGTCGTCGGTGCGGTGTTTGCGGTCCCAGTCGACGATGACCTCGCCGAGGACGACCGAACCGACCGGTAACTCGGGCGGGCCACCGGCGATCCCGGCGGTCAGAAACAGCGTCGAATCGTCGACGAGTTCGCTTCCGAACAGCGTCGTGACGGTTGTCGCCGCGGCTGTCGGGCCGACGCCGGTCGCGACGACGCCGACCGTCCCGTCGTGATACACCGGCGATCCGTAGTCCTCGATGGCGCCCGGGAGCGGTCGGGTCGCGGGCCACTCGCGATCGAGCCACGGCGAGAGCTCGTCGGTCGGGAACTCGTCGGCCGCGAACGCCGTGAGAACGAGCACGTCGAGTGCCATCACGAGAGCCACTCGGTGAACTCGCCCTCGATGAGCGTCTCTTCCTGTTTTCGGATGTACTGGGCCTGCATGCCCCAGATCGCCTCCGGGAGCGGGACACCCTCCTGGACGCGCCGGCGGACGTAGCCGAACTTCCAGCGAGCGGGCGTGATCCGCCGGTCGACGCGCTCGCGCAGCGGACGGATGTACTGCCGGGCAGCCTCCGACGAGAGACCCTGCAACCGGAGGCCGTCGCGGGCGTGTTCGAACAGCTCGCCGTAGATCTCCTCGATGTCGGCCGTCTCGCCCGCACCCGTGATCCAGACCAGCTCGGCGTCCAGCCCGTTCCGCATCGCGTTGTAGAAGTTCTTCTCTGCACGCTCCCATTCGAGCGTGCGCACGGGATGTTCCCGCCGGGTCAGACTTTCCAGCAGGCCGGCGAAGACGGCCTGGAACGCGATGGCGTCCCGGATCGTCGGCTGGGCTGGCAACGGACGGAACTCGATGCGGGCGTTGGCCTGTGAGCGAGTCGCGCCGTCGAAGACGGGACGCACCCACCGCCAGTAGGAGCCGTGTTTGTGTCGCACGTGGGCGAACTGGTCGTCGAAGCGTTCTCCCCGGGTAAGCTTCATCGGGACGATCGTTTCGTCGGCGACGATGGCGTCGATGGCGTCATCGACGGTCTCGAAATCGGGCGGGAAGCAGACCTTCTTCGGGATCGACTCGTCGGCCGCGTTGAGCACGGATTCGAACACGGAGATGCGGTGTTCCATCCAGGCGTCGTCCAGGATCGCCGCGTCGGGCACGTCGTCGTACAGGTCCGGCGGGAAGAACGGCGAGTTGACGCCGAGCGCGAGCAGCGGCCCGGCGATCCGGAGTGCGTATCGGAAATACTCCGGCAGGTCCGGCGCGTGGGGCACCTGGACGTGTGGCTGTATCGAGGTGATCAGGCTCTCCGGCATGACCGTGTCGGCTTCGAGCGTGACGTTCGGGGCGTCCAGACGCAATCCGGACGGATAGTCGGTGTTTGCCATCGCGTGATAGCGGACGGAATCGGACATGTTCGTCCCGATTCGGATACCGTCGGCTTCGACCGAGTCACAGAGATACGAGCGGGCGGTCTCGCCGTTCGGCGGGACGGTCCACAGTCCATCGCTGACCAGCCGGATGTTGTCTGCGCGGGTGCGCTCCTGGGCGGGGACGAGGTTGGCCTGCAGTTCCTGCTCCTGGGCGGCCAGCCCGTAGGTGTTCAGCGGCTGGGGGCTGGTCTGCATCTCGGCGTTGTGCAAGCCGAGTTCTTTCTCGAAGCCGATCCGCTCGAGCAGCGGGCGGGAGACGCGCTGGAGGGCGTCGGTCCGGTCGTCGACGGCGTACAACTCCAGCTCGAGGCCGACGATGGTCTCGCTGTTGTCGAAGGTCCCGTCTCGTACCTCCGCTTTGAGGCGTTCGGCCTCCTCGGCCGCCTCTGCCTGGAACTCCTCGGCGTCGACCGCGAGCGACTCCCTGACGGCGGCCGCGAGCTCGGATGCCGACATACCCCCCGATTACGCGTCAGGTATGTTGATACTGTCGGCTGCGGTCACACCGGCACGATCACGACCGCACGCTCGGCTTCGCCCGCGACGGCCGCCGCAGTGCCCCCCAGCCCCATCTCCATCTGTTCCGGGTCGCCGCTTCGCCGACCGACGATGATCTCGTCGGCGTCGACGTCGGCCGCCAGATCGAGGATCGCCTCGACCGGGTCGCCCTCTCGCTGTTCGGTCCAGACCGTCGCCGCGGCGAGGCGGGCGCGGGCGACGTTGATCGCGTCGCTGACGTCCCGCGACGGGGTGCCCGGTTCGACGACCCCCAGTACCATCACCGTGTCGTCGTCGGTGAGTCGCTCGGCGAGGTAGTCACAGGCCACTGCAGTCGTGTGGACGGACGCGCTCGCGAGGAGGTACGTAGTCATAGCTGCCCGGACTCCTCCCCTCAGAAATCGAAATCGTCGGGATCGTCGCCGAAGTCGTCGTCTTCTTCCCCGAAGTCACCGAGTTCGTCGGCTTCCTCGCCGCCGAACTCCTCGGCCTCCTCAGCATCGGCCTCGAAGGCCTCTGGCGGCCGGCCGGCGGCTTCGACGACGCTGTCGTCGACGACGATCGGACAGTCGACCCGGAGCGCGATCGCGATCCCGTCGCTCGGCCGGGCGTCGAAGACGGCGTCCTTTCGCGAGCCGTCGTTGTACTGTTCGGCGTCGATTTTCGCGTAGAAGGTCCCGTCGGCTAGATCGTCGATCCGGACACGGTCGATAGCCCCCCCGAACTCCGAGAGCATCTCGATCAGCAGGTCGTGTGTCAGCGGCCGCTCGAAGGGCTCCTCGTCGATCGCCAGCTGCATCGATTGTGCCTGGTCGGCGCTGACGAAGATCGGCACGTACTGGCCGTTCGCCCGCAAGAGGACGACGGGCGCGCCGGCCCCCTCTTCCCCGACCCCGACGCCGATTCCCTCGACTGTCGCCTCGTGTTCCATACCCCGAAGTTGGATACCAACCGCCAAAAGTACTCGGGCGCGCCAGCGAGCACCGCCAGCGCTACCGGTGGCAGCGACCCGGATTGACCTCTGGCATATAAATCTGTCGTCGATTAAGCCGGTTTGACGGGCCAAATCGCCGCAATCCGGGCCGATCGATCCTGAACCGACTTCGGCGAGTTCCCGGTTGAAGTGGGTGTCTCGACATAGGCTCGACCGGAGGCAGCGAACATGAATCTCACAAAGATCGCAGGCATTGCTCTTGCACTGGTGCTCGTCGCCGGCGGTACGGCGGCGGCACTGCCGGGCAATGCACCCGCGGAAGCAGGCAACGCACCCACGGACGCACCGACAACTGACCAGCCGAACGAGACGGTTGCCGACGAGGACGACGCGAACGAGACGGCTGAAGACGAGCCCGAGCGTGGACCGCCCGCCGACCGCGGCCCGCATGCGAGCGAAGATAAACGTGGCCCGAACGCTGAGCACGAACGCGGTCCCCCGACCGACATGCCCGAGCAGGTCCCCGACTTCGTGACGGAGATCCACGAAACGATCAACCAGTTCCTCTCCGGTGAGCTGGAGGGCGACCTCGGTTCGGCGATAGCCGAGATCACGCCGGACGACGGCGATAGCGACGAAGTCGACGAGACTGACGAGCAGACCGACGACGAGCAGACTGACGAGCAGACCGACGAACAGACTGACGACGAAACGGTCGAAAGCTAAGCACTTGGACTCGACAGGCAGACTCGACTGTCCCCCTGCGCTCGGCCCTCCACCGAGCAATCGCCGGTAACGCCGTTCTTTTCTACCACACTCGCGTACAGGTTCGCATGAGCGTCCCCGGCGCAGAGCTGGAACTCGACCGCAAGCAGGCGACGCTGGCGGTGTTGCCCTTTCTATTGCTGGGGCTCGGAAACCTGGCGCTGTTGCTCGGGTGGGGACTGAAGCCGCTGTGGGCGTTTCTCATCTTACCGCCGATCCTGTTCATCAGCGTGCTGGCCTGGATCGCCTTCCGGACGGGGTTCGTCCGGGATCAGGGCCAGACCTAGGAGAGCAGTTCGTCGACGGCACCCTGCGCAGCCAGCGCGGCGTCGTCGGCGAGTTGTTGCTCGTCGATCCGGTCGTCCTCGACGTTGAGATAGACGTCGACTTCGAGCACACCGTCCTCGAAGGTGACGGTGACGTCGAAGTCAGCGACTGCCGACCGGTCACAGCGCGAAAAGATGACGTTCTCGGCCGCGTCAGCGGCCGTCTGGACAACTTCGCTGTCCTCGACCATCGTCCTCAGTCGCCGCCGGGACCGACGTTCGGGCTCGGGCCGCCGGCGCCACCGCCGCCACCGCCGCCGAGCATCTGCTGGAGCTCCTGCTGGAGTTCCTCGAACTGCTCCTGCACACGCTCTTCCTGCTTGTCGAGGCTCTCGACGCGGACTTCGAGGTTGTCGACCTTCTCTTCGAGGTCGTCGTAGGCCTCGTCGTAGTCGCTCTCGACGAGCAGTTCGCCGACCTGGCGGTACATGCCCGTGTCCTCGTCGATGTCATCGAGCGCGTCAAGCGCGCTCTCGGCCTCGGCGAGCTGGGTCTCGGCCTGCTGTTTCTGGGTGGCGACCTGCTGTGCGGTCTCCTGCAAATCCTGCAGTTCCTCGAGCTTCTCCTGTGCTTCCGGCGGCAGATTACCCTGCATACCCGGACCGTCGTGACCCGGACTGTTAAACCCACGTTTTTGTTCCGGACGGCACGCGGCCGCTCCGGACGGCAGCCGACAGCGTTAATCCGGGCGCCCGAGTAGTACGGATGGCAGCGGGAGCCCGGACCCCGTGTCTTGGACCCGCCGCAGGCGGCCAAAGAGGCATGAGGAAAGTCCCCCCACCGTCCGGGCAGGTGACCGGGTGCAAACCCGGAGCGGGAGACCGCTGGCACTGGAACAGAAACGAGACCACTCCGCCTGACCGATGAGGCGTGCGAACCCCGACTGACGAAGGCCGACTCGGCTGCCGGGAGAAACCCCGGTACGTCGGTCGACCGAGAAAGGAACGGGGAGCTGACCCGCCGAGGGCGGCGTGCCGACCACGTCGGCACGTCACGAACGAGCGAACGTTGCGCGGCGCTCCGCGCCGCGATTTCGAGGCGGTGCGACCGCCACACGGTTCGCGAGTAGACGGTGGAGAACGGATGGAACGGCGAATCCTCACTGGTGCAAGTCCGCGCCACAAGGTAGCCCGGACGCGGCGCGGACGCTCAGCCGAATGCCGGGCCGAACAGAAGGGGGCTTACTCCCCGCAGCCACGATCGCCGTCGCGATCGCGCTGTTTTGATACTGCCGGCTATAACCTTTCGCACGTATTTCGCCACCCCGAGATGCCGAAAACCTTCACGAACGCATAGCCGACAGTCTGACGACCCGCGAGTCCGCCGCTCTCCGCTAGTCGCCGATCGAACCCGTGGGACGCGGTGGCTCCAGGTCCCCCACGAACCGCTTTTCGTCGCCGTCCTGGACGTGGACGGCACAGCCGAGACAGGGGTCGTACGACCGGATCGTCCGCATCACGTTCACCGGGTTGCGGGGGTCCTCGACTTCCATCCCTTCGAGTGCGTACTCCAGGATGCTCGGATTCCCCTCTTTGTCCCGGGGGCCGAGGTTCCACAGCGTCGGCGAGATGATCTGGTAGTTGGCGATCTCACCGTCTTCGACCCGCACCCAGTGGGAGAGCGCGCCACGCGACGCGCCCCAGAGCCCGACGCCCTCGCCGGTGAAGTCGTCGGTCCACTCAGCCCGCAGCGGTCCGTGGATGTCCACCGAATCGATCCACTCTCCGAGCAGGTCCCTGACGAGTAAGAACTCCTGCACGCGGGCGATAAGGCGGTTCAGCGTACTGCCCCGCTGGGGATCGCCGCCGAGTTGCGCCCGGAGATCGAACGGGTCGTCGCCGGCGGCGATCAGCCTGGCGAGCGGTCCCGTCTCGACCGATTGACCGTCTAACCGCGGGGCCTTTCCCCAGGAGTACGCGCCCTCCTTGTCCGGCGCCGGCTCCGGTGGCGGCGCGCGCTGTGGGTGGCCGCCGGATTCCTCTGTGTACCAGGCGTGACTCGTGTCTTCGGTGATACCCGCGAGCAACTCCGCCTGGCTCGGCTCGTGTATCGTGCCATCGATGAAGATACCGCCGGGGAACACGAGGCCACCGTCGTCGTCGTAAAACATCCCGTTGGCGTAGAAGCGCCCGGGGCCGACACCGAACTCGTCGGCGCCTTCCTCCGCGGCCGCGACGAGGACGCTCAACATGTCGTACAACCCGTGAGCGTCACTCGGCGGCCCGCGCTGGTCGCGGACCGCCTCCAGCACCTCCGGGACCGCGTCGGTCGGCCCCACCCACTCGTCGACCGACGCGATGCGCTCGCGGACCCGTTCGACCGTCTCTTCGTCGGGCTGGGCGACGACGCCCCCTGGCGCGTACGTCAGCGGATGGGGCGCGCGGCCGCCGAACTCGGTGAACGCCTGCAGCAGCGTCCGCTGGTTGGATAGCGCGCTCTCGTATCCCGCCCCCTCGTTCGGGTTCAATCCTGCATATCCGGTCTCCGCGACGGCGTCGCTGTAGTCCGGTCCGGCGAGCGTGAACACGTGGATCGCGTGGTTCCAGAGCAGGAACATCCCTTCCATGACGTTCTGGAGGAGGCGGGCGTTGTACGGCACGCCGCCGAAGACGCCCGCGCTGGCGGCCGCGTCCTCGAGCGCGAGCGTCGCGGCCTTCCGGTGGGAGGTGAAACAGACCCCACAGACCATCTGGGTAATCTGGGGGACGTCCGAGGGCGGTCGCCCGACGGTGATGTTCTCGATGCCCCGGAACATCTCCATGTGGCTCTTGGCCGACTGAATCTGCCCGTCCTGCACGTCGATCGTCGTGCTGTGGTGCCCTTCGATCCGCGTCGTCGGGTTGATTTCGATCTCCGGCATCAGTGATCACCGACCGACTGGTTTCGGGGATCCTCTCTCCAGACGATCGGTCCGTCCGGACTGAGCCAGCGATTGACGAGCCACAGCGCCCCGATGACGGGGAGCAGGGGCAACAGCATGAGACACACCGGGATCGCGATCAGCAACCCGGGAAGACTGCCTTCCGGTCTCGGAATCGTGTGGCCCGGCTCTTCGATCGGTTCGGGCTCGCCGATCTCTTCTCTCGTCTCGCGTGCTTCGTAGAACGGGGTGAACCGGTCCCAGAACGCCGGCTCGACACAGCCGATGCAGGGTGCGCCGATGTCTCGACAGATGGTGGTCCCGTCGTTTCGCAGCCGCTTGGAGTCGTCACAGTGGGCGTGGACGCCGGCACAGCCGGCCTCGTAGAGACACCCTTCCTCACCGGGTTCCGCCGCGAAGTCTTTGGCCTCGTAGTCCGGTCGACGGGAGCAATCGTCGTGAACAAGCGGGGCGAACAGCGGCAGCGGCCTGTTGAACTCATCGAGAGTCGGAATGTGGCCGTTCAGGACCGTCGCGAGCGTCAACAGGATGTGGTCCGGGTGCGTGGGACAGCCCGGAACGTTGATCACCGGAAGGTCGGACCCGGCGGTAAACTCCGGACCCAGTACGCCGCCCCGGTCGATGCCCTCGAACTGGATGCCGGACGCGCCGGTCGGACTGGATCGAACCGCTTCCGGGTCACGCTTTCCGGCGGCCGGCAGCCCGCCGTAGGCGGCACAGCTCCCGACGGCGACGACTACTTCGGCACGTTCCGCGAGCTCCATCACCCAGTCGAGGATCGGCCGACGGTTCCCGAATTGATCGACACCGAGCGTCGCCGATCGCGGGACGTCCACCGGAATCGATCCTTCGACGATCAGTACGTCCGGCGCGGTCTCGATCGCATCGAGCGCCCTGTCTCCGGCGTCGGTCATCAGCGTCGGGTGAAACGCGATCGACTCCCGAAACTGTTCGAGCTGGAACTGTTCCGGATACTCTCCCTGAAGCAGCGAGATCGTACAGCCAGTGCAGCTCTGTCCCTGGAGCCACGCGACGTCGAGGTCGTCTTCGACGGCCCGTTCCAGAGCAGCGTCGATCTCCGTCGAGAACTCGGACACCACGTCGCCCGGCTCTCGGTCGACTGCCAGCGACAGGAAATCGTATCTCGGTTCCGGTTGTATCCGCTTTTCGGGACGCCTACCCCGTTGAGCCGTCGCCATACTCGTCGTATTGGGCTACTAATACATATATTTACTGGCGATGAGGTACCACTAGTAAAAATACGGGAATATCACTGATCGTCCGAATCGATGTCGCGTCACGTTCGTGGAGAATTGTGGGGGATAGCAGCGGGCCCGGGGATCCTCAAATTCCGTCTGAGAGGGGCTAACTGGCGTTTTTCGAGACCGATATGACTGGTTTCCAGATAGTCCGGTTACGTGATCTGATCGGAAGGAACGCCCGAAATATGAGGGCGATAATAAAGAATGAAAGCGGAAAAGTCAGGGATATGAGCGCTAAATCGGGATTATGAAATAAAATAATAATACCGACAGTAAAGATAGGGTGTGTGATAGGTGTTCGGGGGCGTTTCTGCCGTCGATGGGCGTCCCCACGAGTTACTATCCCCCCGGGCGAAGGATTCGGCATGGATGTCCTGATCCTGGGCGGTACGGGCCTTATATCGACAGCGATCACCCGGAAGCTCGATGCTGCCGGCCACGACGTGACTGTCTGCAATCGCGGCGAAAGCGACGCTGCGATCCCCGAGTCGGTCGACCGCGTCCGCGCGGATCGGTTCGGCGACGAGTTTCCATCGCGGGTCTCGGGCACCGATCCCGAGGCCGTGATCGACATGCTGTGTTTCTCCGAGAGCGACGCCGAACTCGCGGTCGAGGCGTTCGGCGGCCGGGTCGAACAGTACGTGTTGACGTCGACGATCGACGTCTACCGCCGCCCGGTCGACTCGAACCCCGTCGTCGAGAGTGCGCCGCGTCACCCGCCGACGAGCAACTACGGGGCCAACAAGGCCGCCGCCGAAGACGTGATCCGCGGGGCCCACGACCGGGGTGAATTTGCGGCCACTATCGTCCGTCCGTGGACGACCTACGGCCCGCACGGCAACGGTAACCTCTGTCACACGTTCGGGGTCGACACGACCTACCTGCGGCGGATCCGCGACGGCGAGCCGATCGTCGTCCACGGGGACGGCACCGGACTGTGGGGACCGGCACACCGCCGGGACGTCGCCGGGGCCTACGTCGGCGCGGTCGGCAACCGGGCCGCCTACGGCGAAACCTACAACGTCACCGCCGAGGCGGTCCCGACCTGGAACGAGTACTACCGGACGCTCGCGGACGCGCTGGACGCGCCCGAGCCCGAACTGGTGCACGTCCCGACGGACGTTCTGGTCGAGATCGCGCCGGATCGTACCGACTTTCTCGTCGATCACGGCCGCTACAGCACGACCTTCGATACTTCGAAGGCACGGCGGGACCTGGGCTACGAACAGTCGATCGGACTGGAACGTGGCGCTCGGGAGGTCATCGAGTATCTCGAAGACAACGACGCGATCACGAGCGAGGACGACGCCTTTATCGACGCGCTCGTCGCTGCCTGGCAAGAGACGAGAGACGGGTTCGTCCAGGGTTCGAGCGCTGATAGGGAGTAGCGTAGCCGATCGGAGCAACTCTCATATTGCCGGCTGTAACATTTCGAAATAATTCACCACCCCGGGGTGGCAAATATCTGTACGAACGTACAGCCGGCAGTATCACTCCGATCGGGTGACCGGATCATCGTTCCCGGGCGAAATCTATGGATTTCCGTGATCACGAGAATCGGAGATTCTCGAACGACTCCTTGAGGGAGGGGGCTTAGTGACTACATTCAGCTAATTGGTTCAGTCTGTAGTGCCTGGGGCTGTGCAACAGTTCTATGTCACCCTCGGCGATGACGAATCCGGGGGCTGCGACCGCCCGGAAGACGCCGAAGGCATGTCTGTGGCTCCGAGGTCGACCGCGCCACCCGGGGCGGTCGTCTCGGGGGGCGCGTATCGCACCGAACCTCATACGAGTGCGGGCGAAGGTGCACCTGAAGAGGGGGGGTTCGAGTAGGAACAGAATACCTGCCTTGCCTGAATCTTGTGCACGTCAGACGCGCTCCTGCGTCTGGATAGTTGAGGAGAATTAAGAACACTATAAGACTTGTAGATATGCTTCGACTGGACGCTTAGGAACATCCTACTTCAAATATCGAGACGGAGGCTCCCCCTGTATCTCGCACGGTGTTCTCCACAGGTGGCGAGTGACTCATACGGATTATTGTACCGATTTACCGCTCCGACCGTCCCGCGGTCGATGCGGAACAGACGTCCAATAATCCGTATCAGCGGGATGATCGGCAAGTGAGAGCCCTTTCTCTATCCTACGACCCGAACGCGCGCGACCGGACACGAAGCGCGACCGATTCGAGGGCGTAGGCCAGGCTGTACAGCGAGGTTAGTGTCAGCGGCACGAACGCCAGCGCGCCGAGCGAGACGACGAGCAACTCGGTGTTCGCCGCTCCGAACACGGTCGATTCGACCGCTGGAAGCGTGGCGAGAACCGCGGCGTACGCCTCGAAGACTCCGGGATACGTGGCCGACAGGCCGAGACCGATCACCGCGAGCGATGTGACGGCGCTCGCCAGCGCGAACGCAAGCGTCGAGACACCTCGACACAAAAGCGACAGGAGCCGTGGCGCACCGACGTCCATCGCCGCCTGGAACGCGAACGCGGCCAGCGCCGCCGTGAGGACTAGCCCCGGCCGCCGCGAGAATGCCGACTGTCCGATCCCGACGAACAGCGCACCTGCGAGCAACGGCAACGCCGGTCCGAAGACCAGCCAGGCGTCACGGGGCAACGTCGCGTCCTTGCGCTCCCGGATCCGCGGGACGAATCCTCGGCCAGCGACCCATGCGGACGCAGTTCCGGCCAGCCCGACCACCAGATAGTGAACGAGGCTGACAGTCACGAACGGTCGATCGATATCGACCATCGGCACTCCGGCCACTGAGACGTCGGGTGCCGTCGACTGGACCACCAGTGCGATGGCCAACAGCGGGACGAGTGCGACGGCAGCGACGGCCGATCCGACGAGTCCACCGCCGGCGGATCCGGCGGTGGTCACGGCGGCCCAGCCACCCGTCGCGAGGACGTAGGAGACGACGTTGCGTAGTCGATCGACCGGGGCCGACAGCCGCGAGGCCGTCTCGGTGACTGACGGGACCGACTCGTCGGTCTCGAACCGATCGATGGCGGCCGAACTCGGATGGCCGAGACTGAGCTGTGTCGTCGGCGTCTCGTCGGCCTCGTCGGAACCGGTAGCTGCCGTCTCGGAGTCCGGAACGGCTGCCGGACCGCTCTCGCGGAGCTCCGCGAGCAGGCCATCAACAGCGTCGGAGTCCAGCAGCGCCGTGCGCCAGAGCTGCGGTCCGCCGGTCAGCCACAGCGAGAACGGACAGAGCTGGTCGGCCTGGTGCCAGCTCCAGGCCGCGACGCCGAACCCGGTGTCGTCGACCCCGTATCCGTTCGGAACGTCTGCTCCCTCGATATCGTCCGGCAGCGGCGTCGTCAGGCGCCCGTGATACCGCTTGAACTCCCTGGCGCCCGTCTCCGGTCCGAGGACCTCGATGAACCCCCGGAGGTGCTCATTCAGCGTCTCGTCGGTCCGCACTGCGTCGGTCGTGTCTGTCGATAACGTCTCGAACGCGAGCGTCCCGTTGATCGGGCCGAGCGACTCGTAGAGGTCGTCGTATCGCTGTCTCCGATCGGGGTCTTCGAGGACGTTGCTGGCCTCGTTGATCCGCATGTGGCGCTTCTCGTCGGCATCGGGGCTGGTCCCCATCGGCGAGAATCGGCGGTCAGCCTGTTTGCGATGGCGTTCGATCGTCTCAAGATCGGCCTCCGGGTCGACGCCGATCCGCGCGTAGTAGTCGATCGCATCCGGGTCGGGCTCTGGCATGCCTGCGAGGTTCCTGTCCGGTTCGTGGGACGGATCTCCCAAAAGCGTCCCGTGTTGGCTGGACAGGATAAAAAACCATTTAGGAGATGCCCGAACACATGGGGGTATGGTAGACGGGTACGCAGTGGGGATCGACCTCGGAACGACTAACAGCGCCATCGCGGCGGTCACGGGGGACGAACCTGAGATCATTCCGAACAGCGACGGAGAACGGACGACCCCGTCGGTCGTCATGATCGATGAGAACGACGAGACCGTGGTCGGACAGCCGGCGGCCAACCAGGCCGTCAGCAAGGCCGAGCGGACGGTCCAGCACATCAAACGCCACATGGGGGAGGAAGACTACGTCGTCGCGATCGACGACGAGGAATACCGGCCCGAGCAGATCTCGGCGCTGATCCTCTCGCGGCTGCTCGCCGACGCTGAAGCCTACCTGGGTCGTGACGTCGATTCGGCGGTCATCACTGTTCCCGCTTACTTCGGCGACGCCGAGCGCCAGGCCACCCGTAGCGCCGGCGAGATCGCCGGGATCGACGTCGAGCACGTCATGACCGAACCGACGGCGGCCTGTCTGGCCTACGGACTCCAGGAGACCAACGACGCCGACGACGCGGCGGCACACGATCGTCGGCACGTGTTCGTCTACGACCTCGGTGGCGGGACCTTCGATGCGACGCTCGTCGAGATCGACCTCGAACACAACCACATCGAGGTCAAGAACACCGACGGCGACCGCAGTCTCGGTGGTGAGGACTGGACCCAGCGGATCGTCGATCACTTCGCGGAGATCGCAAGCGAGGACGGCGACGTCGACGTCGCTGGCGACCCCGAACAGGAACAGCGTCTCTACGACGCCGCCGTGCGGGCGAAACACGACCTGTCCAGCCGCGAGCAGACCGAGATCACGATCCCGTATCTCGGCCCCGACTACAACCTGGAGACGACGCTCTCCCGCGAACGGTTCCAAGAGCTGACCGCCGACCTGCTGGATCAGACGATCGATTCGGTCGACGAACTGTTCGAGCGCTCGGAGAAAGACATCGAGGAGGTCGACGAAGTGCTGCTGATCGGCGGGGCGACCCGGATGACACAGGTCCAGGAGACCGTCGAATCGTACTTCGGGATGGAACCGCTCCGGTCGGTCAACCCCGACGAGGCCGTCGCGCTCGGCGCGGCGACGCAGGCCGAACTGATGTCCACGAGCGGGGACACGACTGCCGACGACGTGCTCCCTGGCGAGGAAGAGGACCTACTGCTGGTGGACGTCACGCCCCAGCCGATCGGGATCGAACTGCACGACGGCGACTTCGCACCGGTCGTCGATCAGGACGAGAAGGTCCCGATCAGCCAGAGCGACGATCGGTTTACGACGGTGATGGACGACCAGACCGGCGTCCGGTTCCCGATCTACCAGGGCCAGGCCGAGACGGCCGAGGAGAACACGAAACTCGGCGAGATGGTGCTATCGGGTATCCCGAAAGCGCCCGCCGGCGAGCCAACGCTGGAAATCGACTTCGAGGTCCAGTCGGACGGCACGCTCGAAGCGTCGGCCACTCACGTCGACTCCGGCGAATCGGTCGACACGACCATCGAATCCGGCGTCCGCCTCTCCGAGAAGGAGATCGAGCAGATGAAAGAGGCGCTGCCGACGCTGAAAGACCGCGCCGTCGCCGGTGCCGACCAGAAAGAAGCGTAGCCGGTCGGCCCGGTAGACCCGAACACCGAATCGAACACGCTTTTTCGGTGCGCACGAGAACATCCACCACGAGCCATGGCTGACGACGACCCAACAGTGCCGATCATCTGCGAGGAGTGTGGGACGGAAACCCGGGTTCCGCTGGACGGGCTGGCCGAGACCCTGGAACGACACAACGAGAACCGTCACGACGGCGAGCAGATCGCACAGGTCGATCCCGACATCGCCGACCGGATCGCTGATCTCGTCGCCGACGACCTGGGATTGCTCGAGGAAGACGGGTGAACTACCCGGTCCGGAACGACAGATCAAGCGTCTCCACCGAGTGGGTCAGCGACCCCATCGAGATGATGTCTACGCCCGTCGACGCATAGGCTGGCACGTCCTGGACGGAAATCCCGCCCGAGGCTTCCGCGAGCACGTCCGGATCAGTCGCCCGGATTCGATCGACGGCGTGTGCGGTCGTCGCGGGGTCCATGTTATCGAGCAAAACGATGTCTGCGCCGGCCTCGGCCGCCCGCGGGGCGTCCTCGGGCTCTTCGACCTCGACCTCGATTTTCGTCGCGAAAGAGGCCTTCGTGCGGAAGTGCTCGATCGCGCTTTCCAGTCCCATCTCGGCGACGTGGTTGTCCTTGACCATCACCATGTGTGAGAGGTTCAGCCGGTGGGTATCCCCGCCGCCGGCGACGACCGCGCGTTTCTCGATTCCACGGAGACCGGGCGTCGTCTTGCGGGTGCAGGCGATCCGGACTGACTCCGCTGTCTCCCGAGCGGTCTCGACGGCCCGGCGGGTCTTCGTCGCGATACCGCTTGCGTGACCGACGACGTTGACCGCGACGCGCTCGCCTCGCAACGTCTCGCGGGCAGGCCCGCCCGTCCGGAGGACGATGTCGCCAGGCCCGATCCGATCGCCGGGTTCGACGGACGTCTCGACGTCGACGCCGAGGTACTCGAAGACCGCACGCGCTCCATCCAGCCCCGCCGCGACGCCGGGCTCTCTGGCGACCAGGCGGCCGTCGGTTTCGCCCGGAACCTGGTTCGTCACGTCGTGATGTCCGATGTCCTCCTGCAGCCAGGATTCGATCTTGCTATCCGGAATCATACTCTCAATCCGCACTCGCCTCGGGGGATTCGAGGAGGTAATGCGTGCCGCGGCTCTCGGGGCTTTCGCTGGCGGCACGGGCGATCAGCAGCGCGGTGATCGCGGCGTGGCGGAGTTCGTACAGCGATCGCGAGGTGCGCGTGCGGACGTACGCGTCGACTTCGCCTTTGAGCCGCCGAAGGACGCCCTGAGCGCGCCGGAGCTGTGCCGGGTCGCGTTCCAGCCCCACGTACTCGTCCATCACGCGGCGCAGGCGACGGAACTTCTCACGGGCAAACTGCCCGGACAACTTGGGATCGCGATCGAGTAACCCGGGCGGTTCGATCGTCCGGATCTCGGAAACGTCGCGGAGGGACTCGGCGGCGTCTGAACCAGCACGTAGTCCCCAGACCAGTCCCTCCAGCAGGCTCGTGCTCGCCAGGCGGTTCGCGCCGTGGACGCCGGTTCGGGCACTTTCACCGACCGCATAGAGGTTCTCCAGTGAGGCGCGCCCTCGGTCATCGACGACGACGCCGCCACAGAGGAAGTGTTCGGCCGGTGCAACCGGTATTCCCTCGCGGTAGTCGATGCCGTTGTCCTCACACAGCTCGACCAGATCCGGGAACTCACTGGCGAAATCAAGGGGACTGACGTCGAGTCGGACCTCGCCGGTCCGGTCGCGCTCGGTCTTGACGGCGCGGGCGACGACATCCCGGGGCGCGAGTTCGGCGTCCGCGTGATAGTCGGGCATGAACCGCTCGCCATCGGCGTTTCGCAGCAGGGCCCCCTCGCCGCGGACGGCCTCGCTGACGAGGAACTGGTCGTCGGCCGCCGTACAGACTGTCGGGTGGAACTGGACGTACTCCATGTCCGCGACCGCTGCACCGGCGAGTGCGGCCATCCCGATCCCGTCGCCGGTCATTCCTTCGGGATTGGTCGAGTTCGGATAGAGCTCGCCGATTCCGCCCGTCGCGAGGATCGTCGCGCCCGCAAAGAGCGGTTCGACCTCGCCGTCGGATTCGACCATCGCGCCGTAGACTCGCCCCTCGTGACTGAGCAACTCAAGCGCGGCGGCACCCTCCCGTATTTCGACATCCTCGCGGCTCTCGAGGTAGTTCAGGAACGGGACGTGGATCGCCTTGCCGGTCGAGGCGTCGACGTGGAGGATCCGCTCGTCGCTGTGGGCGGCCTCCTGTCCGAAATCGAGTTGCGCTTTGCCAACCGACGAGCCGCCCGCACCGCCGGCGCTACTCACGGACTCCGTCCGTTCGTTGTCCGTCGAGCGTGACTCGACGCGGTCGAATTCGACGTCAAGCGTCTCCAGCAAGACGTCGCGGACGGCGTCGTTGGCGTGCTCGACCAGCACGTCGACGGCCCCGGGATCGGCCGTGCCGTCACTGGCCTCGATGATGTCCTGCTTGAATTGCTCGGGGTCGTCTTTCGAGACGGCGATACCGCCCTGCGCCCACCAGGAAGAAGCACCCTCCGGACGAGTCGCCTTGGTCGCGATCGTCACGTCTGCTCCCTCGCGGGCCGCTGTGAGCGCGGCGGCACAGCCGGCGATGCCGGAGCCGATCACGAGCACGTCAGTTGTGTCTTGGTCCATCGTGATCACCTCAGATCGAAAGCATCCGGTCGAGCGCCAGTGCCGCGAGTTCCTTCTCCTCGGGGTCGACCTCGATGACGTTGCGTTCGCGGCCCTCGACCAACTCTTCGAGGACCCACGCCAGATAGTTGGGGTCTATCTGACGCATGGCGTTGCAATCCATACAGGAATCCCCACACAGCGGGACGACGTTCACGTCGGGATGCCACCGCTGGAGATGGTTGGTGAGGTGGATCTCGGTGCCGATCGCCCACGTCTCACCGGGATCGGCCTCCTCGACGGCGCGAGTGATGTCGGCGGTCGAACCGGCCTCGTCGGCGGCCTCGACGACCCCGCGGCGACACTCGGGGTGGACGATCACGCTGGCGTCGGGATACTCCTCGCGGACTGCCTCGATGTGTTCGACCCGGAAGCGCTCGTGGACCTGACAGTCCCCTTCCCAGAGGATGATGTCGTTCTCGACGACCTTGTTCGCCGCTTTCGAGTCGGGGTCCCAGGGGTCCCACTCGACGGTTTCGTCTTCCAGCCCCATGGCGTGGGCGGTGTTCTCTCCGAGGTGTTTGTCGGGCATGAACAGGACTTTCTCCCCTCGATCGAGGGCGTACTCGAAGGCCTGCTCGGCGTTCGAGGACGTACAGACCAGCCCGCCCTGCTCGGCGCAGAATGCCTTCAGATCGGCGTAGCTGTTCATGTACGTGATCGGAACGACGTCGGCGTCTGTCTCGGCGGTGATCTCCGCCCAGGCGGCGTCGACCTGCAGCGCCTCTGCCATGCCGGCCATCGGACACGACGCCTCCATGCTCGGGAGGATGACGGTCTGGTCGTCGTCGGTAATGATGTCCGCCGACTCGGCCATGAACGTCACGCCGGCGAAGATCACGTATTCGGCGTCCGATTCGGCGGCCTGTTTGCTCAACTGGTAGGAGTCGCCGACGAAATCGGCGTGCTCGACGATCTCTCGACGCTGGTAGTTGTGCCCCAGCACGACGACGTCGTCGCCGAGTTCCTCCAGCGCGGCATCGATTCGTCGAGCCCGGTCTTCCTCTCCGAGGTCCCGGTACTCCGCCGGGAGCTGTTCCAGGTTGTCGTATTTGAACAAGCTGAGATCGGTATCGAACGTCGCTTCGTTCATCGCTGGCATAGTGGATCTCTGACTGTAATTCTCTCTATTGATCCCTCCATTGAAAACATTTTGTCTTCAATAACTGATTAGGACGATTCTAAACTAAGTAATGGGTGGAAAGTCCGGCAATATTTGATATAACATTCTCAATAAAGGACAACACAAATCAAAGAACCATATCGAGTAATAGACGTCCGAATTACCGCCGGATATAACATCTCAAACTGACTTTGTACGTCGATACACAGACGGTATTCCTGAGCGTCGACCGGCTGTACGGGAAGCAAATCGCCGAGGAGAAAGCGATCGGCCGGAGAGAGCACGCAGTTACTCGTTCTCGCGCTGGCGCCGCCGTTCCATCTCTTCGAGGGAGGGGTCGGTGACAGCACTCTCGCTGTCCTGGCCGATGATGAAGAAGATCGGGATGACGAAGCCGATCAGCCCCACCAGGGCGAACATGATCTGGATGGGCTCCATACGCGTGTGTTGTCGTGATAGCCCGATATCCGTTTCGACACGGGACGGGCGTCGTTCTAGCGGCTGGCGACGATTTCGCCGTCCAGCAGCGTCGCGACGACGTCGATGCCGTCGATTTCGGCCTCGGGGACGTCCCACGGCGAATCGGCCAGCACGACCAGATCGGCCCGCTTCCCCGATTCGATCGTCCCCAGCCGATCCTCGTCGAATCCGGCGTAGGCACCGCCCAGCGTATACGCCCGCAGCGCTTCGGTGACCGACAGCCGCTGGCTCGCCTCGGGCGCGGTGACGGCCTGGCGAACGCCGAAGAGGGGATCGAGCGGCATGCAGTCGCTCCCGAACGCCAGCCGCACGCCCGCCTCGCTCAGCGCGGCGAACCGGTTCGTTCGCATCCGTCGCTCGGTCCCGACCGCCGTCTCGTAGAGCCCGCCCTCGCGAGCCCAGCGATGGAAGTTCGGCTGGGCAGAGACGACGATACCGGTGTCGGCGAGCCGGTCGATCGCCCCGTCGGTCAGCAACTCGGCGTGTTCGATCCGGTGGCGGTCGCCCCCGGCGGCTTCGTAGGCGTCGATCACGGCCTCGATCGCCGCGTCGCCGATCGCGTGGGCAGCCATCTGAAAGCCGCCGTCCGTGACCCGGCCGGCCAGACCGGCGAGGTCGTCGGGTTCGAGGATCCAGGTGCCGGTGGTGTCTTCATCGGCATACGGACGGGAGAGCTTCGCCGTGCGACCGCCGATCGACCCGTCGGTGTACGTCTTGATCGCACCCGTCTCGACCCGGTCGCTGCCGTGATTCGTCCGCTCTCCGGTTCGTTCGAGTGCCTCCAGGAAGTCCGCCCAGTAGTTGAGCCGCACCCGGAGGTCGAGCTCGCCCGCGAGATCGAGCTCGCGGTACACCCCGGGGACGTGCGGGTTCCGCACCATGTCGTGGACGGTCGTGACGCCGCGTTCGAGCGCGACCGACTGGGCGGCCAGCAGGTATTCGCGAGTCGTCTCGGCGTCCGGCGCGACGGCGTCGGTGACGACCTCCAGTGCGCTTTCCACGAGCACGCCAGTCGGTTCACCGCCTTCGGTTCGGACGTCCTCGTCGGGCAGATCCTCGTTCAGTCGATCCAGAGCGACGCTGTTGACCGAGACGACGTGCAGGTCTTCGCGGAAGGCTGCGACCGGCCGATCATCGCTGACCCGATCGAGGTCCCCGCGCGTGAGATACCGCGACTCCGCCCAGGTCGACTCGTCGTAACCGAACCCGAGGATCCAGCCGTCGTCGCCGTTTTCCCGGAGACGCTCGACGGCCTCGTCGGGCCCGGCCACGTCCGCCAGATCGATCTCGGCCTGTCGCCGTCCCAGAATATCCATGTGCGTGTGGGCGTCGACGAAGCCCGGCAACAGCGTCGCCCCCTCGAAGTCGAGCACGTCGGTCTCGACGCCTTCCAGAAACCGGACTTCTGCGGCCTGACCGACCCGGACGATCCGGCCGTCGCGGATCGCGACCGCTTCGAAGGTCTCGTCGGGTTCGGCGAGCGTGTGGCCGTCGACGTTCGTGACGATCCGGTCAGCCGGCGCGGTCATGGGGAAAGGCGAGACCGGCAGTGCGTTAATACTGTCGGCTGTGATATTTCGACAGGATTTCTGCACCTGGGCGCCGAAAATCCCCACGAGCTCATAATATAAGCGTTCCGACCGGTGAGTCGTCGACGTCTTTGCGCGCGTCCGTATCGGCCTCGTCGACCGCTTCGCGAAACGCTGTGGCGTCCTCGTCTGCGAGGATTCCGCGAAGCGAGAGGAGCGAGGGCCCCGTCGATCAGCCGCTCGATGGCCTCCGAAAACGTCTCGTCGTCCCGCTTGCGCGCCTTGATCGTCTCGTAGACGTCCTCGTCGAGGCGGACGCTCCTGGTTTCCATGTCGTATACGACTGTATACGCGGCCACATAGCTCACTCCGATCGCTCCCGAGTCGCGTTTCCGAACCCCTATGTCGCTGCCGTGATCACAACGGGGTAATGACCGACATAGAGAGCCTGAAGGGCTTCTACGATCGCTATCCCGAGGAGTTCGCCGCCTGGCGGGGGGTCATCGACGTCGTCGAGACGACCGCCGCGGAGTTCGGCTTCCGGGAGATCGACACGCCCGCGGTCGAACGCCGAGAACTGTACGAGATCAAGTCCGGCGAGGAGCTGATGGACCAGACGTACAGCTTCGAGGACCGAGGAGGCAGGCAGGTCACGCTCACGCCGGAGCAGACGCCGACTCGCGCGCGGCTGGTCCAGCAGCGAAAGGACCTCAAGACCCCGATCAAGTGGTACGACACCTCGAAACGGTGGCGCTACGAGAACGTCCAGAAGGGACGGGACCGGGAGTTCTTCCAGACCGACGTCGACGTCTTCGGGATCGAGAGCGTCGAGGCCGACGCCGAGGTCATCGCCGTCGCCGCGACGATCTACGACCGGCTCGGCGTCGCCGACCGCGTGGAGTTTCTGATCAACGACCGCACGTTGCTCGACGCCCTGCTCGAAGCCGAGGGGATCGACAACACCGACGAGGTGATGGGCGTCGTCGACGACAAGGAGAAACTCGCCCGCGAGGAGTTCCTGACCGAACTGCGCAACACGGGCGTCACCCACGAGGCGGCCGAACGGATCGACGAACTCACCGCGATCCGGGGGCCGATCACCGAGGAGATCGATCGCCTGCGCGAACTCGCGCCCGACGACGAGGACGCCGTCGAGGCCGTCGATCGGATGGCCGATCTGGCCGACGCCCTGGAGTCGTACGGTGTCGCCGACGTCTGCAAGCTCGACCTGTCGATCGTCCGCGGGCTGGCCTACTACACGGGGCTGGTCTTCGAGGCCTTCGACAGCGAGGGCGAGTTGCGCGCACTCTTCGGCGGCGGCCGCTACGATGACCTGGTCGGCCTGTTCGGCAGCCAGGACGTGCCGGCGGTCGGGTTCGCCTTCGGGTACTCGACGACCCGCGAACTCCTCAAGAAGGAAGGCGAGTGGCCCGCCGAGGAACTGTCGACGGACGTCTACGTCGCCGCCGTCTCCGGGGACGTTCGCGAGGAGGCGCTCGGGTTCGCCAGCGACCTCCGCGAGGCAGGACTCGTCGTCGAAACCGATCTGGCGAGCCGCGGGCTCGGCGGCCAGTTCGAGTACGCCGACAGCATCAACGCCGAGACGGTCCTGATCGTCGGCCAGCGCGATCTCGACGACGGGGTCGTCACCGTCCGGGACATGGACAGCGGCGACGAACGGCGCGTGCCGGTCGAGGACGTGGTCGACGAACTGGCGTAGCTCAAATATCGGCCGAAACGGACCAAACGTTGATTACCCGGTGTGCCGACCCTGCGTGTATGAAAGTCGTCCTGATCGGGGTCGGTCAAGCCGGCGGCAAGATCACCCAGGCCCTCGCGGAGTACGACTACGAGATGGGGTTCGACGCAGTGCAGGGGGCCCTGGCAGTCAATACCGCCGCGGCCGACCTACAATCTCTCGACATCGACACGCAGTTGATCGGCCGCGATCGCGTGAAAGGTCACGGGGTCGGTGGAGACAACGAACTCGGCGCGGAGATCATGCGCGAGGAGTCGACGGAAGTGATCGACGAGCTCGACGGCCGGATCACCTCCCGTGCGGAGGGCATCGTGATCGTCGCCGGGCTCGGCGGCGGCACCGGTTCCGGCGGCGCACCGATGCTCGCCCACGAACTCAAGCGCATCTACGACGTCCCTGTCTACGTGCTCGGCGTCTTGCCCGGACGCAACGAGGGTTCGATCTACCAGGCCAACGCCGGCCGGTCGCTGAAGACTGTCGCCCGCGAGGCCGACGCGACGATCCTGATCGACAACGACGCCTGGCACGACAACGAACAGAGCCTCGAAGCGAGCTTCGAGACGATCAACCAGAACATCGCCCAGCGCGTCGGACTGTTGCTGGCTGCCGGCGAGGTCATCGACGGGGTCGCAGAGAGCGTCGTCGACTCCAGCGAAGTGATCAACACGCTCCAGCCGGGCGGGATCGCCTCGATCGGCTACGCCTCCGCGGCGGCCGCCGAGGACAGCGCGGACAACATCAACAACATCATCACTGCGACGCGAAACGCCCTGCTTGCGGGAACGAGTCTCCCGGACGCGGTCGAGGCCGATACGGCACTGCTGGTGATCGCCGGCGATCCGGATCGCATCGCTCGCAAGGGCGTCGAGCGCGCTCGCAGTTGGCTCGAAGAGGAAACCGGGTGTCTGGAAGTCCGGGGCGGAGACTTCCCGCTCGACAGCGACCGGCTCGCCGCACTGGTGTTGCTGGGCGGCGTCGAACGCTCCAGCCGGATCCAGGAGTTCCTCGAACGCGCTCGCCAGGCACACGAGCAAGCCAGCGAGCCGACGCCTGACCCCAGCGACGCCTTCGAGAACGAACAGATCGACGACCTGTTCTGATACTGCCCTCGCGTACCGGCCTCGACGGGATGGTTCGACCTGTCTGGGAGTTCTCTGCCGGCCTCGACGGGCCGTACAGGCCGCTATTCGTCGTCGAGTTCGAGTTCTTCCAGTGCCGCGGCGACGTCGTCGTCGTCGGCGCCGTCTTCGTCGGGCAGGTCGATGTCCGCTCCGGACTCGGCCGGCTCGCCGTCGGGATCCTGTGACGGCTCGGCACTGTCGGGCTCCAGTGACGGCCCGTCGGCGGTGTCAGATCCCACGTCGGAACGACCGGGGTCGAGAGACGGGCCGGAAGACTGTCCCAGGTCGGCGTCGAGGTCGCCACCCGGGGGTGCGTTCCAGACGTCGTGTTCGTTGAGCACCGTGTCGCGATGGCCGAGCAGCCACTCGACGTAGCCGTCGACGTCCTCGAACCCGTGCTCGTCTGCCTCGCGGCGCAGGTTGTCGATCATCGCCGGATCGAGGTCCAGGGAAACGTCCGCCATCGTTTCCAATACGTCGGTCGAAGTATAAATACACCTGTGTCCCAACCGGACTCCGTCTTCGATATCACCCGGCCTCGACATCGATGGTCGCCGACGCGACGTCACTGTCGCGAGCGCTTCGTCCAGTTCCATCGGACCTCCACTGGCCGCGAGGCCCGACTGGCGGCGGCAAAAAAGTACGCGAAGGTACTGGTTTCGCCTAGATGAGGCTGCGGCCGTCGAACTCCGTTCGCTCGTGTTCGATGTCCATCAGCGAGAGAATCGTCGGTGCGATGTCGAACAGGTCGGCGTCCTCGATTCGGACGTCGGGATCGTCGACGTACAGCGTCGCGTTGTCGAAGCTGTGCATCCCGTTTCGCGGCCCCACGTCGAATACCTCGCTGTCGCCTTTGAACCCCGCCTTCAGGTCGAAGCCGTGGTTGGGGATCACGACGAGGTCCGGTGCGATGTCGTCGTGGTCGCCCCGGAAGGCGTCCTCTCCAGTGACGACCCGATCCGCGACCGGGTTACCGTCCGGCCCTTCGAGCCGTTCGAGTTCGGCTTTGAGTTCGGCGCGCACCTCCTCGTATTCGGATTCGGGCACGCTCCCGCGGGGTTCGCGCCCCTCGAGGTTGATGTAGAACCGGCCGGGAATCAGCGAGTACGCCGTCGTCTCCTCGGCGATGTCGCCCAGCTCTTCGTGATCGTCCTCCGCATAGGAGAGCCACCCCTCCCGTTCGAGCCACTCGTTGCAGTGGACCTCGTATTCGAGGCTCGTGAACCCGTGGTCGGAGGCGACCATCATCGTCACGTCGTCGGCGAGCATCTCTCGTAACTGGCCGAGATAGTCGTCGACCGTGCGGTAGAACTCGATGAACTCCTCTTTGTACTCGCCGTCCTGCTCGTAGTGCTTGAACAGGAAGTGGTTGACCCGATCGGTCGTCATGAAGACGCCGAAAAACAGGTCCCAGTCGTCTTCCTGCACGTAGTGTTTGAACGCCTCGAAGCGCTTCTCGAGGGTCTCGTAGGCGTCTTCGATGAAGTCGCTCTTGTCCTCGTCGTGGCCGAGTTTGGCGTTGACGTCGATCCGGTAGTCGATCCCGTCGAGGTAGTCCCGTAGCTCGTCTGGATAGGCCGCCTTCTCGACGCCCGGGGAGAGAAAGCCCGAGACCATCCGCTGGACATCGCGCTGGGGCGGGAACGTCACGGGGACGTTCATCACCGTCGCGTTCCGGTCGGCGTCTTCGATGCGGTCCCACACGCGGGTCGCCTGCACGTCACGGCCCATCGGAACGTAAGTATCGTAGGAGCCGACTTCCCGGTCCTGGAAGCCGTAGACGCCGGTCTGGCCAGGATTGACGCCGGTGGTCAGCGACGGCCAGCAGGCGCTGGATTCGGGCGGTACGATGCTGTCGATCGCGCCGGCGCTACCCTCCGATGCGATCGCGGCGAGGTTCTCGAACTCGTCCTCGTGGTCGGCGAGCAGGCTGTAGGGCACCCCGTCAATCCCGAAGAACGCGACGCGGGGTCCGCCGTCGCCTCGAAGCCGGTCGAACAGTCCCATACCCCCCGCTACCAGGGACGGGCACAAGAAGCTTCTTCTCGCGAGTTCGTTCCAGAAAGCGGCGACTATCGCTCGCTCTCGTCCGCCGACGGGTCGTAGTTCTCCGGCACGACTGTCACGTGGTCGAGCCCCGACTCCGGACGGCGCTCGGGAACGACCGTGGGGTGATCCATGCCGGCTGGCGGACGGGTCGATGACATTGCAATCGAAAGAACGGTCCACAGACACATATAATTACCCATGCTCATAATTTATCGGCAGACAGGCGGGCATGCCTGCGGTGCATATCACGACGAAAAGGGGTTGTCGCTACGCGAAGTTCTCGTCGTAGAGGTCCTGTGCGTGTTCGATCGCGTCGAAGGCGGCCTGCTTGTCCTCCCAGCCAAGCGTTTCGACTTCCTTGCCCTCTTCGAGGTTCTTGTAGGTCGCGAAGAACTCGTCGATCTCGTCCAGCGTCTGCTGGGGGATGTCCTCGAGGTCCTGGATGTGATCGTAGCGAGGGTCCTCACTCGGGACGGCGATGACCTTGTCGTCCTGTTCGCCGTCGTCGTCCATCTTCATCAGCGCGACCGGGCGCGCCTCGATGACACAGCCGGGGAACGTCTGGTCTTCGACGAGAACGAGGACGTCGAAGGGATCCCCGTCGTCGTAATAGGACTGGGGGATGAACCCGTAATCGGAGGGATAGTGGACGTTGCTGTGCAACACCCGGTCCAGCACGACGCCGGGGACCGACTTGTCGTACTCGTACTTGTTGCGCTCGCCTTTGAGACACTCGACGACCGCGTAGATCTCTTCGGGCGGGTTCGGTCCGGTTTCGAGGTCTTCCCAGAGGTTCGTCATCACCCTTCCTTCCGAGCAGCGGCCAAAAAGTCCTTTCGACAGCAGCCCCAAGATCGGGTGGACGCCACGACGAGGCGCAGGAATCGCAACCACTACAGCGGCTATACCACACACCCCCGATACGACTAATATACGGTTACTCCGCCGAACGGTTACGAAAACGACAGCGCTGCTGAATAGAGTTAACAAGGGTTAAATGTCCTGATGACCTTCAGATAACTATGTCAGAAGCACAAGCGGTTACGAACGATCCCGGAATCACGAAAGAACTAACGGCGTTTCAGCGGAACATTCTGGTCATTCTGGCCGAAGAGCCGAGATACGGACTCGCGATCAAGCGCGAACTCGAAGCGTACTACGGGTCGGAAGTCAACCACGGCCGGCTCTACCCGAACCTCGACGACCTCGTCGAGATGGATCTCGTCGAGAAAAGCGAACTGGACAAGCGAACCAACCAGTACGAGCTGACCGACGACGGCTACGAGGCGCTGCTCGACCAGCTCGGCTGGGAGTTCTCGAAGATCGTCACCGACGACGCTCGCGCGGCGGACCTGCGCGAACTGATCGAGCGGGCCAACTAGTCGTTCCCTTCTCTCGGCACTTCCTTCTGTCGTGCCTCCCCAACCGTGTACTCGATAGACAGTGAAAGCTGCTCGCGCTGGTCGTCGCTGGGCCAGGCGTTGCGGGGGAAGTACTCCTCGCGGAACTCCGTCAGTTCGGCCTCGGTCAGCGACTCGATCGGCTTGGCGTAGTGGTTGTTCGCAAACTCGGCCAGCGCACGGGCCGTCTCCCCGTGTGGCTCGCCGTGTTCGTCGGCGACTCGGTCGGCGACCTCGAAGTTGTGCGACGCGACCGCCTCCCATTCCTCCGGCTCGCCCGGTCCGGACAGCGGCCGTTCGACGCCGCGCGATAGGTCCTCAATCCGCTCGGTACGGACTAGCCCCTCCTCGTCGATCCACTCTTCGGGATGGCAGACGAGCGTGTCGTCCTCCTCGCGGATCCGGGCCGTGTAGCCATACTCGGCGAGGATCTCCTCGCGGTCGCGCCGGTAGGCCTGTGCCTCCTCGCCGCTGGCCCGGCGGGCCAGTCGCGTCAACCGCTCGGCCTCCTCGACGACGTTGTCGGGCAGATCAGTCATTGTCGAGTGCATCGTTGGCCAGCTCGTCGGCGCGCTCGTTCAGCTCCCGCGGGACGTGCTCGATCGACCACGAGCCGAATCCAGTGAGCAGCTCCCGGGCGCGAACTCGCCGCTCGCGCAGGTCCGGATCGTTCGTGTTCCATTCCCCCCGGATCTGTTTGACCAGCAGTTCGGAGTCGCTACGGATCCGGACCTCCTCGAACCCGTAGTCGGCGGCGACCTCCAGCGCCTTGATCAGTCCCTCGTACTCGGCGCGGTTGTTGGTCGCCGTCCCGATCCGCTCGCCGCCTTCGCTGACGATCCCGTCGCCGGTCAGGATCACCCACCCGACCGCCGCAGGCCCGGGATTGCCCCGCGAGGCCCCGTCGAAGTAGATGTGTGCCCGGCCGCCGTCCTCTCGGAGCAACCCTGCGAGTCGCTCCGGGTCCTCTCCCTGGACGACCACCTTGCCCTCGTAGGCGACCGCGCTCGCGCCACCGTGGTGCGCGCGCCAGCGCTCGTGGTCCGTATTTCCGGGTTCGATCCCGATCCCGGCCGCTTCCAGCCGCTCTCGCGCGCTGGATTCGTCACACTCGATGACTGGCATTCACACCGAAATCACGGGGCTACGGGCTTACACCTTGTGATTGACCGGAAATCAGCCTCTGACCTTCTTTAGTGGTCAGAATGGCAACCATCCCAAGGATTTAAGTTAAGGGAAAATGCTACTATAAAAGTGCGATGACACGGTCCACCCGCCAGCGGGAGCGCGAGTCCGAGACGGAGACAGATGCCGAGGAGGAAGCCGTACAGCAGTGTCCGGAGTGTGGGTCGGAGGAACTCGTCACGGACGCGGAT
This sequence comes from Halapricum hydrolyticum, assembly GCF_025517535.1. Lineage (NCBI taxonomy): Archaea > Methanobacteriati > Methanobacteriota > Halobacteria > Halobacteriales > Haloarculaceae > Halapricum > Halapricum hydrolyticum. The sequence goes on from NZ_JAOPKC010000012.1 coordinate 51,500, forward strand.
CGAGGTGAACTGGTGTGTGACGACTGCGGGCTCGTCGTCGAGGAGGGGAACATCGACCCTGGCCCGGAGTGGCGCGCCTTCAACCACCAGGAGCGCCAGGAGAAATCCAGGGTCGGTGCGCCGACCACGAAGACGATGCACGACAAGGGGCTGACGACGACGATCGACTGGAAGGACAAGGACGCCTACGGCCGCTCGATCTCTTCGAAAAAGCGCAGCCAGATGCACCGCCTTCGCAAGTGGCAGGAACGGATCCGGACGAAAGACGCCGGCGAGCGCAACCTTCAGTTCGCGCTTTCGGAGATCGACCGCATGGCCTCGGCGCTGGGCGTCCCGCGCTCGGTACGGGAGGTCGCCTCGGTGATCTACCGGCGCGCGCTCGACGACGACCTCATCCGGGGTCGCTCGATCGAGGGCGTCGCTACTTCGGCGCTGTATGCCGCCTGTCGGAAAGAGGGGATCCCGCGGAGCCTCGAGGAAATCTCGGACGTCTCTCGGGTCGAACGCAAGGAGATCGGGCGCACGTATCGCTATATCTCCCAGGAACTCGGCCTGGAGATGGAGCCCGTCGATCCCAAGAAGTACGTCCCCCGGTTCTGTTCTGAACTCGACCTCTCCGAAGAAGTCCAGACGAAAGCCAACGAAATAATCGAAGAGACCGCCGAACAGGGCCTGCTCTCGGGTAAATCGCCGACCGGCTACGCCGCCGCCGCGATCTACGCCGCCTCCCTGCTCTGCAACGAGAAGAAGACCCAGCGAGAAGTCGCCGACGTCGCACAGGTCACCGAAGTCACGATCCGCAATCGCTACCAGGAACAGATCGAAGCGATGGGGATTCACAGCTGAGACTGCCGGCTGTGACATTTCGAGGGAATCCACCATCCCAGTGTGGTCAATATCTCGACGAACTCACGGCTTAGGTACACCCACGAGTGATACGGATTATTGTACCGATTTACCGCTCTGACCGCCCGGTGTCGGGCGGTCGATGGGGAACAGACGTACAACAATTCGTATGGGTTCCCGCCCGTCTCATCGTCGGCGCCACGTGGCGTTGAGAATATACCCGAGGAGGACGCCAGCATACAGCAGGAGCGCGCTCCCGTCGATCCGATCGATACTGACGAGGTAGGCGAGGCCCGCGAAGACGAGAAGGACGACGAGTGCGGCCGTGGCCTGCAAGGCCATCGTATAGACCTGCTTGCTCGTATCCCGGGCGCGCTCTCGGTGTGTCTGTTCGGCCATGTACAGTCCTGTCACGCTGGACGGGTAGTTATTACTTCGATACACGCAGTAAGCCCTCTCGTTGCTGGTGCTGTCCACTGTGGTCTACGCCAGCTGCCGAACGGCCACCGCTTCGACCAGTGATCAAGCAGCATGTCGATGCAGAACTCGTGTAATCGCCAGTAGGATGATATTACCGGCCGATTTCGACAGTTCTACCTATCGTATGTAGTTCTTACCTGGGCCGGCGCGCAGTAAGAGTATCATACCCGATCGCAGATCGATCAAGTGACGGAGATCATCAAATATCGCTATCCGGGAATATATAATATGTATCTGGTATCTATCTGGAACGGAAATTGACCATACCACTACTGAACGGGCGAGAAGAGTTTTACGAGAATGGTTCTCCTACCAATCCATGGCAGACAGGTACGGTAATCATACGCCATACGACGAGACAGAGAGTGACACGAAAGATAATACTACCCGCTTCAACGCGAGGGGGAATGAAGACCCTACCGGCAGTAACAGTGACCTACAGCGCCGCTCGCTTCTGAAGCTGATCGGTTCGGCCTCAGTTGCGGCAGCAGTTCCGGGACTGTCCAGTGTCGCGTCTGCGGAGACGACGTACAACGGGATCACTTTCGATCGAGTGGTCGACGCGGTCGACGATCTGGGCATGGACCCCACGGGGAGCGAACCGATCGATTCTGCCTACGAGAGTGCGCTCGAAACGGGAACACTCATCGAGTTCCCGCCTGGCAAGTATCTGCTCGAAGACGACCACTACATCTCGGACGTCTCACGGTTCGGCGTCCGCGGACTCGGCAATCATCGTCGGGACGTACAGTTCCTTCCGGAGAAAGGATCGGCGATCGGGTTCTTCGAGGGGGGCGGACCGGGCCCGTACACGGTCGAGAACGTCTCGTTCCACGATCGGGACGACGAGGTATCGATGATGTTTCTCGACATCCGATCGAACAAAGGCGTGTACGTCAACAACATCGAATTCCTCGGAGTGACTCCGCTGGACGACAAAAACGGCCACTCGCTCGCGGTCGACGTCTGGGATCAGGACGCCGTCGGGATCTGGGAGAACGTCTACGCTGGCCTCGACAAGCCGGCAGTAGAGGCCGATTACCCTGACGGTGTGGCCTTCTTCCGCGCCGGTGTGGGCCACAAGGGCGAGGTTATCCTCCGGGACTCCGTGATCCACGAGCGCAACTCCGCTGCGACTCGGCTGACGGCTGGGCCCGGCGTGACGACCCTCGAGAACGTGGAGTTCGTCAACAACCAGAACGCGAACATCCGCTTCGGTGCCGGCGATCACCCCTCGAAGGTCTCCAGCGCGACCGGCTGTTACGTCAAGGTCGACGGGTCCCGCCACTCCGCCGACGCCATCCGCGTCGACGCGAGTGACAACGGATACACCGGGGCGGTCTTTCGTGACATCGAGATCGAGTGGACCAAAGAAGCGGGCCGTGGTGTCATCGCCCTGCCCGGGTGGGGCGGTCACGGGAGCGCGGAGTTCTACGGCTGCACCGTCCACAACGACGGCGGGAAGACGCTGACTGTCAACGCGGATTCGGTGTCGCCCGACGACGACGCGGTCGTATTCGAGAACTGTTCGTTTACCGGTTCCGGGCGTGGCTTCGACGCGGCGGACCGCGACGGGAGCGTCATCCGCGACTCCTGTATCGACATGCCGAACGCGTCGATCGAAACCTTCGACACGGAGAACGTCTCGAACGGCGGGTGCGGCGAAGACACCAACGGAGGACCGTCGGCGTCGATCACGGTGACGGACAAGACCGACCTCACGGTCGAGCTCTCGGGTTCGGACTCCACGGACAGTGACGGCGCTATCGTCGCCTACGACTGGGAGGTCAACGGCAGTTCCGCCCAGGGTGAGTCAGTTTCACATACCTTCGACTCCGGGGGGACCTACAGCGTCACGCTGGTCGTCGAGGACGACGACGGTGCGACCGATTCGACGACGACGGAGGTGTCTGTCAGCGAGACCGCTCTGGAGAAGCACCTGGAGATCCGCGGAACCGGTATCACCACCGAGTACGCCTTCGAGGTGAGCGAACAGCTGCAACCCGTCTCCGGGACCATCGAGAAGTGGGACGATGTCTCGGGCACGAGCGCCACGGGCTACGTCACTGAAACCAGCCACAGCGACGAGTTCACCTTCGACGGCGAGATCACGTCCTTCGAGTTCCTCGAGGGCGAGGCCGACGTCTTCCTCGACGGCGCGCAGATCGACCCGACCATGGATCGACTCGAGATCCGGGGGACCGGCACCACCACCGAGTACGCCTTCGAGGTGAGCGAACAGCTGCAACCCGTCTCCGGGACCATCGAGAAGTGGGACGATGTCTCGGGCACGAGCGCCACGGGCTACGTCACTGAAACCAGTCACAGCGACGAGTTCTGGCTCGAGGGCGAGATCACGTCCTTCGAGTTCCTCGAGGGCCACGCAGAGGTCTATCGGAACGGCGACCGGATCTACCCGACGGAGAGCACACTGACGATTCAGGGAACCGGCACGCCCACGGAGTACGCCGTCGAGGTCGGCGGCGAGATCGAGGGCGTCTCGGACACTATCGAAGGCTGGGACGACGTCTCCAGTGACACCGCGAACGGCTGGGTCACCAACTCCTCGCACGTCGACAAGTTCACCTTTACCGGCGAACTGACGAGCGTCGAGTTCCTGCAAGGCGAAGCCGACGTCTTCGTCGACGGCGAACAGGTCGACGTCTCGACGATCTGATTCCGTCGCCGAGGGCGTCAGCCGCCATCACACACCGAGCCACTCGTCGTTGCTGACCTGATAGCCGTTCGCCCGGCAGTACTTCGCCGCCCGCCGGCGCACGTCGCGTGATCCCGGGAGTTTGCCCTTCTTGTCGATCTGTTCTACGACCCAGTCCCGGACCACCGAGATGCCCTCGTCGTCGTCGACGGCGTCGATCGCCTGCAGTTCCAGAAAGGTCCGCTCGTAGGCCTCCCCCTGAGACGTACGAAAGTCCGCCTGTTCAATCCCTTCAGCCGCCTCGACGATCCGTTTCATAGCCGAAGCGATCGTCGGCCGCTGGACCCGCGTCCGGACGGCGGCTGGCGACTCGAAGGTCTCGACATCCGTCTCCGGGAGCAGTTCGGCGACGGTGTAGACGCCGGTCTCGGCTTCGATCTGCCGATCACCGACCGTCTCGACGATCTCTGCCCCCGTTGCCGGGAACGCTACCGTGTCCAGCTCCGTCTCGAAGAAGGCGAGCGTGGAGGTATCGACCGGGGGTTCGGGTTCGTCCCCGCGCTGTAGTTCCGCCTCGATCTCCCGTTCTCGCTGTCTCTGTCCCTCTCGATCCGCTTGGTTTTCTCTGCCGCTTTTGTCGTCTGCCATATTGTTGTAGTATCGCGATCAGTCTGTAGGCGATTACTCGACGGTCACGCTCTTCGCGAGGTTGCGCGGTTTGTCGATGGAGCGCCCCATCTCGTTGGCGGCGTGGTAGGCGATCAGCTGGAGCTGGACGTTCGCGAGCGCAGCGACCAGATCCGGATGCGTCGCGGGGACAGGGAGGAACTCGTCGGCCGTCTGTGCGAGTTGCGACGCCGTGCGTGGTCCGACGGCGACGACTGGTCCGCCGCGGGTCTGGATCTCCCGGACGTTGCTCTCGAGCCGGTTCAAGTGCTGGCCCGTACCGATGGCGAATACCGGCGTCTCCGAAGTCACGAGCGCCAGTGGACCGTGTTTCAGTTCTCCCGCGGCGAATCCTTCGGCGTGTTCGTAAGTGATCTCCTTGAATTTCAGGGCACCCTCCAGGGCGACCGAGAAGGCGCTCCCGCGGCCGATGAAGAAGTGACCGTTGTCACCGAGGCAGCGTCGGCTGACGTCTTTCGCGTCGGTGGTTTCGATCACCGACTCGACGTTCTCCGGGAGTGATTCGAGCGCGCGCAGGCGCTGCTCGTGGCCCTCGGTCGGCTCACCGGTGACGTCCCGAACGAGCCGCTCCCCGAGGAGGACCAGCGTCGCGACCTGCGAGGAGAACGTCTTGGTGGCGGCGACGCCGATCTCGGGCCCGGCACGGATGAACAGCGCGTCGTCACACGTGCGGGCGGCGGTGGATCCGATCACGTTCGTCAGCGCGAGCGTCCGCGCGCCACGGTCCCGGGCGCTCTGCAGCGCTTCCAGGGTGTCTGCCGTCTCACCGGACTGGGTGACACCGATCACCAGCGTGTCCTCGCCGACGGGGGCAGGATAAGCGGCGTACTCGCTGGCGATGAACGTGTCGGCGTCGATCCCCCAGTCCGAGAGCAGTCGCTCGCCGTACATCCCCGCGTGATAGGAGGTTCCACAGGCGACGAACTGGACGTTCGAGACGTCCTCGAACGACCCCGGTGGGAAGTCGTCGAGAACGACGTCGTCGCCGTCGATCCGTCCGTGCAACGTCTGTCGGAGAGCCATCGGCTGCTCGTGGATCTCCTTGAGCATGTAGTGGTCGTAACTCCCCTTCTCGGCGTCTTCGGGATCCCAATCGACGGTCTCGACCGAACGGGAGACGGGGGTACCGTCGACGTCGGTGATCCGGTAGCTCCTGGGCGTGATCACAGCGATGTCGTTGTCCTCCAGATAGACGACGCGGTCGGTGAACTCCAGGAACGCGGGGACGTCACTGGCCAGGTAATTCGCCGACTGACCGTCTCCGATTACCAGCGGCGAGCCGTCCCGGGTCGCGTACACCGTTGGATCGCCGTCGACCAGCAGCGCGATGGCGTAGCTCCCGTCGAGCTGGTCGACCGCGTCGCGGAAGGCGGACTCGGGGTCCTGGCCCGCGGCGAGTCGCTCCTCGACGAGGTGGGGGATCACTTCCGTGTCGGTGTCGCTGGTGAACTCGTGGCCGCGATCCTGCAGTCCCTCACGGAGTTCGGTGTAGTTCTCGATGATCCCGTTGTGGACGGCCGCGACCCGCCCGTGACAGCCGGTGTGTGGGTGGGCGTTGTCGTCAGTCGGCGGGCCGTGTGTACTCCAGCGCGTGTGGCCGATACCGACCGGCCCGTCGACGTTACCCGCGGCGAGTTCGGACTGCAGCTCCGAAACCTGGCCTTCACGCTTGTTGATCTCGATGCCTGTCCCGTTCTGGATGGCGATACCCGCCGAATCGTACCCGCGGTATTCGAGGTTCTGGAGTGAGGTCAGCAGCGCGTCGAGCGAGTCGTCTCTCCCGATCCGGGCAGTGATCCCACACATCAGATCGACACCCCCGACGTGATGGCGGACACGTCCCCAGCCACTTCAGTGTGATGTGATAGCCAATACGACCGCCAGTGAGCGTTCGAACCGGACGGCCGTTTCGAGTGATAGGTCTGTGACGAACGTTGCACCGGGTTACTTCCAGGCGCGAGTTGCACACGGGTTCGGAAGGTAGCGCTGCGAGTCGTGGTCACACGCATTGGATCACGATTCGCGTTTCTGAGGCGCATACAGACAGACGGTTCAATATTCTCTTTGTTATGAACGGGCTTGTGGGGCTGAGGTCGGCTGGTCCGCCGATAATCGATGTTTACCGTTCTCCGTCACAGCGAGGATCGGACTGGAGTCGCTGGCCGCTGTCGTCGGTGCCGTGTGTGTTCCCTGTGGCGAAGACAGTCATCTGCTACCACTGCCGACTCACTCTGCGTAGCCGAGCTGTCGGAGCCGGTCACGAACGACGTCGTCTTCGATGTCTGCCGTGTCGCTTTCGGGGGGTTCGGCGACGATCGTCCGCCGCGGCCCCGACTCGTACTCCAGCCAGGGGACACGGACGAGTTCAGGGGTGTATACGCCAGGTGGATGTCCCCACTCGCGGATCGGCAGCGGCCAGGACCGCTCGCCGAGCATATTGCCGTGGTCAGACGTCACGACCGTCTTTCCCGACAGTTCGTCGAGCAGTTGCTGGACGTACGGAACGACCAGATCGAAGTTCGCCCGGTAGGCGTCGACAATTGTCTCGGGGTCGATGTCGGCCGATTTGTACATCATCTCGTTCCAGATATCGGTCGTGATCTCGGTCGGGTCAGGTACGGTCTGTTTGTCCAGTTCCGTATCGGACGCGATAAACGGGTAGTGCGGTTGCATGAAGTGGACGACGAGTCGTTTCTGGGGGTATTGCTCCGCGGCGTCGAGTGCGTACTCGACCATCGTCTCCGGATGGACGGAGTTCGACTCCTCGTCCCAGCCGTCCTCCTGCCAGACGTTGACCACGGCGTGAAACTCCGGATTGTATCTCTCGGGGTACCCACGCTGGAGGATCGGACTCGCGGTCACGTAGACGGTGTCCGTCAGGTCCCGTTCGTGGAAGTTCCCCCGGATGAACTCGGAGGTGTGGGCCGCCCGTGACTCGCGCGCGCGCAATGTTCCTGGGAGCGTGGACCGCTCCGCGAAGAGATCGTATCGGCACGCGTCGAGGACGATCAGCGTGTCCCAGTCCTCGGCGACGACGTCGATGCCGTCGTGGTTGAACGAGCGTCTGTAGCCGCGCGTGTAGTACAGTCGGTTCACCTCTCTCACGAGGAGGTTCGGGCTCTCGATGGCCCACGTGAGTGCCTGTTTGAGTTGCCGTGTGGAGATCATGCAGTTGCTGTCGGTCGAGGATAGCGTCACAGCCGTGTTGTAAGCTGTTTGCTACCATCGGATCGATCCAGTAGTACTCGTATTCCGTCGTGACAGCCCGCCGTCGCGGGTGAATGGGGATCATAACAACGCCTGCGGGATCCAACGTCGTCGACAATGGGGTTGCGCACACTTCTCGAGTCGGTCCGCTCGGCCCTCGCGACCGAGATTCGAGGGGTCGAACAGCCCGGTCTCACGTGGGAGCGTCGGTTGTGGCTCTACCGGCACGGGTTTCTCTCCTCGAAAGACGCCATCTGGGATCTCACACCCGGGACTGTAGAGCAGTACCTGTCGGACGTCGAGTACCGCCGGGTCAGGGGTATCGACGATCCCTATACAGAAGCCCTGGCGAACAAATTGCTGTTTCACCTGCTCGTTTCGCCGACGCACGACCACCTCCTCGCAGACATCCACGGAGTCGTCATGGACGGCACGTTCGTCGATGTCCCGGGGATCCCGGAAACCGATTCGTTCGAACAGTTCCTCGAGAGACTGGCGGACGCCCCCGCCATCGCGAAACCCATACAGGCCGCCAGGGGTGACGAGATACAGCGAATCGACAGACTGGACGGACAACTCCGTCTCGACGGTCGCCCGATCGAACGGACGACCCTGTACGAGACGCTGATCGAGGGCCGGGACCGACTCCTCACCGAACACGTCAGCCAGGCCGAGTACGCGGCACGTATCGCCCCGGACTCGACGAACACGATCCGGTTTCTCACGATGATCGATCCCGAAACCGGTGAGCCGTTCGTCGCCAGAGCGGTCCATCGATTCGGGACACCTTCGAGCGGACATATCGACAACTGGGGGGCGGGCGGGCTCAGCGCCGAAATCGATCCCGATACCGGGACGCTGAGCAGGGCTGTGGCGAACTCACACAGTGAGACGACCGTCGAGGGCTGGAACGACAGTCACCCCGAGACCGGGACCCAGATCGCCGACTGCACCGTCCCCGGATGGGAGCAGATCAACGCGTCCGTCCGCGAACTCGCCGGGACGTACGGCCGGCTGTGGCCACACGTGGGCTGGGACGTCGTCGTCCGGGACGACGCGGGGTCCGTCACGGTGCTCGAAGGGGATCCACAGTCGGTCGACGCAGACATACAGGCACACGGTCCGCTCCTCGCTGACGACCGCGTGCGCCGGTTCTATCGACACCACGGCGTTCTCGCGTCCGAACGGAGGGGGATCGCGTGACCTCTCGGGACAGTACCGACGGCGTTCTCGTCCTGGATAGCGACACGCAGTGTGCGATGAGCGTGATCCGATCGCTGGGTAGCAAACACGTGCCCATCACCGCTGGCGGCCGCTCCCGATGGTCGCTGGGGATGTTCTCGCGGTATAGCGACGAGACGTACGTCCACCCTGATCCCGACTCGGATCATACGGCGTTCGTCGATCACCTCGTCGATCACCTGCATCGGTCCGACTACGTCGCCGTTATTCCGGCCGCCGATCACTCCTCGCTCATCCTCTCACGGTACAAGGAACGGATCGAGCGGACGGGGACGACTGTCGCCGTCGAAGACTGGGAGACGTTCGACCGGGCGTTCGACAAGGGAAAACTCGCGGACGCGCTCGCCTCGATCGACGTGCCGACGCCGGAGACGTACAGTCCGACCGATATGAACGACGTCGCTGCGATCGCGGACGAGATCGAATACCCGGCGCTGGTCAAGCCCCGTTGCAAGAGCCACCTTCACGACACCGGCTATACGGTGACGCTCGTCGGTGACGAGAACTACGTCCACTCGCCCGCGGAGCTGCGACGAACCTATCGGCGGCTCAGCCGCGAACAGGACCACGCGGAGGGGCGCTATCCCATCGTCCAGGAGTACGTGCCGGGAACGACGACCACGACGGTCGCGCTCGCGGACGGCGGTGACGTACTGACGTACTTCCAGGAGGAGCGACTCCGGACCTACCCCGCCTCGGGCGGGAACTCGGCGCTGCTGGCAGCGGTTCGCGAGCCGACGATGCTCGAATACACCGAGCGCGTGCTCGACCGCCTCGACTGGACGGGGCCGGTAATGGTGGAGTTTATGCGGACGCCGGACGGGGAGTTCTACGTCATCGAGGTCAACGGCAGATACTGGGGCTCGCTCCCGTTCGCCGTCGAGAGCGGCGTGGACATCCCGTGGTTCCACTATCTCCTGCTCAGGGGCCTCGATCCGTCACCGCTGATCGACGTCGGGGCCTATCGGACCGACATTCTCCAGCGCCGATTGCTCTACGAGGACCTCAAATGGCTCGGAGAGCACCTCGCCAGTGGTCACCTCGGGGCACTTGTCCCGTTCGTTCGTTCGTTTGGAACGACGCACCACACGTTCGTCTCTCTCGACGATCCGGTTCCGACCGTCGGTGCGCTCCTGCAGGGTGCCTATCTGGCTACACAGTCGATACGACAACATATTCTTCCATAGCGAGAAATCCGCCGTAAATAGTTTGTTGCTAGGTAACATAATAACACATCTCGCGTTGAACACCAGCGAGAGGATCTCCAATGCGCTGGCCGACACCCATGTCCAATATTGTGATGCGGATGCTAGAGCAATGATCCATTCCATCAGCACGCCCACACAGAACGAGAAGTTAGCCCACATCCAGCGAGTGTGGAACAGTTTGTTGGCGCCCCACGTCGATCTGTGGAGTAAACTCGATCAGCTGTTCGCGAACGAAACCGACGAATTCGGGCTGCCGTACGGGTTTTTCTCTCGTATAGATCTGGATACCGAGACGCAACGCTTCGAGGTGGTCCACGGCCCCTCCGACAACCTGCAGGAGAAGACAGACGTCCCGCTCGAAACGACCTACTGTCGGAAGACGATCGTGGATCCAGCGGGGACGATGGTCGTCAACGACGCGCTGGCCGAGGGGTGGGCCGGTGACCCGGCGTACGAGACGTTCGGCTTCGGGAGCTACGTCGGCACGACTGTCAACGTCGAGGGTGACCTGTACGGTACGCTGTGTTTCGCAAGTACTGAGCCCCGTGACGAACCGCTCACTCGAGAGGAGGTAATCCTGGTCGAGATGTACGGCCAATGGGTGACCTACGAACTGCATCAGTGGACCGGACCGCCGACCAACGGTACCGGCGATACCGGCGATACCGTTGACGAGTACAGTATGTCTCCATCACACATAGACGGGATAATGGACACTCTCAGCAACCAAGTGCGACGATGCGTCCTGATCGCCTTTCTGGAGGGAATCTCCGTGACCGATATCGAGACGCTCAGACAGCTAACCTGCGCCGAAGACGACGAGAAGCTGCTGTACCACGTGCATCTCCCGAAACTGGCACACGCTGGCTATATCGAGTGGGATCGCGACTCGGACGTCGTCGCACGGGGTCCGCGCTTCCATGAGATCGAACCGCTGTTGGACTTGCTGAAGGAGCATTCGACGGAGTGTTTCGGCTGATCGACTGTGAACACGCGTTCTTCATGTGGACATCCTCTCCGACCGACTCAGGACTATATATCAAATATATAATCAGCGACCGAAGACGCTGACATGGGACTCACTCAGGCCGCACTCACCGAAGCCACACGCCTACCGTTCCAGTTCAGCGGGGATCTCATACGTTCATCCTCTGAGCGTGGCTGCCGTCGACGTCCTGCTCGGTCGCCCGTCGGGAGATCTGGCTCTCCCGAGCGTTGGCTCGTGTCCGGGTCTCGGGGAGATCACTCTCCACCAGCTTCCGCCGACCGGCAGTATACCGCGAGTGCGTAGGCCATCCAGGCCTGACACCACCGCATCAGGGTGATCCGCTTCGTGTAGAAGCGGCGTTTCTGGACGTAGAACCGTCCGTCCCCGGCATAGAGGTGCTCCAGCGTCCAGTCGATGATTCGGCGTGCGAACTGCAGGTCACCGGCGTACGTGAACACGAGAATCCCCTGCGCGGCCGCGTGGACGTCTCGCGGGTACGCTGTGGACTCGTCGAAGCGCGGCGCGCCGTCCGCCTCGAACAGCGCGTCCTGAAAGAACTCGACCGCGCGATTGAGCGTCTCGTCGTATCGCCGCGAGTCCGTGACCTCGCGGTACCGCTGGAGACACTCGATGACGAACCCGTTGTGATGGGTGTCCATCGAGAGATGGGACGCGTCGGGCGGGTCGCGGTAGTACCACCCGCCGCTGTCGGTCTGGCGCGCGACGACGTAATCGAGGAGTTTCCGTGCCCGCTCGCGGAGCGGATCGTCGCCGACGTGCGCGTAGAGGTCCACGAGCGTCCGGGCGGCGAGCGCGCCGGCGTTGAGCGTGTAGTGGTCGGCCGTGTCTTTCGGGTAGTAGTCTATCTTCGCGCCGTCCTCGACCTCGCGGTAGTGCATGTCCTCGAGCAAGAACGCCTCAGCCGTGCGTGCGACGTCCGCGTATTCCGGATCGTACTCGGCCGCCGCGAGCAGTGCCTTGACGCCGTAGGAGGTCGACACGACGTCGGGCTCGGTCGGCAACGTCCGGTGGTCGAGGTGCTGGTTCTCGTGGCGGTGTCCACCGCAGAACCCACTGTAGCCTGGACACTGGTTGTCGAGCAGCCAGTCGGCTAGTCGAGTCGCCTCGTGCGCGTGGTCGAACGAGTCGCCATCGAGCGACGTGCGGTCGAACTCCCGATGTGCCAGCGTGAACAGGGCCGTTCCCTTGAAGTTGCGGCGCTGTTCGACCAGAAACAGCGGGCGAACGTTGACGGGACTGCGCTTGATCGTCTCCTGGAAGGCGAGGTTTACCCATCGGTTGTTGAACGGGAGCGCCTGCCGGAGGCGACTGCTCATGCCGTCGGCGTAGTCCCAGCCGGTGTACTCCCGTCGGGCAGCGTACTCGAGCGCCGCGAGCCCGGCGGCCGCGACGCTGTCTGTCGGGGGACTCGCGTGCTGTCGCCCGACGGGCGACCGGTGGTTGGCAACCATGAGGATCGATCTACCGACCGTGAGTGACGGCGGCGGATACTTCGTTATAGACTGAGAATCTGACTGTCTCGACAGGTAGCGAGCGTATACTGATTGGTTGGTCCGGGTATTGTACTCCCAATGACCGGAATCGTCGGCGGCACCGTCGATCAGGCACAGCTGGAAGGGATGGTCGAGACACTGCCACAGGAGCCGTGGTACGAGACAGAGCGGTTCGAGGCCGGCGAGCACGGCCTCGCGCTCCAGCATCACGGTGAGAAAGACCCCAACGGATACACCTTCTGGGGCGACGGGCAGGCCGCGGGCGTGATCGACGGCGCGGTCTCGAACCGTGACGCGCTGGGCTGGGACGACCAGGAGATATTCGAGCGACTCCTTCGCTCCCCGGAGGCGACGCTTCGAGCGCTTGACGGACCGTTTACGATCGCCTGTGTGGACGCCGCCGACGACAGAGTGATTCTCGCGACCGACAAGATCGGCAGTCGGATCCCCCTCTACACGACCGAGCGAGGCTTCGCCTTCGCGTCCAGGCTGGCACCGTTCCTGGGATATCTCGACGAGGCGGCGATCGATACCCAGGGCGTTAGCGACCTCTTGCTCATGGGTCACATGTGGAGTGACACGACGCTTCTGGAGGGGGTCAACGCAGTCCATCCCGCAACGGTCATCGAGTATCGAGCGGGAGAGACCGACGAGCGACGATACTGGAAGCCCGACTACAGGCCGGCGAAGCCGACCGACGAGTACCGCCACGAGTGGACGAACGCCTACCAGCGCTCGGCCGAACGGACAGTCAACACGATGGCAGGCGACGTCGGGCTGTGGCTGTCGGGCGGCCTCGACAGTCGAGCAACGGCGAACGAACTCGCTCGCGCCGACGACGGGGCCTTCGAGTCCCTGGTGACGTACACCTACGACGCGAATCCCGGCGGTGGGGTCAATCTCCGGTTAGCCGCGGAGACGGCCGAGGTACTCGGTCTCGATAACGAGACGGTTCCGCTAACGGTCGAGCAGTTTACCCCGGTGCTGGAGAAGGCTGTCTCCGTCACCGATGGAATGTTGAAGTGGAACACGCTGCTCAACCTCACCGCCACGTTCAACATCGACGACCGCGACCCGGACATCATGCTAGAGGGTATCGCGGGGTCGTTCGCCGGCCACCATCTCTGCCGGCACCACCTGACTGAACCGTCGTCGCTCGTCGAGTCGATGTACGCGAGCGAGGCGACCCTGACGGCCGAAGCAGTCAAAGACCTGCTGGCCGTGCCGGTGGACCCGCTGGGCTCGTTCCGCAAGGAAGCCCGCCGGATCGACGAACCGACGCTCACCGAGGGAATCGTCGACGCCCACTACCAGAACTACTTCCCGCGTCTCGCGCACGCGAGCAATCCCGTCGCGCGGAATCAGGTCGGAACGCGCGTCCCCTACGCCGACGGGGAGTTCCTGTCGAAGGCTGCGAAACTCCCCGTCTCCTGGCGGATGGGGGCGCTCCCGTTCTCGGACGGGGAGTTCATTTACGGTCTCGTCGAACCGAAGATCCAGCTGATCCGCACGCTCAATGCCGATCTCGCGGAGATCCCCTATGAGCGGTCGCGGCTGAAGCCCTCCATGCCGTACCCCCTCCACGTGATCGGGTTCTACACCGCGACCGCAATCGCACAGTTGCTGTCCAGGCCGACCTACGGAAGCGCAAGCAGCAGGACCGAGACGTGGTACAACACCCACGAGGAGTTCCGGACGAAGATCGACGACCTCCTCGACGCCGTCGGAGAACGACCGTTTATCGACGACGAGGCGGTCGCCTCCTACCGGGAACAACTGGGCGACGGAGCCGACATGAACGCGATCAGCGCACTCACGACGCTCGAGATCTGGCTCCAGCAACACTTCGATCGACACCGAGAGTGACGTCGACGACCGACCGCCCTTCCGGGTCGACCGGCGACATGACCGGCGTTTTCATCCAGATGGCCGCCTTCCGTGCGGCAGTCGGCCCCGGACTGGCGTACACCGGCCCCCATCACGACTGCAGCGATAGGTCCGGGGCGTCCTGTGCCGTTTCGTCGAGCGAGTGAAAGACCGTACACACGGCCGTCGCGGCGAGTACGCCGCCGAGCACCACCTGTGGCGTCAGTATCGACGGCGCGATCTGCGCGAGCACCGCGGCGTACATCCCCAGACCGCCGAGTACGATCACACCGTAGTAGTGATACCACGGGCGGCGTGACACGGGCCCCTGGAGGTACGGATTGAGGTGACGTGCCTGATCTGTCAGTTCCATCCGACCGCGTGCCCGGTTGAAGTCGATGACTCCCATGTCGTCCATCTTCGGGAGATGGCACTGATACAGGCCGACGTAGACGCGCTTGCGCTCGTCGTAGGAGATCGCCGACTCTTCCTTGTCGTTTTCCAGCGCCGCGATGTGTTCGGCGACAGTCCCGAGTTCCGCGGGACCGTCGTTCGCTTGCAGGTACTGGATCACTCGCCGCCTGCGCTCGTTCTTGAGCACCTCGAAGATGACGTCGACCGAGAGATCAGGTGCTGGCTCGGCCGGCTCCTCGACCAGCGTTTCGTCTTCAATCTCGCTCGTTTCGGAGTCGACACTCGGTGTCGCATCTTCCAGCGCCTCTTTGGTAGCCTGGCCAATACTACTCATCGAATCCCCTCTGCAGAGCCGTTCTTCTCGCGTCTAAATCGTTCAGACTCGATTCGCCGATCGTCGTGCGCGTTCGTTCCGATGTCATGCGATTGCGTCCCCTCTGTTTCAGCTGTGCCCCTGCATCGATACCCCAGTATGGGACTCCTAGTCCACTTTCCACTTCCTCTAGTCAACCCTCTACCACCGAGCGGCCGTATCCCAACCCTCATAGGTATACGTTTCTGGCATACTACCGAGAACCAATTGGTTGGTCCCCCAACGCTTTTAGTATACCCGGCCTGTTCAGAGCACCCGTTCGCTGGTAATACGAATATTACCAATTCAGGCCAGGCCGAGATGTCTCTCATATGACTCACACCGTCGTTCTCTCGTGCGCAGTTCGTCCCGTGGGGCGTCCACACAGATGACCAACCAGCGTGCTCGAGTCACCGCAATCGATGCATCAGCTGCAGGGCCCCATCTCACGGACCGGGAAGTAGCTTCATTACTTCGGAAGACACTGGCGTACAGTCGCCGCCGCAACTACACGGGCTGGGACTACGGGGATGGGATGAGTAGTCGACTCCTGCAGGCACTACCTATCGAGAGCAAGTGGCTGAACATCGCGTTCCAGGAGATCGTCAAGCGACCGCCGATCAACCTCAGGCCGCTGCTTTTGGTCGAACAGCGCCGCAACTTCAAAGGAACGGCCCTCTTCGCGATGGCCAACCGAGCGCTCTACCAGCTCACCAGCGGGGCAGGCGAGTACACAGATCTCGACGTGCGAGCGGAAACGATTCGTCTGCTGGACTGGCTTCTCGATAACCAGTGTCCAGGATACAGCGGGTTCTGCGGCGGACACCAGCACCGATTGCAGCATCTCAATGGACGAATCGGGGACCCAACTGATCCGGACGTGGTGTCGACGTCCTACGCTGTTCGGGCACTGCTCTCGAATGCGGACCTCGGGGATCGCTATCTACAGGCGGCTCGCAGTGCCGCCCGGTTCGTCGTCGAGGACCTCGACTACCGCGAGGTCGAGGACGGCGCTGTCATCGATTATCACCTGAACCACGGCGATCACTACACGATCAACGCCGGCGCGCTCGGTGCCCGCCTGTTTCTGGACCTCTACGTGGCCGTCGGCGACGAGACGCATCTCGATCGGGCGACGGCCCTGCTGGATCACATCGCTGGACTGCAGACCGACCGCGGCGGGTGGTACTATCGTGACCCGGCCGATGCGTCTCATCTCTCGATGGACTCTCATCACAACGGATTCGTTATCGAGTCCTTCCAGCGACACGCCGAGGTCGCCGACGACTCTCGCTACACGGACACGCTCGATCAGGCGCTGTCGTTCTACCGGTCACTGTTCGATGCCGACGGCGCGCCGCGCTTCGACGAGTCCACAGCGTACCCGCGAGACATCCACGCGGCCACCCAGGGGATCCTCGTGTTCACGTACGCCGGAGAGTTCGATAGGGCACGGACTGTCATTCAGTGGGTCCTCGACAACCTCTACGTCGGTGATGGGCGGTACTACTTCCGGAAGCATCGCTTCTACACGCAGCGGATCACCCTGATGCGGTGGTGTCAGGCCTGGATGGCCTACGCGCTCGCAGAACACTTCCGTGTTAGCGGCCAGGAACCGCCACGGAAACGCCAGCAGTTGCCGGCCGCGTCCTTCCAGTACTGGGATTAGCGTCGCCAGTCTGAGGAATTCCCACTCCGACCGGGCGTCGGCTTCCCGCCATGGATTGCCACGCTAGTTCCGATAGCTACCGGTGGCGGGTCAGAAACCGGTAGCCTGCTTTCGCGAGTGTCGTGCTCATGCCCGACGATTCGACGACATAGTACGGGGATAGCTGCCCGCCGAACTTCGATTTGTACGCGCACAGTCGACGGGTATTCGCACCGACCAGGTCGTAGTAGTCGACATTCGAGAACTCTGAGTCCGTCAGGACGTCCTCGATGATCGTCCGGTGTACCAGCGAGTTCACGCTAACCGTGACACCGTCACCGTCGTCGGTTGTTTCGTAGCTTTCACTGACGCCCCCCTGCCAGAAGTACACCCTGTCGTCCGAGGCGAGCGTGACGATGCCGCTGAGGTACTCTCCCGCGGGATTTCGGACGACGTAGACTCTCGAACGATCCGGGAGTGCATCGAGCAGATCCCGAACGTACGGCCACGCGACCTGTCCGATGTCGTCGCGCTCGTCGTACCGATTACCGACGTGATCTACGATCCGCTCCGCGGCATCCATGCCCTCTCGTGTCACCGTGAGCTTCGTCTCGGCCGCTCGCCGAAACTCTCGGCGGCGGCTCCGGCTGAACGACTCGAGGACCGTCTCGATATCCGGCTTGTCGACGTCGACTAGATACGTGAACGCCGGTTCCACGTGGAAGTCTTCCCAGTGGAAGGGACGGGGATCAGTGAACGACAGACTACACTGCATTCTGAGCAGCGACAGCGGGTCGTTCGCGTCGAGTTCCTCGATCACGCCTTCGACGAACGCGCGCGTGACCGCTTCCTGCTTGCTCTGCTTGGGGCTGTTGGGCATGACGATCGGCCCGAGACGTGGCACGCCCATCCCCGGCGGCGGGGAGAAGATGGCTCGACCGACCGACAGTTCGCGGACGAACACCGGCAACAGGGCGACCGGGGATTCACCTTTGAAACCGCCGAACAACTGCAAGTCTCCGCTCGTGTGGGCGTCGAGAACTGACAGCGCTTCCGGGGTGTGAAACACCTCGAACCCGGATGCTGGAAGCAGTTGTCCCCACTCGTCCAGCGCAACTCGTTTGATTTCCATGGCCTAGTACTGTGGTATCGGCTGCGTTTGATACTGCTGGCTGTCACTTCGTGCGGACAGTCGCCATTCGGGGGTGACGACGTCACTCACACGAGTACAGCAGACGGTATGCGCTGGGTTCGGAACTCCGACGACGATGCCGTGACTGTCGTCCCTGCAGATAGTTACAGCGATCCGCATCGCCGATGGGGCTGAACGATCCCGCGACCGACCTGGCACGGACATACAAGGTCACCATCAGCGATCGCGTCGGCCAGGTCCCCCGGGTGGGCCTCCGCGGCCGTCGTCACCGTTTCGACCGTTCGCGCTCGCGTGGTCGGGAGGCCCGCGTCGTTCGTTATCGCCGTTATCCTTCGCATCATCGCCATCGTCTTCGCTACGGCCCGAACGATTCCCGTCGGCTTCGTCCCGTCCCCGTTGCGGCTGAGGAACCAGTCGGACGGTCGCCGATCCGGTCCCGTGGGCGCCGGCAGCGGTCTCGGCTTCGAGCCGGATCGTCGCGGTTTCCTCGCCCGTGAGGTCTACGTCCGACAGCCGGAAGAACAGCCGGACGACTCCGTCCCGGTTTGACTGGCGGCGTATCTTGACGGGCCGAACACCGTTAGACTGCGTGCGGATGGTTCCGGGGTTGACGTCCTCGACCGGATGCGTGTCGGTCGAGTAGAGATCGACAGCGAGTAGCCCGCGACTGCGTGGGTTAACGCGGCCTTGAGGGATCCTGACGTCGAGTTGGCCCGACTGTGGCTCGTCCTCGCAGCGACCCGCATGGATCCGGATCGGCTCGTCCATCGATATCGAGGTCCGATCGGGATCCGACCGATCCCCCGAGAGTACCTGCCAGTCGGTGATCTGACCCCCGTAGTGCTGGTCGAACAGCGCTGCGTCCTCGTTGAACGCCGGATCGATCGTCACCTCGAAGGAATCGCCCAGCGGACCGTACACGCCGCCGTCGGTCCGGAAGTCGTCCCAGGTCCAGTCGATCTGCTGAGGGTCCTGATCGAGCGCCCACCTGTCGTAGTTCGCCGAGCCCGAGTACAGGTCGTCGGTGACGACCCACTGTCCCGAATCCGGGCCGCTGAACCGGAACGTGGCCGAACCACCGCCGTACTGACTCCCGGAACGGTCAGTGTCGTATCTGTCGTGAACGACGACGAGATAGTGCTCGCCCTGAGGGTCTCGATACAGGAAGAGGATACTCGTATCGTCACGCTGGAGGTCGGTCGTGCCGGCAGAGCTGTACTGGGTCTGTGCCTTTCGCCAGTCGTACAGGTCCTCGGCCGTTTCGTCTCCGCGCAGGGGCGTGATCGGGAGGCACTCCTCGCCCTGCTCGAGAACGAACGTCCCTGCTGCGCCATTGACCTGGCTCGTCCCGAAGGCGGTCCCGCCAACCATCAGTGCACCGGTCGCGCCCAGAACGGTTCGTCTGGTTAGCGAACCGATTTGCCTGTCTGCCATGGTGACATGCAAGCCGTATCCGCGTATTAGTATACAGTCGTTATCCGCAGCTCTATTCTGCTGTTTCTGAGCGGTGTCTCGTAAGCAAAGCCATAACAATAGCCGCGTGCGGTCCTCTTCCGCTATGGATACTCGGGATGGCGGCGTGCGGACGGTCGTCTTTGGTCTCGACGCCGCGTGTCACAGCGTTCTCGATAGACTCCCCGAGGACGCGGTCCCGACGCTTCGCTCAGTATTCGAGACCGGTGTCGATGCCCCCCTAACATCACAGGTGCCTCCCTGGACACCCAGCGCGTGGCCCTCCCTCTATACGGGGATGAATCCGGGCAAACACGGGATCTTCGACTTCCTGTCGTTCGATGGATACGAGTGGGACGTCGTCAATGCCACCCACTGCCGGGAACGACCGATCTGGGAGTTGCTCGACCGTCACGGCTTCCGTAGCGTCGTCGTAAACGTCCCGGTGACACATCCGCCGACCGCGTTCGACGGCGCGCTGGTGCCCGGGTATATGGCCCCGGAATCCCCGACGTGCCATCCGGTCGGTCTCTTCGATGAACTGGAAGACGCGATCGGGTCCTATCGGGTCTATCCCGACGGGTCCGGCGACGAGAGCGGATACACGGCCGCCGTCTCCTCCCGGGGCGCGGCGTTTCGCTACCTCGCCGATCGGTTCGACCCGGACTTCGGCTTCCTGCAGTTCCAGGTGACGGACACGGTCTTTCACGATCGGCCGGACGACTGGGAGACCATCGAGGCGATCTACCGCGCGGTCGACACCGAAATACAGCTGGCACTGGCCGCCTGCGATCCGGACAACGTCTTCGTCGTCAGCGACCACGGGATGGGACCGCTCGCGGGCGTCGAGTTCCGCGCCAATGACTTCCTCGCCGGGCGCGGGGACGTTCGGACCGTTGCAGGCGGTGACGGGATGCCGACCTGGTCGACAGTGCGTGACAGCGAGCTGAAATCCGGCGGGGACGCGATAGATTTGCCGCGCCGGGAGCAGGCGACTCGACGGGTGGCCGCGGTGCGGGACAGAGCACTGGAAGCCACGGTCAGTACGGCCGCTCGCCTCGGGCTCACGAGTCAGCGGATCGGTCACGCACTCGAGCGCGTCGGCCTCGCGGAGACGGTTGCTCGCGCGGTACCGACGAGCGTGATCAGATCCGGCACCGAGCGGGTCGACTTCCCGAACTCGGTCGCGTACATGCGTTCCAGAACCGAGTGCGGGATCCGCCTGAATCTCGTCGGGCGCGAACCGGACGGCGTCGTCCCGCCCGCGGAGTACGAGGTCGTCCGTTCCGGGTTGATCGCGGCGCTCCGCGAGGTCGAATCTCCCGACGGGGCCTCCCTGTTCGAGGCGGTTCTGCCGCGAGAAGCGGTGTTTGAGGGGCCACAGACCGAGCGGGCAGTGGACATCGTCCTCGTCCCGGCGGGATTCGAGCACTTCCTGTCGGCGGCGATCCGGGGCTCGGTGTTCGGCCGGCCGACCGAACCCTGGAACCACAAGATGGACGGTCTCGTCGCCGCCCGGGGCGAGGCGATCGACGCGAGCCGGTCGCTCGAGGGGGCGACGCTGCTCGATATCGCGCCGACCGTCCTCGCGACGTTCGATGTCCCGGCCGACCGACGGATGGACGGGACGGTGCTGCGGATCGTCGAGGGGGTCGGCCGGCAGGACTATCCCGACCCACAGCGGACCACGCGGACCACGACCGACGACGCGACCGTCGAGCAACGCCTGACAGATCTGGGCTACATAGAATGACAATCGATATCACGAACGCGGACGACATGACGCCTGCAGAGTGGAACGCCCTCGCCGAGCGTGCACGCTACACCGACGCGATGCACCAGTGGGAGGCGCTGGCCGTCATCGCGAGACACGCCGACAGCACTGTCCACCGGCTGATCGGATACAAGGGCCAGGAGCCTGTGGGCGTCTTCCCGGTATTCGAACGGCGCTACGGGCCGATAACGGCAGTCTTCTCCCCGCCTCCGGGGCTCCGGATCGTCTATCTCGGTCCCGGGCTGCTCAACATGGACAAACTCACGCAGCGAAAGACCGAGCGGCGCCAGCGGGCGTTCATCGACGGCGTCCTGGAGTGGATCGACGAGCGTATCGGCCCCAGCTACATCCACGCCCGGACCACGCCGGGATACCCGGACGTCCGCCCGTTCACCTGGAACGACTGCACGGCGTCCCCGTCCTACACCTACCACGTCGACATCACCGGCCCGGAGTCGGTCCTCCTCGATCGGTTCAGTCGGGACGCCCGAACCAACATCAGGGACGCCGCGGCGGCCGACTACGACATCGACGAACGGGGGCCGGAGGCGATCGACCGGATCGTCGAGCAGGTCCGCTCGCGCTATGCGGCCCAGGACGTTCCCTACGACGTGACACCCTCGTTCGTCCGGGACCTGTACGAGCAAACACCCGATGGCACGATCCGCCCCTTCACCTGCCGTCTCGACGGATCGTTCGTCGGCGGCATCCTGGCCGTGGAGTTCGGCGACACCATTGCTCGCTGGCAGGGTGGTGTCAAACCCGACGCAGATCGAGACTTCCCGGTCAACGACGTGCTGGACTGGGAAGTGCTGTGTGCCGGGCGGGAGATCGGCTGCACGACGTACGATCTCGTCGGCGCGAACACCCCCCGTATCAACCGCTACAAGTCGAAATTCGGACCGAAACTGACACCCTTCTACGGGATCGAACGCGCCTCCTTGCTCGGCTCACTTGCAGCCAGGATGTACAAACATCGGAAGTGACGCGTCCGCCGAAACGACGGACGGAGTCTCACACAGACGATGTTTCGGATCGGCGACTGCTTTGGATCGATCGCCCGACGACAGTAATCGTACGATGCTCTGGAACAGCCGTCTGTGTGGTATCAAGTCCATACTAATGGGGCGAAGTCGTGTACGATCGCCTATGGAAAAGCCGGAGCAGAATCAGAACACAGTCGTCGTGCCTGCTGGCATCGATCCCGGGAAGAGTTACTCCTGTGTGCGGTCGCTGTCACGTGCTGGCCTCGACACGGTCGTCGCATCAGAGTACGATGATCTTCCCGCTGCTGCGTCACGGAGCTGTGACGAATCGATATCGATTCCTCCAATCTCGGAGGACCTGGAGGCGTACAAGGACGCGCTCGTCGGGATCGCCGCCAGACCGGACGTCGATACGATCCTCCCGATACGGCCCCAGGACCCGTACGTCTTTGCCAAATACAGATCGGAGTTCGAACAGTACGTCGATCTCGTCGTCCCGTCGTTCGATACCTTGCGGCTCTGTCACGACAGACTCCGTCTGGCAGAAGCAGCCCGGGAAGCCGGCGTCCCGACGGCGGAGACGCGGTTGCTCGACGACGTGGACGATTGGAACTCCGACCTGATAATCAAAGCCCGGTACAACCTCCTGGCGGACGAATATCTCGGTCAAGATACGAGTGTGATCCCCGGCACAGTGAAAACGGTCGAGTTCGTTCGGGACGGGACGGTCCCGGACACCGACGCGATCAGGGAGGCGATGTACCACGAACCGGTCGTTCAGGAGTACATCCACAGCGCCGGGAAGTACGTCTTCGGCGCACTGTACGATCACGGCGACGCGCTGGCGACGTTCCAGCACCGACAGATCCGCGGCGATTCGTACACCCACGGCGGCGGTGTCTACCGGAAATCGGTGGACATCCCGGAACTCGAATCGACTGGGCGGGCGTTGCTCGACAGCCTCGAGTGGCACGGGCTCGCCTGTATCGAATATATGGAGGACGCCCGAACGGGGGAGTTCAAATTCATCGAGATCAACCCACGGCTGTGGCAGTCGACCAACTGTGCGATCCAGGCGGGGGCGGACTTTCCGGTATATTACTGGCTCCAGTCGCAGGGACGCTCGGACGAGATCGATAGCGACTACGAGACCGGCGTCGGAACCCACACGCTATACGGGGAGATGAAATACTTCCGCAGCCTGTTCCAGGAACAGTCGCCGTTCGTCGAGCGCCCGTCACCGCCTATTGAACTGTTGAAGATACTCGTTTCGTTCGCCGAGACGCCGAATTTCGACGACTTCCACGCCGACGACCCGCTCCCGGCTGTCGTCGGCGTCAAGCGTCTCGTCGAGAGCCAGTTGCTGTAGCTCCAGCTTTCACGGCCGCTGCTGGGCGATCTCTCCCGAGCGAATCAATTGGTCGGCGGGTTTTCAGCGTGTAGGTCGGCGTGTGCACGCACTGTGACTTCTGTGTCGTTCGTTACGATCACAGTGCAACCTTCGTACTCGAACCGGAACTCTTGTCGATGATCCGACGGAGACCCGAACAGCGCTTCGAGTGCATCCGGATCGATGACGTCCGCAAGCGGCGCGAGTTCTTCCGGCGAAACGCCCTTCGTCTCGGCAACGGCGTTTACAACCCCAATTGTGGCAGGCTCCGCCAGATCGGTGGCTCCCATAATAAACGCTTGTAACCCGCAAAATGATAAAACCCCCGTCCACGATTCCTGCCGAGTGGGAACTCCCAATCGGCTACCGGGTGGGTTCGTTCGCTGTGGCGTACGTCGAGAGCGCGTAGGCCATCCAGGCCTGACACCACCGCATGAGGGTGAACCGTTTCGTGTAGAATCGCCGCTTCTGGTAGTAGAACTGTCCGTTACCGGCGTAGAGCGTGTCCCGCGCCCAGTCGATGATCCGGCGGGCGAACGCGAACTCGCCCAGTTCGGTGAACACGATGATCCCCTGCGCGGCCGCGTGGATGTCTCGCGGGTACGTGCTCGATTCGTCCCAGTTCGGGGCGCCGTCGGGCTCGAACAGCTGCTCCCGGTAGAACTCCCGGGCACGCTGGATCGTCGGATCGTACCGGTCCGAGCCAGTCACTTCCCGATAGCGCAGGAGCGATTCGATAATGAACCCGTTGTGGAAGTTGTCCATTGAGAGGTGAGACGCCGAGGGCGGGTCCATGTACATCCAGCCGCCGTTTATGGCCTGTTTCGAGGCGACGTAATCCATGATCTCTCTCGCGGCGTCGAGCAATCGATCCTCGTCGAACCGTGCGTACAGGTTCACGAGCAGGCGAGCACCCAGTGCGTTGGCGTTGAGCGTGTACGCATCCGTATCTCTTGGAATATAATTGATATGTGAACCCTCATCGACCGCCGTGTAATCGAGGTCTTCGATGACGAACTCGGCGGCCGAGTGCGCGAGTTCGGCGTATTCGGGTGCATCGAATATCTCGTCGTACTGGAGGAACGCCTCCGCGCCGAGCGTCGCCGAGACGACGCCTGAGCTCTCCCCGGGCGTCGAGGCCGTGTCACGTCCCAGACTCTGGATCGGGTGTCGGTGACCGCCGCCCGCGTAGCCACTGAACCCCTCGACTTGCTCGCTGTCCAGCCAGGAGACGAGATCCGTCGCTTCCCGGGCGTATCGGTCATCCCTGGTGAGCCTGTACATGTCGATGTTCGCCATCGCGAACAGCGCTGCCCCAAGGTAGCTGCGCCGTTGTTCGACGCGAAAGTACGGGCGCAGATTGACGGGCGCACGCTTGATGCCTTCCTGGACGGCGAGATTGAGGTACTTGTTCTCGACGGGGAGTCGCTGCAGGAACTCGCTACTCAATCCGTCGACGTAATCCCAGCCGGTGTAGTCTCGCTCGCGCGAATACGCGAGCACGTCTCGGCAGAGGTGAACGACGTCGTTCGAGACGGCGTGTGTTTCTTCTGACGGTGAGACCTGCGTTCCATCCATATGTTGTTGTCCCTATTTTTCGGTGAGTGCTGTTGCTCGCTCGGACCCGGAGAGCGTCCGCTCCGCTCGTCGGTTTCCGGGGAGTGTGGGTATCTTCCGGAGCACCCTGGCCGGCGGCGTCAACCAGGCACCGAGATCTGACGTGTCGATGTCCCAGCAAGCGTCGGCCGCCATGATCGTCCCGACGCAGTCGAGCAGGCGCTCGTTACGCCGATTCCGAACGTACTGCTGGAGTTCACGGAGGGGAAACACCATCTCCCCAGTTTGCTGTGGGGTACCGACCGGGCGGGATACGTCGAGGTCGAGGACGCTGGCGACCATTGTCGAGACGAACCGGTAGCCGAACCGGCTGGCCAGCGCGTAGGAGGCCCAGAACTTCGGGTTGATCTCCATCAGCACGTACGTGCCGTCGGATCGCTGTCTGAACTCGACGAGGGCGATCCCGTTCCAGCCGATATCGCGGAGCAACGCTGCCGTTTTCGCTTCGATCGTCGGGTTCCCGACGAGACGGAGATGGGTCCCGCTACCGCCGTGGCGCGGCACGGAACGGAGTTCCTGGTGACTGACCAGCAACTCGATCTCGTTGTCGAGACAGAGCACGCCACAGCCGAAGGTCACGTTGGGTCCGTCGATGTACTCCTGGACCAGCACGTTTCCGCCGGAGGCCTCGGCAGCGATTCCGTCGTAGGCCGTCCAGAAATTCGCCGGCTCGTCGACACGGGCCGTCGTCATGGTTCCGTTCTCGCGTCTGGCCTTGAGAAACACCGGAAACGGGAGCGTGTCGGCGGGAGTCGGGCGTCCGCTTTCATCGAGTTCCTCGGCAGTATCCGAATAGTCGGTCGGGACGGGGATCCCGAGACGCCGCGCTCGCTGTAACGTTCTGGCTTTGTCGACGGCGACGTGAAACGATTCCGACGGCGGGAGACAGAACTCGACCGCGTCCGGGATCTCCGATCGGATCGAATCGACGGCCGCCATCGAGTCGTATCCGACCGGCAAGACGATCTGCGGCCGGTGTTTGTCCATCAGTTCGAGTAGCGCGTCGGTATACTCAGCTTCGCCGGGGGCTGGAACGACCTCGCCGATATCACAGTAGTTCGACCGCAAGAGTCGACTGTATCGAGTCGTGCCAGTCCCGATTATCCGGGCATTGAGGTCCTCGGATAGTTCTCTCGCGACAGCGAGCGTGTTGTCGTAGTCACCGTCGAGCAGCAGCACTCTCGGGGGGCTGTCCCCTGGAGTGTCACGCTCGCGATGGACCGGCACCTGCACGTCGGAGCGGTCGGAGCCCGACTCAGTATCAGTCTGCATTGAAGCCCTGTTCGACTTACAGCGGCTATTCCAGTTAGTAATGAATCGGCTACTTGCGGGCGCGGAGACTCTGCCCGGGTGACGTCGTCACGACTGCGTCGGGGGAAGAACCGATCCTGTTTATTTGCCAGCGCCACCCTCGGCGAGGGTCGTCGCGATCTCCGCGACCTGCTCGGGATCGTTGGTCCAGACCCCGTCGTATCCGTTCGCTTGTTCCCGTGCGAGCAGTCCACAGGCCTGCGTCACGTCAGTACCGCCGTCGAACGCGAGGACCCAGTGGCGGTCGATCCTCTCGGCTGGCTGGCCGTGGTAGGTAACTTCCTGGATCTCCGGTGGTTTCCAGTCGGCGACGCCGTAGATATGAATGTCGAGGTCCGTCTCGGTCGCGAGCGTTCGATACACGTCGGCCTTGGACTCGAACGTCGAGAGCGTCTGGAAGCTCACCCGGAGCGTCCCGCCTCCGACGCGATAGGCGCGGTCTTCGATCTCCCGACTGACCGCGAGCAGTTCGCGTCGAGTCATTCCCCTGACCAGCGTGTCGTCGATCAGATCGAACATGGCGCTGTAACCCGTTGCGACTTCCTCGCGCTCGGTCGGCCGGACGAGCGGCGGTTCGAGCAACCCTTCGAGTGCCGTGACTCCCAGTGATCCCACGAACTCGCCGTCCGCCTCGAGGACGACGAACGGGTCCGGACCGCCCGGAGGCAGGTGGCGGTGCTCGACGGTGACGCCGTGTGCGTCGAACCACTCCTCGATGTCGGTTGGCCCACCGCTTCGATAGACAGTGAGCCGACAATCAGTGGATTGGAACTCCTGGAAGTACGACTCGAACATCGTTACGAACGGCTGGCTTCGACACTCCGGCGGACGATATCCCGGACGAGAGGTTCGAGCGACTCGGGTGTAACTGCCCCGCTCTCGCGGTCCCAGGCTACCAGGCCTGCCTCGGCGAGCAGCGGTAGATGGATATGGTGGAGCGCGAGATGGTGCGTTGTGTGATCGGCAGGGGTGCCCATCGTTCCTCTTTCGGTGGCCACCCACCCCGTGAGAACAGTGGCGAGTTCCTCGATCGGGGTCTCCCCTTCTTCGAGCAAGTGATACAGCACCCGGCGTCGCTGGACCGACGAGAGCGCGTCGTAGAACCGATCCTCGGACAATCGTGAGCTGTCGCTACTGGCGGCTCTTCGATCGGTCTTTTCGGGATTGGCCATACGATATTATTTATTATAGATCAATATAATTATTTCCCTATAGGTGCTACTATCCGATACGTCTGCGCCCGGTGACGATCCTGTCCAGACGAGTGCGTCTCGCTCGGGTGGTCCGTCTCTCCGGTTGCGGACTACCGGGTTTCCGTGCCCGCCGCCAGCGACGAGCGTGTCGTCCCCGGAGTGGACTCGTCAAGGTGATCGAGCAGTGCCGCCGGCGGCCCGATCCACGCGCCGACGTCCTGAGCGTGTTCGATCAATCGACGGTACAGCCGTCGATAACCCGGGAACTCCCGTTCGTTGAAATATCGCGGGTGCCACAGCACCGTCATCACGGCATCGTTCTCGCGCGCCTCGGCGACGAGATCCGCACACACCTGCCAGGCCGCCTGGGGTCGTGACGCGGGATCGGGGAGCGTCTGTTCCATCAGCGTCAGCGGGAACACGGTGAACGACTCCGAGAGCGGTTTCACGAGCCCGTAGTCGTACACGAAGCCGTAGTCGGTGCTGGATCCGAGCGTCGAGTCGTACTCCAGTCTCAGTTCGGCCTGGATCTGCCAGGTCTCGGGCGTGTTCATCCGGAGGTAGTGCTGGCGACCGCCGCGGACCGAGTGGCCGAGCACGTCCTCCAGTTGCTCTTTCTCCTGACGCAGACGCTCGATGTCGTCTCCGGAGTGATACGAGCCGTGGAGACCGACCTCCCACCCGCCGTCGTCGAGCTCCCGGATCACTGCTGCGATGTCGTCGTCGGTCGGATCGTACCGACCGAGCTGCTGGATCCAGGTGTCGGGTCGGACCCAGTCAAGGGGGTCGCCGCTGGCGAAGGGGCCCGGCTCGCTGAGGAAGTAAAACGCCGACCGAACGCCCAGGTCGTCTTCGAGCGCCATGATCTCCTCGAACTGCCAGTAGGGGTTCTCCCGGGCGAAAAACGACCGCAGGTGATCCATCGACCGCTCCGCGAGTGTGTAATACAGCGCCTGGTGGAACCGCTTGTACGGCCGATCGACGTCGTGCGTGAGACACAGCGCAAAGGGGTGATCGTCAATCATCGTCTGCGGTGGCAGCGGATGGATGGCTCAGCGCCCGGACGACGCGCTCCGCCGCTTTCCCGCCACCGTACAGCGTCGGCTTCGCTGCGGGGTTCGGAAGCGGGCGTGTGAGTGCTGTCCTGATCGCCGCCGGGTCGGCACCGACGAGGACGTTCCAGCTGGTCTCGACCGTCTCGGTCCACTCGGTCGTCTCCCGGAGCGTCACACAGGGACGGTCGAGATAGAACGCCTCCTTCTGGACGCCGCCCGAATCGGTGGCGACCCGCTCTGCGCCCGAAAGCAAGGCCACGAAGTCCAGGTAGCCCACTGGATCGACGAGTTCCAGTGCCGAGGCCGCCTCCTCGTAGAGACCGTACTCCTCGAGTGCTGCGACCGTACGGGGGTGGGCGGGCAGGACCACCGTGGCCGACACGCTCGCGAGTCCCTCGACGATCGACCGCAGGCGATCCTCGGAGTCGGTGTTTCGCTCGCGGTGGACCGTCGCGAGGACGTACGACTCCCCGGTCAGTCCCAAGCTATCGACGATCGCGGAGTGCTCCAGTGCGTGCTCCCGGACCGCCAGCAGCGCGTCGTACATCACGTCGCCGGTCACGACGACATCGCCCCGGACGTCGCCGGCTCGCAACGTTTCGGCGGCTCGATCGGTGGGGGCACACAGCAGATCCGCACACTGGTCGACCAGCACGCGGTTGACCTCCTCGGGCATCGACCAGTCGCCACTGCGGACGCCGGCCTCGACGTGGACGAGCCGAACCGGTCGCTTTGCGGCGACCAGACCGGCCCCGAGCGTGGAGTTCGTGTCGCCGTAGACGAGCACGACGTCGGGGGCTTCCTCGTCGACGACGTCGTCGAATCGCTCCATGACCTGAGCGGTCTGGACGGCGTGACTGCCCGAGCCGACGCCGAGGTTGTACGCCGGGTCCGGGATCGGGAGTTCCTCGAAGAACACCGACGACAGCATCTCGTCGTAGTGCTGGCCCGTGTGGACGAGCACCTCCTCGTGGCGGCTGAGCTGTTCGGAGACCGGAAAGGCCTTGACGAACTGCGGCCGGGCACCGACGACAGTGAGGACTTTCATTCCTCGACCTCCAGCTCCTCGTTGTCCCGCCGGTCGAACAGGACCGCGACGACCAACATGACGGCGCCGAACAGCAGCCCGTACGTGGTTGTGCGCCCGCTCTCTCCGGCGCTCCACAGCGACCGGACGCCGTGGCCGAACCCGGCCAGCAACCCGGTCACGCCGAACCCGTAGAAGGCGGCCAGGGGATGGACACCGTCGTCGAGGTGGCGAACCCGGAGTCGCCACAGGAACTGTCGTGCCAGCAACAGCGAGAGCTGTGGCACGAACGAGGAGTACTCGATGTGGCTGGTCTCCTCGCCGTAAACCGCCGGCATGTCGATGTCGACGATCCGGAACCGATGGACGTTCATGTGGACGAGCATGTCGTTGCAGAACCCGAACCGGTCGTACACCGCGTCGAGGTCGATCGTCTCCAGTGCCTCCCGGGAGACTGCGGTGTACCCGTTCTGTGGATCCATCATCCCCCAGTAGCCGCTGGCGATCTTGGTGAGGAGAGTCAGGATCGCATTGCCGAACAGCCGCCAGCGGGACATCGCCGCCCGGTACTCCGGTCGTTCGAGTCGGTTGCCCTTGGCGTAGTCGGCCCGCCCCTCCGCGACCGGGTCGACGATCCGATCGAGGATGTCGGGGTCCATCTGTCCGTCGGCGTTCATCACAGCCACGACGTCGATGCTGTCCTCGACGGCCAGGCGATATCCCGTCTTGATCGCGGCCCCGACACCTCGGTTCTGTTCGTGTCTGGCCGTCACGACGCGTTGCCGGTAGCTGACGCCGCCGTCGGCCGTGACGAGTAACTGTTCCCGCTGTCGGTCGTTCATCCGCTGTGCCTGTTCGGTGATCTCCGCCCAGGTATCGTCAGTCGAGGCGTCGTCAACGGCGTAGATTCGGTCGACAAAGGCCGGGACCGTCTCGATGACCTCTCCGACGAATCCCGCCTCGTTGTAGGCGGGAATGACGACACCGACGGTCTGGCCCTTGTACATCACTCCACCCCGCGGCCGTCACCGATCGTTCGGACGGTGTGGCCCGTACCCGAGAGGGTCAGCGCCTGCCGACCGTCGACGACGACCATGGGGTCCATTCGGTCCCACCGGATGCGGTCGAACGCGCTGTGATCGGTGACGAGGACGGTAGCGTCGAGATCCAGTCTGTGCAGTCTCTCGACGCTCGTCGGCGTCCCCTCGAACGGAGAGAGGTCCGAACAGACGGGATCGACGAGGTAGACGTTCGCGCCCAGCTGGTTCAGATCCCGGACGACGGAGAACGCCGGCGAGTACCGGACCTCGTCGACGTCCGGTCGGTAGGTCACCCCGAGGACGGCCACGTTCGCGCCGAACAGCGGGTGATCCGATCCGTCCATGGCCTCCCGGAGTTGCTCGATCGCGTACAGCGGCATGCTGTCGTTGATCTGGCGGGCCATGCGCACGATCGGGGCCGAGGTCTCGATGCTGTCCAGCAGGAAGTAGGGGTACACCGGAATGCAGTGACCGCCGACGCCGATACCCGGTCTGTGGATGTCACAGAACGGCTGGGTGTTGGCGAGTTCGATCGCCTCGGGGACGTCCACGCCGAGTTCGGGGGCGACCGTGGCGAGTTCGTTCGCCAGGGCGATGTTGACGTCGCGGTAGATCCCCTCGAACACCTTCACACACTCGGCAGTCCGGGCGTCCGGGGCGGCGTGGACGTCGTTCGTCGTGATCTCCTCGTAGACGAGTTTCGCGACGCGCGTGCTCTCGTCGTCGATCCCGCCAACGATCTTCGGGTAGGCCCCGCGGATGTCCTGCAATGCGCGCCCGCTCATCGTCCGCTCTGGACAGAACGCCAGCCCGACGCTCTCGGGATCGGGGACGGTCCGGCGGAGGATCGGCCATAGCGTGTCCGCACAGGTCCCGGGCGGTACCGTCGACTCGACGATGACGACGTCGCCGGGATCGAGCTGCGTGCCGATGTCTCGGGTGAGTGTCGTCAGCGTCGATAGATCCGGCACGTCCTGATCGTCGAGCAGGGTGGGGACGATCAACACGTGGATGCTCGCACCGGCGGCGGCTTCCTCGACGTCGGTGGTGGCCGACAGTGCTCCCCTGGAGACGTTCCGATCGATCTCCGCCTCCAGTCCCGGTTCGTTCTCGACGGGCGAGCGACCGTCGTTGATCGTCTCGACGACCGACTCGCTGATGTCGACGCCGGTGACGTTTCCGGTGACGGAAGCGTAGACGGCCGCGAGCGGCAGTCCCATCTTTCCGAGTCCGTACACGGCGACCGGTACCTGTCCGCCGGTAAACGCACGCCGCTGTTCGTCCGGCGTCGCTCCCGACCCGTACAACCGCTCCAGCGACTGTTCAGATCGTGACATTTGGTGCCACCTCCGATTCGCCCGCGGCCAGCGCCTCGATACGGTTGGCCAGCGCCAGTGCCCGCCGTCCGTCTTCGCCCGTCACGATCGGTTCCTCGCCGGACCGGACGGCGGCCGTGAACGATTCGAGCTGGTTTTTTAGCGGTTCACCGTTCTCGACCATCGGCTGCTCGATCAGGTTCTCGTATCGATACCGGACCGATCCCTTCTCTTCGACGAACTCGGGGTAGGACTTGCGGTAGATGTGGACCGAGCGATCGATGTAGTCGACGTCGACCTTGCAACTGCGGGCGGTGATCGAGAGTTTTCGGATCTTCTGCTGGGTGAGTCGACTGGCTGTGAACGTCCCGATGACACCGTCCTCGAAGGTCACCAAGGCGGTGACGTACTGGCCGTCCTCGGTCCCGTCGGCCGTCACGCTTCGGACCGGAACGTCCAGCACGTCCAGGACCACGTCCAGGTCGTGCAGCATGAGGTCGAGCGCCACGCCGGTGCCCATGTCCCGATCCAGTGGCGGTCCGAGCCGGCGGGCGTCGACGGCGATCACGTCCAGGTCGGGCACGACGTCCTGAAGGGTCCTGACGGCGGGGTTGAACCGCTCGATGTGACCGACCTGCAGCACCACGCCGTTGTCTTCGGCCTGCTCGATCAACGTCTCGGCCTGTCCGTCGGTCTCGACGAACGGTTTCTCGACGAGCACGTGGACGCCGCTGTCGATCGCCCGGCTGGCGATATCGTAGTGATACGCCGTCGGGACCGCGATCGAGAGGACGTCGACCCTCTCGAAGAGGTCCTCGGGGTCGCGGGGACTCGTCCCGTGGTCGGCGGCGACCGACGACGCCTGTTCCGGGTCGTTGTCGTAGACGCCCACCAGATCGACGTTCGGGAGTTCCTCGTAGACGCGGGCGTGATGGCTTCCCATCTGTCCGACGCCGTAGACGCCGGCGGCGAGGGTTTCGTCGGTCATTCGCCGATCGCCTCCCAGGCGCGAGTGAGGTGTCTCTCGACCGCCTCGACGATGGTGGTGATGTCCTCGTCCGTGAGTCCCGGATGGACCGGCAGCGAGAGCACTTGATCCGTGGCTCGCTCGGCGACCGGAGTAGCGGCCTCCTCGCCGGCGTAAGCCCCCTGTCTGTGGATCGTCGTCGGGTAGTAGACGCCGGTTCCGATGTCGCGCTCTTCGAGGTCGAGTTTCAGCGCGTTGCGCTGGGGATACTGGACGGTGAACTGGTGGTAGGCGTGCTCGGTTCCGGGGCGCGGTTCGGGCAACTCGAGCCTGTCGTCGTCCAGTTCCTCGAGCAGGCGCTGGGCGTTGCGACGGCGCTGATCGACGTAGTACGGGAGTTTCTGCAGCTGGGTGAGGCCGATCGCGCCGGCGATGTTAGTCATCCGGTAGTTGTGCCCCAGCGTCGCGTGCGTGTACGAGCCCGTGCGGCCGTGATTGATGAATTGATCGGCTCGACGAGCGACAGCCTCGTCGTCGGTGACGACGATCCCGCCCTCGCCGGTTGTCATGTTCTTCGTCGGGTAAAACGAGAAACAGCCGGCGTCCCCGATTGTGCCGACGTGTTCGCCATCGATGGTCGCGCCGTGGGCCTGGGCGGCGTCCTCGATCAGCGCCAGGTCGTGGGCGTCGGCGATCTCGCGGAACCGCTCCATCCGCGCGGGCTGGCCGTAGAGGTGGACGACGAGTATTGCGTCGGCGTCGTGCTCGCGGACGGCCGCCTCGGCGCTGTCTGGATCGAGATTGAGAGTCTTGGGATCGATATCGGCGAACACCGGCTCGGCGTTGGCAAACCGGATCGCGTTCGCGGTCGCGATGAACGAAAACGGCGTCGTGACGACGGTGTCGCCCTCGCCGATATCGAGCGCTTCCAGGGCGGTGTGCAGCGCTGCGGTCCCGTTGACGGTCGCGACGCCGTGTTCGGCACCGACGTACTCCGCGAACGCCGCCTCGAACTGTTCGACCTCTTCTCCGGCGACGAGTCGCCCCTCTTTGATCACGTCTTCGACGCTCTCGAACTCCGGCTCGCCGATGTCCGGGGCTGCAAGCGAGATCATGCGATCGTGTTCCCCCCCTGGAGCGGGTCCGGTAGCGGTTCGTGTCGCGCGGGCGTGCCCACGGCCAGCGTCTCCGGCGGGACGTCCTCGGTGACGATGCTCCCGGCGGCGACGAACGATCCGCGGCCGACGGTCACGCCGGGGAGGATCGTCGCGTTTGCGCCGACGGAGACGTCGTCTTCCAGCGTCGGGCCCACCAGATCCTGCTCGACGCGGACCGGGTACTCGTCGTTGGTCAGGACTGCGCTCGGGCCGAGAAAAACAGAATCGCCGATCGTCGTCTGCTGGGGGACGTAGACGTTCGTCTGGCAACTCACCGACGAGCCGATCGTGCAGGCCCCGTCGACGACGGTATTCGTCCCGAGCAGGACGTCGTCGCCGATCGTCGTGTCTTCCCGGACCAGCACGTTGTGACCGGTCGAGAAGGAGTCACCGATCTCGACGTCGTCGTAGATCACCGTTCCCGATCGGATCGTCGCGTCGTTACCGATCTTCGTCTGTTCCGTGTCGCTGCCGTTGGAGCGACCGAGCGTCGCGTTCTCGTCTACTGTACAGTCGATACCGAGTGTGACGTATTCCATTGCGGGTCCTCGCTGACCGGTCTCGCGGGTGGCCAGCGCTTACGCCATGACTCGGGTCGATTGCCGCTTTGTTATTGAGTGCTTTGCAGGGACCACAGGTTCGTGCTATCGCAGGATGCCGATCCAATATTCTCTCGTGTGACGAATGGTTGTGGTTGCGATACCTGCCTGCTGTGCCGACTGCACGTCGGAAGACTTGCGAGCGCTCACTCCGCTCGCCCTCACGTCTCACAGCTTCGCAGTCGTGCGGTCAAACCCGAAAAAGACGTATACCAACCACGATAAACTGGTTCCCTGAGCGACGGTCTCCGCGTTTCGGTACGCGGCTGCATCTCCCCACAGTAGGTGAATACTACGCTCCTCTGGTGATCATAGTCACGTCGTAACAAAGTAGACACGTCGTCTCTTCTTCGGCAAGTCTGATCGCTCGGATGAGTATACGCGGTCAAGACAGCACCGATATAATGTCAGAAGACACAGACATACTCTCGCCCGACCAGGCGTTCGATATTCTGAGTAACCAGCGTCGTCGGTATGCCCTGCATTACCTCTCGGAACATCCCGAGGGTGAGAAGCTTCAGGAACTCGCACGCCGGCTCGCCGCCTGGGAGAACGAGATCTCCGTCGAGAAGGTCTCGAAGAAACAGCAAAAGCGGGTGTACGTCTCTCTGTATCAGACACACATCCCCAAACTCGAAGCCGAGGGGGTCGTCGACTACGATAGCGAGAGCGGGCTGATCACGCTGACTAGCCATGCGGACGACGTCACGACCTATCTACAGGACGACGAAGACCGGTCCGACCAGTGGCACCGCTATTATCTTGCCCTAGTCGTGGCCGGTACCGCTGTCTTCACCGCGACGGCCCTCGAGCTTCCCGTCTTCGCTGCACTCACACCGACGATCGTCGGTCTCGCGATTCTCTTCGCGTTCGGTGCCCTTACCGTCCAGTACTTCCTTGTGCGTCGCCGTGAGTCACAGGGGGTGTCTAGAAGTAGTGAACACTAGTCCTCGTCCTCGACGGGGATCAGTTCCTCCGGGCTCCGCTTGTACCGCGGTCTGTTTGCGAACTTCCGAATCAGTTCCTTGTCTTCTTTCGAGAGATGTTCCGTCATCACCCCCGCTTGGACTGGAAGACGTATAAGTACGTTCCGACTTCCTTCACCTATCGACAACTAGGAGCAGCATACTCGCACATAGATTCGTTTACCTATGACTGATTATGCGATAATAGCAACCCTTTAACTCAGCTTTGCACGTTAGCGTCAGCTGTTGAATGAACGAACAGGTGATCGATTTCTTCCATCAGGTCATCGACGCCACGATCATTATTGTCCCGAAC
>NZ_JAOPKC010000013.1:0-87718 GCF_025517535.1 Halapricum hydrolyticum
CCTACTCGAATCACTGCTTGAACAACCGGCTCAAGTCGGATTTCGACGATCGCGTCGTACCTCAGCGAACATCCTGCAATTTGAATCGGCAACTACTGTTCAGGCGGAGGAATCCCGAGGTTGGGATAATAACAGGCTCCGTTGAACGTTCGATCTTCGGTATCTCACAGGATGCGTCGTCCAATGACTGCTTTCGGCCTGTTCTGAATCAGTCACCGAAGGGATTGCCGCCGCCACCCATACCGCCCATGCCGCCGCCACCGCCGCCCTGTTGCATCTGTTTCATCATGCGTTCCATGTCGGCGTCGCCCATGCCCTGGAACTGCTTGAGCGTCCGGGACATCATCTTGTGCTGTTCGAGCAGTTCGCGGATTCGCTCTTCGGGCTTGCCCGACCCGCGGGCGATCCGCTCGATGCGTGACTTGCCGACGATCCGGGGGTCTTCCATCTCCCCTTCGGTCATCGAGTCCATGATGACCTGGAAGTCGCGCATCCGCTCTTCAGTGACGTCCATGGCGTCGTCGGGCAGCTGGTCCATGATCCCCCCGCCCATGCCGGGGATCATGTCCATCACCTGATCGAGCGGCCCCATGTTGTTCATCGCCTCCATCTGCTTTTGCATGTCATAGAGGGTGAACTCCCCCTCCATCATGTCCTCTGGGTCCCAGTCCTCGTCTTCGTCCTGGGTCTGCTCCATCGCGCGTTCGACGCGCTCGGTGAGCTGTTTGAGATCGCCCATCCCGAGCAGCCGGGAAATGAACCCCGACGGTTCGAAGCGCTCGATGTCCTGGACGGTCTCGCCGGTCCCGAGGAACGCGATCGTCGAATCGGTCTCGTCCACTGCGGCGAGCGCGCCGCCACCTTTCGCGGTCCCGTCGAGTTTGGTGATAATCACACCGTCGATGCCGATCGCCGCCTGGAAGTCGGCGGCCTGGCTCTTCGCGCTCTGGCCCATCGCAGCGTCGAGCACCAGCAGGTTCCGGTCGGGCTGGACCTCGCGTTCGATGCGCTCGATCTGCTCAATCAGTTCCTCGTTGAGGCCGTCCCGGCCGGCCGTGTCGACGATCCGGACGTCAGCGTTCTCGGTCGCTTCCAGCCCCTCGCGGGCGATCTCGACCGGGTTCTCGGCGTCGGGATCTCCGTAGAAGTCGACCTCCGCCTTCTCGGCCATCTGCTTGGCCTGGTCGTAGGCCCCGGGGCGGTCGGTGTCGGTCTGGATAATGGCCGGCCGGAGCCCCTTCGTCGAGAACCACCAGGCCATCTTCGCCGCAGTCGTGGTCTTCCCCGACCCGTAGAGGCCGGCGAGCATGATCGTCTGGGATTCCAGCGGCAACTCGGTGGATTCGCCCACCAGTTCGACCAGCTCCTCGTAGACGATCCGCAGCACCCAGTCGCGCGCGGAGGTGCCGGCCGGCGGCTCCTCCTCGAGCGCGCGGGATTTGATGTCGTCCGAGAGTCCCATCACGAGGTCGACGTCGACGTCAGCTTGCAGGAGCGACCGCTGGATCTCCTTGACGACAGCGTCGACGTCTTCCTCGTCGATGCGGGACTTGCCCCGGAGATCGTCCAGGGCCCCGCGTAGCGATTGTCCGAGATCGTCGAGTACCATTTGCGTCTCGATAGGTGACTGGGCCGGTAAAGCCTTTTTGTCGGCGCTGGGCGGCGTACCGCGGGACGACCGCCGCTAGACGATCGGAGACCGACACACCGTCGTCACCGCACGACAGTCACCGGTGTCGGCGAGTGACGGAAGACCTTCTGTGCGACGTTGCCGACGAACAGGCGGTCGGCGAGCGATCCGCCGTGGCTACCGATGACGACAGCGTCGAACTCCCTGGCTCGATTGACGATCACCTTCGATGGGCTCCCCCACGCCACGTCGGTCGTGATCTCTCTATCGGCGGCGATCTCGCGGGCCCGGTCGAAAATCACCGTCGCGTGTTCCTCTGCGGCTTCCTCGAGGTCGTCGGCCAGCGCGAGGCCCGTCGCCTTTCCCATCATCCCCGAGGGCTCACCGACGACGTGGAGGACCGTGATCTCCGCGTCGGGGTAGATTTCGAGCGCGTGTTCGAGCGCGTGTTCGGACATATCCGAATCGTCCATCGGAACGAGAACGCGCGTGGACATACCATTACTACGCCGACCGACAGCATAAGTCACCAGGGTTGATCCATCGCCCCCTCATGCATCAGGGGGACCATTCGACCGCAATCGGAATATACAGACCGAACTTACGGGAGAGTGGACTATGGTTGCGATACTTTTCGCGGTCGCGCTTGTAGCCGCAGTCTTCGTCGGATTCAACATCGGCGGGTCCTCGACAGGTGTCGCGTGGGGCCCGCCCGTCGGAGCCGGGATCATCGGCAAGACGGCTGCCGCGGGACTCATGACATTTTTCGCCTTTCTGGGCGGGTGGACAGTCGGCCGCAACGTGATCGATACGCTCGGCGGCGACCTCGTCCCCCAGGAGGCGTTCTCCCTCGAAGCGAGCGTCGTCGTGCTCGGGTTCATCGGCCTGGGAATGCTCCTCGCCAATCTGTACGGTGTCCCCGTGTCGACGTCCATGACAGCCGTCGGAGCGATTTCCGGGCTCGGTCTCGCGACGGAACAGCTCGATTATGCGGTCGTCGGCTCGATCATGGTGTGGTGGGTCATCGCTCCGGTCGTCGGCTTCTGGTTCGGTGCCGTCATCGGTCGGTATCTCTATCCGTACCTCGACAACAGGTTCGCGCTCGAACAGTCCGACGGACTGCTACTGACACTCAATCGAACGAGGGTGATTCCAACGCCGACCCTCGGCCCGGGTACGACGCCGAAAGAGGTCGTCAGTACGGGGCTGGTGCTGGTGATCGCCTGTTACATGGCGTTCAGTGCCGGTGCGAGCAACGTCGCGAACGCGGTCGCACCGCTTGTGGGTGGTGGACTGATCGGGACGGACGCGGCCGTCGGGCTGGGAGCGGCCGCGATCGGGCTCGGTGCGTTCACGATCGCCCGCCGGACGATGGAATCGGTCGGAAACGATCTGACTAACTTGCCGCTGCTGGCAGCGATGATCGTCATGGTCATCGGAGCAAGCATCACGACGGTCGCGTCGGCGCTCGGTATTCCAATGAGTCTGGCCCTCTCGACGGTCATGTGCATCGTCGGACTCGGATGGGGGCGAGCGACCCGACCGACGTCTGCAGTGGATATGCTCAAAGGCGAGATGGAAGCCGAAGTGTCAGTCGACGCGGTCACTGCCGAGACGCCGAGGGACGTTTCGAGTGCCGGTGGTGAGGATCCAGCGTACGTGCAGAACGCGTCAGCGTTGTTCGATCGGTCGGCAGTCGTGCGATTCGTTTCGTTCTGGATCATCGGCCCGTCGGTTGCGACGGGACTGTCGTACGTGACGTTCCTCGTGCTTCCCGTCGCGGGTACGGCGTGACTGGAGTGGATGATCGACGAAGCGTGGTTTTATCGGGCAGTCGGACCCACACCGAGGCATGACCGACGCGCTCGAACGACTGCTTGACAGCGGCGTCGTCGCCGTCCTGCGCGATATCGACCCGGAGGCCCTCCCGAAGGTCGCCGACGCGCTGGCGGCGGCCGGCGTCACCGCGCTGGAAGTCACGACCGACGGACACGACGCCAGTCGAACGATCGCACGACTCGCCGAATCGACCGGCGACGAGGTACTGGTTGGTGCCGGAACGGTGATGGACGCCGCGACCGCGTCCCGGGCCATCGAGGCCGGTGCCGAGTTCGTCGTCTCGCCACATCTCGACCGCGAGGTCGTCGCGACCGCGAACCGCCGGAGCGTCGTCGTCGGGCCGGGTGTGATGACGCCGACCGAAGCCGCCGACGCGATGGCAGCCGGGGCGGACCTGCTGAAGGTCTTCCCGGCCTCGACCGTCGGCCCGGATCACCTCAGCGCGATCCGGGGGCCGCTGGGCGACGTCCCGATCATGCCGACCGGCGGGATCGGTCCCGATAACGTCGAGGCGTTTTTCGACGCCGGCGCGGCGGTGGTCGGGGCGGGGAGCGCGCTGCTCGATTACGACGCGATCGCCCACGGCGACTACGACGCCGTCCAGTCCCGCGCCGAATCCTTCCTCGACGCCGTCGACGACGCGCGGTGAAAACGCCTGAGAGTGACCACAGGCGCAACTCGAACGCGCTCGAAGTCACCACCTGACAACCGATCGGTCGCCAGTAGTCGTTCTCCCAGTATTGGGTGTTTCTATAAATTCCACTTGGAAGGAAATAGCCACCGTGCTGCGGGACACGACAGAGGGATAGACGAAGTCACGACCGGCGCAGTTTCGGATGCCATCGACGACGTGTATCACTCGGAGATGGACGTGGTGCTGGTCGGGCCTGGGCGAAGGAACGTGATCGATCTCGGTAGAAACCCGCCAGCAAAAACAAGAATGATCGAAAATGACTATTGTGCCGTTTCCAAACGATTAAGCCTCGCGGTCACTGTCAGACAGACATGAGTACTCACGTCGCAATCATCGGCGCGTACGGCAGTGCCGGCAGTGCAGTAGCGCGACAGCTCGCCGACGATCCGGAGATCGAACTCACGCTGATCGACGACGGTGACCCCGGCGGCGGGCTCTGCATCCTCCGTGGCTGCATGCCCTCGAAGGAAGTCATCTCGGCGGCGAAACACCGGTTCGCGGCCCGGCGTGACGATCGGCTCGTCGGAGACCTCCCGGAGGTCGACCTCGAACGGACGGTCGAGCGGAAAAACGAACACACGTCCAGCTGGGCCGGACACCGTCGCAGCAGTATCGAATCGCTCGCCGAGCGCGAAACCGTCGAGCTCGTTCGGGAGACGGCGACGTTCGTCGACGACCGCGTGATCGAGGTCGGCGACCGGACGATCGAACCCGATTACGTCGTGATTGCGACGGGGTCGACGCCGAACGTCCCGCCGATCGATGGCATCGAGAGCGTGCCGGTCAACACCAGCGCCGACGTGCTCGACGCGACCGAGTTCGGTGACTCGGCAGTCGTGCTCGGACTGGGATACATCGGGCTCGAACTCGCCCCCTACCTCAGCGAGGCCGGTGGCATGGACGTGACCGCGATCGACATCCTCCCGGAGCTGTTGCCCGAGGCCGACGACGGGTTCGGTGAGGAACTCGCCGACTACTACCGCGAGGAGTTCGACATGGACGTGCTGCTCGACGCGCAGGCGAGCCACGTCGAGGAGACCGACGACGGCGGCGTCCGCGTGACCGTCGAGGTCGACGGCGAGACCGAGGTCGTCGAGGCGGATCAGCTGTTCTCGTTCACGGGCCGCAAGCCGGCCCTCGACAGGCTCGGGGTCGAGAACACGTCGCTGTCACCCGGCGAGGAGTGGGTCGAGGACACGATGCAGGCGGGCGACGACGAGCGCGTGTTCGTCGTCGGCGACGTCAACGGACGCGAGCCGATCCTGCACGTCGCCAAGGAACAGGCTGCGACGGCCGCGACGAACATCCAGGCCCACCGCGAGGGCGACGCCCTCACCGAACACGACTCCATTCACCACCACGTCATCTTCTCGGGGCTCGCCCGACTGCCGTTCGCCCGTGTCGGCCACTCGGCCGACGCTGCCGAGGAGGCCGGACTCGACTACGTCGCCGTCGACTCCCGGGCAGAGAACGACGGCGTCTTCAAGGCCAAAGACGCCTCCGAAGGCTGGGCTCGACTGGTCGTCGCCCCCGACGGGACCGTACTGGGCTATCAGGGACTGCACTACCACGCCGACGCGATGGCCAAGACGATGCAACTCGCCGTCGAAATGGAGCTGGACGTCCGCGAGATCCCCGACCGCGCCTATCACCCCACCACGCCGGAGATCCTCGACGCACTGTTCCGGAAGGCCACCGAGAAGCTGGCCGAGCGCGACGAGGCGACCGCGACGCAGTGAGGCTCACGCGGTCGGGGTGACTGCTCGGGAGACATGTTCCAGGTGACTTCTCAGCCTGCACACGAACCAGAACCTACTACCGGCTGGTACACACAGAGTGGTGTATGCCAGGTGAACTGACGATCTACGAGGATCGTCTCGCCCGTCAGATGGACGCGGGCGAGTTCGTCCTCGCGGTCGTGACAGCGACGAAACCCGACTTCTACAAGCAGGCCCCGGTCGTCGCGGCCGCTCGCGACGCGGGCGTCCCGGCCTTTGTCCTTCACACTGGCCAGCACTACGACGACGTGCTCGGCCACGGTCTCGCCGAATACGGGATCGAAGACCGCGTCGCAGCCGACCTCGCGATTCGCGGCTCGCTCTCGGAGAAGACCGCGCAGGTCCACCGACGGATCGACGAACTCACCGATACGCTCGAAGAGCAATGGCCCGACACGGCGGTCCTGCCGATCGTCCACGGGGACACCCACGCCGCCGGGATCATCCCGCAGGCGTGGCTGTTCACCACCAATCAGGCCGTCGCCCACAACGAGGCCGGCCTCCGCGGGATGTCCCCGGACTTCGAGGGTTACGAGGACATTCCCGCGTTCGTCGACGCTCAGTGGTCGGGTGAGTGGTCGATCAACCGCGCCGAACCGTTCCCCGAACAGTACGACACCTTCGTCGGATCGGCGGGTTCGATCTATCACTTCGCACCGGTCGAGCTCAACCGCGAGCACCTCCAGCGCGAGGGGTATCCGGCCGCAGTCGAGGGCGACGAACGGATCCCCGTGGTCGGCAACAGCGTCGTCGACGCCATCGAGATGAAACGGGACGCCGATCTCGAGGAGAGCATCTTCGACATCTATCCCGCCCTGGAGGAGCGCGACGACTGGATCCGCGTGGACATCCACCGCCGGGCGAACCTCCTGCCAGAGCGCTTCCAGGCCATCGTCGAGGGCGTGATCGGGCTGGTCGAAGACGGCTACAACGTCAACTTCGTCGAACTGACCGCGACGCGAAAGGCGCTCGAACACTACGGCTATCGCGACCGACTGCTCGAACTCGACGACGAGCGCGAGAACTTCCTGTTTACCGGCCTCTGGAAGAAACACGCCCACGTCTACGAGTTTCTCACCTCCGGGCAGTGTTTCGCCGAGTTCACCGACTCCGGGAGCATGCAGGAAGAACTCAACTACATCGACGAGACGATCTGTCTGACGGCCCGGTTCAACACCGACCGCCCGGAGACGGTCTTCGAGGCCGGGACGAACCTGCTAGTCCCGCCGGTAGGGGGCGAGTACGTCCGTGAGATGGTCGAGTACGTCGCCGAGACCGACGCCGTCCGCGAGGAGATCCAGACCGGGCCGAACCTCTATGGCGAGAACGTCGGCGAGTCGATCGTCGAGTTCCTGGCGGAGAAACGCGAGGCGACGCCCTTCGACTGGGCACACGAGCGCGTCGGCTT
This sequence comes from Halapricum hydrolyticum, assembly GCF_025517535.1. Classification (NCBI taxonomy): domain Archaea; kingdom Methanobacteriati; phylum Methanobacteriota; class Halobacteria; order Halobacteriales; family Haloarculaceae; genus Halapricum; species Halapricum hydrolyticum. The sequence continues at coordinate 7,350 of NZ_JAOPKC010000013.1, forward strand.
CGAGACGGGCAAGCAGGACTTCGAGTATCTCTAGTTATCCGCGCCACCGTGCTCGGGGGACTCGCACTGCTTTCTTGATAGAGGGCGCATATGCAGCGGTGTCAGAATACCCTGGATTGCACACACCTAATGAATACCTTGGTAGATAATAGCAAATTAGCTTGACAAAATATGACGAACTAGCCAACAGCTGAAAGCAGAATCGCCAGAATTGAGTGTATGCAAATATGTCTATGGACAGATATTCAGCGGGTGGCGAAGCAGTCTCTGGATTCGAAGAACCACTCCGTAGCTCTCTGGTCCGGCCGGGCGGCGAAAGCAGCGACCGATTGGTCGGGGTGAAAAGCGAGTGGGCCCCGGAGAACCTGTTCCGGCTGAACCACAACGTCGAATCGGCGGAATAGCCGAGAGGGGTCAACGTATGAGCGACAACAATTCAACGGACGAGAGCGCAATGACCGAACATCGTGACGTCGTCGTCATCGGCGCCGGACAGGCGGGGCTGGCGACGAGCTACTACCTGTCGGGGACCGGCTGTGACCACGTCGTCCTTGAGCGAGGCGAAGTCGGCGAGCGCTGGCGTAGCGAGCGGTGGGACTCGTTCACGCTGGTGACGACGAACGTGATGAGCCGTCTTCCCGACTTCCCCTATGAGAGCGACGACCCCGACGGCTTTCTCACTCGCGACGAAGTTGTCGAGTATCTCGAGGCCTTCGTCGATCGTTTCGATCCCCCACTCAGGACCGGTGTCGAGGTGCTAGCGGTTCGTCAGCAGGACGCTGGATATACTGTCGAGACGACCGACACCACCTACGAGACGACCAACGTGGTCGTGGCGACCGGCCCGTTTCAACGCCCCCGGATCCCCGAGTTCGGCGCCGAGTTGCCCTCCTCTATTCGGCAGCTACACACCAGTCACTATCGGAACCCGGACCAGCTCGACCCCGGTGGAGTAGTGGTGGTCGGCTCCGGTCAGTCGGGGACACAGATCGCCAAGGAGCTCCACGAGAGCGGGCGTGACGTGTACCTCTCGGTCGGGAAGGCGGCGAAGGCACCGCGTCGATACCGCGGGAAGGACATCTCCAGTTGGATGGCCGCCATGGGGGGATTCGAGGCGGTCGTCGACAGCCTGGACTCGCCCGCAGACCGGTTCGCGCCCAACCCCTACGTCTCTGGGAAGGACGGTGGCCAGGAGATCGACCTCCTTGAGCTCGCCGCTGACGGCATGACGCTGCTCGGACGGGCCGAGAGAGTCGAGGACGGCCGACTCGTCGTTGCCGGCGACCTCGAGGAGAACCTCCGGAACGCGTATCGCTTCTACGCCGGCATGATCGACCAGATCGACGATCTCATCGAAACCGAGGGTATCGACGCCCCGGACCCCGAGATCGTCCCCAGGGATCCGGAGGAGGTCTCGATCGAGAGCGTTCGAGAGGTCGACCTCGAGGCGGCGAACGTTCGGACCGTGATCTGGGCGACCGGATTTCAGTTCGATTTCGACTGGGTCGAGCCCGCGACGTTCGACGAGTACGGCTATCCAGTCCACGATCGTGGGGTGACCGACAGTCCCGGGCTCTACTTCCTCGGGCTCCCGTGGTTGCACACGGGTGGATCCTCGCTTCTGTTCGGCGTCGGTGGCGACGCGGAATACGTCGCCGACCACATTCTGGACCGCCTGAAGCAGGCCAGACCCAACACATGAACGCTATACTCGGGCCGTACTCTGTGCGTTCAGCAGGGGCAGAGAGTCCCACCACTTGCCGGAAATTCTGGTCTCACAGAAGTATCTCCTCGACCATCTCGTGGAGGTACCGATGAAACGAGACGTGGCCTTCGAATCGGAAGGGGCAGAGATGAGTGGCTGGTACTACTCGCCCGACACAGCGCCACCGTGGCCCCTGGTGGTCATGGCCCACGGGTTCTCCGCGACCAAACAGATGGTCGCTGACAGGTATGCCGAAGCGTTCCGCGAAGCGGGCCTGGCCGTGTTGTTGTACGATCACCGAGGCTTCGGTGCGAGCGCCGGCGAGCCGCGCCAGCAGGTCAACCCATGGATGCAGGCGCGCGGGTATCGCGACGCCATCTCGTTTGCGGCCTCGCTTGAGGACGTCGATCCGCTTCGGATCGCTGTGTGGGGCGATAGTTACAGTAGTGGCCCTTCGCTGGTCGTGGCCGCACTCGACGAGCGGGTGGCAGCACTGGTCGTTCAGGTCCCGGCGCTTGGTGAGGAAATGCCGCCGAACGATTCCGATGGCTCCCTTCGTGAATCGATCGAGCAGACGGTCCGCTCCGGATCAGTCGACCCGACTGCTGAGGAAATTCATGGGCCGATGCCGGTCGTCTGGGACGACCAGGACCGTCGTCCCTCGGCGCTTAAACCCGATACGGCGTTTCGCTGGTTCACCGGCTACGGGACTCGTTCGGACACGAACTGGACGAACGAGGTCACGGTCGTCCGTCCAAAGCACCCCGTGCAGTGGTATCCCGGACTGTGTGCGTCGGACGTGTCGTGCCCAGCGCTGTTCGTAGTGGCACCCGACGACGAGATGGTCCGGTCGTCCCCTGCTGTGGCACGCGACGCGTACGAGCGGTTGGCCGGACCGAAAGAGTGGGTAGAGATCCCCGGTGGGCATTTCGGGCTGCTGTATTACCCGAGCGATACGTTCGACAGGGCATCAGCAGCACAGTCGCGGTTCCTTACGGAAACGCTAGGATCTGACGATGATTGAGCGAATCAGTAACACGGTCAGAGCAGCGAATCGACGTCACAGCCGTAGAACGGGGCAGACGAATGGTCTGTTCGGTCTCCGGAGTTGACGATGTCTGCTATATCCCGCAACCGAACTGTCGGGTTGTTCCTCCTCGTCACGCTCCTGTTCGGGACTGCCTTCCCGGCAGTGAAGACCGGTTTGTCGTTCATCCCGCCGCTGTTGTTCGCAGCGACCCGGAGCTACCTGGCCGCCGCGCTCCTGTTGGTGTACGTCGGCGCGACGACGGAATACTGGTTTCCCCGCTCTCGCCGGGACGTGACGGCGGTGCTCGCCGGGGGAGTGCTTCTGGTTGGCGGGACGGGGATCGGGTTCGTCGCCCAGCAGTTCATCACTGCCGGCGTCGCTGCGATCATCTTCAGTCTCGCCCCGATAATCACCGCGGTACTCGCGTGGCCGCTCCTCCCCGCGGAGCGACTGGCCGGCCGCGACTACGCCGGCGTGCTCCTGGGCTTCGTCGGAATCGCCGTCGTCATCCGTCCGGACCCGGCGAGTCTCCTCGACCCGGAACTCGTCGGGAAATTGCTCTTTTTCGCCGGCGTAGTCGTCGTCGAGCTGGGGGCCGTCCTCGTCCGACGGAGCCGGACATCTATGCCGATCCCGGCGCTGACCGGCTGGGCAATGATGGTCGGGGGAACCGTCCATGCCGTCTTCGCAGTCGGAATCGGCGAATCGATCGCGAGCGTCCAACCGACGCTGCTGGCAATGGCGATGGTGATCTATCTCAGCGTCTTCATCGGGGCATTCGGACTCGTAATGTACCTCGTGTTGATGGGACAGATTGGACCGTTGAAGGCAAACATGACAACGTATCTCACTCCCATCGTCGCCCTGGCGATCGGGTGGGTACTGCTGGCTGAGCGAATCGAGCCCCTGACGCTCGTCGGCTTCGGGATTATCGTCGTCGGATTCGCGCTACTGGAGAGTCGCGAGATCAGCGCCGAACTCGCCAGGTACCGTAGCCTGTATCGGTGAGAGATCTAGTCGTTCGCAGGCGTGGCATCGGGCCGGTATTCGCGGCTGATCGCCCGCCACTTGCCGGTCGCGAACCGGTAGTAGTTGATCACGGCCGGGATCCCGCTTTCGGCAAGGAAAGAGAGGTACAGTCCCCAGACGCCCAGCGGCGTCGTCGCGCCGAGATACGCCAGCGGGATCGCGCCGGCGAACATTCCAAGCGCCTGACTATAGAATGGCCAGCGAGTGTCGCCGGTGGCGTCGAGGGCACCCGCGATGGTCGCCTTGACCGCCTGGGGGAGGATAGCGATGCTCGCGGCGTAGATCAGCCCGACCGCGATCGCGATTCCGGCTGGCTCGACGCCGAAGAGCTGGACGATCTGGGTCGCGAAGATCGCCGTCAGCGCTGCGCCCAGCGCGTAGACGGCGACTGCCAGCCGCGTGATCTCGATCCCGTAGGACGCGGCGGCGTCCTCGTTCTCCGCGCCGAGTTCCTGGCCGACCAAGCTCGAGGCAGCCAGTCCGAAGCCCCAGCCGGGCGTGTTCATCAGCCCCCAGATGCGCCGGACGACGATGTACGCCGCCAGCACCGTCGGGCCGATCATGCCGACGATCGCCAGCATCGGGAAGCGCGCGACCGTCCAGACGCTGTTTCGCCCGGCGACTGGCAGCCCGATCGTCACCAGGTCCGACAGCGTTTCCCGATCGAGATACCTGCTGAGGAAGCTCACCTCCGCCGGGAACGCCCTGGTTCCAGGCAGGCGACGGGCAGCCAGGCTGCCGGCGAAGGTGGCCGTGACAACGACGTTCGAGACGACCGTCCCGATAGCCGCGCCGACGACGCCCAGGTTCAGCCCGAAAATGAGCACGGCGTTGAGCGCGATGTTCGCAACGGCGCCGCCGGCGCGGACGACCATCGGCGTCCAGGCGTCGTCCACGCCGATGTAGACGCGGCTGCCGATGAGGTTCAGGCCCGCGAAGGGCACACCCAGCCCCAGGATCTTGAGGTAGTCGCTCCCGTACTCGATCGTCTGTGGGTCGCTCGTCAGCAGGCTGATCAACTCGGTCGGGAACAGCCAGAACAGCGCCGTCACCGGGAGCGTGAAGATCACCACGAGAGCGGCGCTGGAGCGGATCGCCTGCCCCATCTGGCCGTAGCGTTCGGCACCGTATCGCTGGGAAACCAGCGCGACCGTCCCGGCGGCGACCCCGCCGCCGATCGAGAACGCCAGCCCCCAGAACGGTCCGGCCAGCCCGACGCCGTTGATAGCGAACTGCCCGAGGGCGGCCCCGACCATCGCCACGTCGACGGCGTTTTTCGACATCCGGGCGATACCCGTGACGATCCGCGGCCACGCCAGGTCGGCCGTCCGTCGCGTCCGCTCGCGGTCGACGAGTCCGAAGCGGTGCAACACGAGCCCGACTCCGATGATGATCCCCTTGATCGGGTTCCGGGCGAATCGGGCCACAGCCGTGGCTATCCGCCGCACAATCGGCTCCGGACGGCCCGAAGGTGGGGACACAGGACTAATTCTATCTAGCGATTCCGCGGGTTAATCGGTTTTCATCCGTGATCCGTTCGACAACGACCCCCACATCCGAACAGAGGACAACTGCCGCCGGATTCTTTGGAGAAGTGACTAACACCATCACAGTCTCTGATACGGGCCGAGTCGGGTACCATCCAGCAGGTACGCCTCGCCATCGGCCAGCCCCGCCGGCAGGAACGGCGACAGAAAGTCCCGCCCCTCGACGTTGACCCACGTCCCGCCGGACCGATCGTTAAACGCGGGAAAGACGACCATCTCGGCGGAAACGGTGCCCAGTCGATCGCCGAAGTGGTCGCGGAACGGCCCCGGTTCGACACGTCCCCGGAGCCAGACCCGCTCGGCACGAGCGCCGCCGACCTCGTCTTCCAGTCGAACGACCGGGTGTTCGTGGGCGACACAGACGATCTCGGCTTCGAGCACGGCAGGTGCGGGCCAGGTGTGGCCGTGAGCGAACCCGACCGAACCGATTCGCGTCCCCTCGCCGTCCGTGACGGTCACGTCCCGCTGGTCGCCGACGACCGACTCGATCTCGCCGTCGTGGTTGCCCTTGACGATCGTAATCGGGACGGAGACGGCCTCGAGCAGGGCCTCGATCTCGGCGCGCTCCTCGCCGGTGGGTTCGCCGATCGAGGTCGCCAGATCGCCCAGCAGGACGAGCCGGTCGGGGTCGGACTCAGCAAGCAGCGACAGGAGTTGCTCGCGCCGCTGTTCGTCGGCGGGATCGAGTTCGACGCCTTCACGGCGGAGATGGGACTCCAGACCGGCGTGATAGTCGGCGACGGCGAGCGCCCGTCCCTCGCCGGTGTCGACGACCGCAGCGGGCGCGTCAGGGATCGGCTCGACGACCATCATAGTGATCGTTGTACCGATTTACCGGTACAGCCGCTCGCAGTCGTGCAGTCGACTTGGAACGGACGTACAACGATCACTATCAGATGGGCTTGAGCGTCTCGTCGCTGGGTTCGTAACACCGGCCGTCCATCAGCGCGTCCTGAATCGCGTCCTCGACGGCCCCGGGTTCGGCACCGTACTGGTCGACGACGGTGGCGACGACCTGTTCGCGGTCCGCCCCGTCGCCGTCGTCGAGGTCTTTCATCGCGTCCATGACCGCGTCTTCCAGGTCGACGTCGTCGTGAGAGAGGGGCTGGTCCCCACTCTCCTCGGCAGGTTCGTCCCCGCTCTCGTCGGCAGCCGACGCGGTCTCGGCAGTCGTCTCCTCCCCGGCAGGTTCGCCTGCGGGCACCTCCGCGGAGCTCTCGTCCGTGGGTGTGCCCGCGTCAGTCTCGGCCGCCGTCGGGGTATCGGTCGCGACCGGCTCGCCCTCGTCGAGTTCCTCCGGGTCGGGCGTCTCGATGTCCGCCTCCCCGGGCTCGTCGACTTCCGCTCCGCTCTGGAACTCGGTGCCGTACTCCGAGCGGACCTCCTCGCGGGTCTCCTCGTCGAGGTCGAACTCGCCGGGCTCGAAGTCACCGAGTTCGTCGCCTTCGGTATCGCTTTCGTCCCCCGCAGCTTCACTTGTCGGCGCGGTAGCAGGCGTCCCGGCGCCTTCCGCCGTCGCTGACTCCTCCGACGTCTCAGTACCGTCTGCCGTGGCGGCCGGCTCTTCGGCGACCTCCGACGTCGAAGGTTCGGACTCGCCGCCAGCGCTCTCCTCCGCAGCCGCGTCAGGTGCGCCAGCAGCGTCCTCCGGGGCCGCTTCCGTTTCGCCGGCGGCGTCCGTGCCGGTCGCTGTACCGGCACGGGAGTCGGCCGTCGCCGCCCCCGGTTCGGGCGCCGTCTCGGGCGTCTCGGGCGACGGGAGTTCGACGTGGGCGAGACTCGCCAGATCGGCCTCGCCGCTCGCGTCCGGCGCGACCGATCGGTCGGCGACCTCCTCGCGTTCGCCCGCTACTACTCGGAGCGCGTCCAGCGCGGTCTCACGCAGCGCCTCGAGGTAGGGACCGCTCGTCTCGTAGTGGTCGATCGCCAGCGGGATCCCGGCCGCCAGTCCGTCGGAGACGCCCTGGCCTGCCAGCCGTTCCCGTAGCTGCTCGCCGGTCGCGCCGCTCCCCAGTGCGGCGGCCATCGTGCCGATCCGTTCGAGCGTGCGTTCGGCCGTCCGGACCGTCCAGCGGTCGCGCGTCTCGGCGTCGACCTCGTTGACGCTCTCGGGGCGGATCGACGTGTAGACGACGTCGCTGTCCTCGGGCTGGAAGGTGCGTGCCTTCCCGGCGACGGCGACGAACGCCGGCGGTTCGACACGTTCGAGGAATGTCTGGGCGTCGGGCTGGTACTGGCCAGCGTAGACGACGAACGCACCGGTCGGGTCGACGACCCGCGCACGCAGGACGTCGTCGCTGACCGGCTGGACCTCCGTCAGGACGCCGACGACGAACAGCCGGTTGACCCGCGCACCCGTCGGCGTGATCACGTAGTTCGGCGCGCGTTCCTCGTCGCTCTCGGCGTACGAGACGTCGCTGTCCTCGAACTCGGTCGCGAACAGTCGGTAGGCCGTCTCGCGGCGGTTGACCGTTTCCTCGGAGCTCATGCGTTCACCTCCGCGAGCAGCGCCGCCGCGCGGTCGGCCGGATCGTCGGCGACTTCGGCGAAGTCCGTAGCGTTCAGGTTCGCTCCGTATTCGTCGATGCTCAGCGTCCCGCGAACCTGGAACGTCCGCCCGACGATCGTCTCGCGGATGGCGTCCGCGACGACCTCCTTGTCCATCGCGTCGCGGGCGTGCTCGCGGGCGTCCTCGACGTCGCCGCCGTAGACCTCTGCGGTGAGTTCGTCGTCCAGAATCGCCGTGACCGTACCGGTTCCGTCGTCGAGGATCGCCTTCGTCCGGAGGTCCTCGACGGCTTCGACCTGTCCGTGCGTCCGGCACTGCCCGTTCTGGACGATCCGGCCACACTCCGGACACCGCTCGATCAGCCCGGAGCCGTCACGGACGGCGATGACGTCGCCGAGAACCTCGACGTCGAACATCCCGCCAGAGCCGAGGGCGTCACGGATCGACAGCCGCGGGGCCGTCTCCGTTGCCTCGACCGTCCGATCGAGCGTCTCGACCGTCGAGAACTCCGAGACGTTGATCGACGGCGCACCCCGGAACTCCCGGACGTAGGTGTTCTCGATCCGGATCGACGCGCCCTCCTCGATCTCCGGGTGGGGATCCCAGTCGGTAAAGGGCAACCGCGCCGTCTCGTCGGCGAGCACGCCGCTGAGGATCTCCGTCTCGCCGTCTCGGCCGTCGATCACCTTTCGCTCGCACTCGAGGACGGTCACCTCGGCGTTGATTCCGCGGTCACCGGGTTCGAGGGCGATCAGCTCCGCGTCGCCACCGATCTCGTAGGGCACCGTCAGCGTCTCCTCGCGCTTCTCGACGCTGGTGGACTCGCCGAGGTTCAACTCGGGCTGGCCCTCCCACTCGCGGACGCCGGCGTTGCCCGCACGGATCGTGTCTCCGGGTTCGAGATCGAAGTCCTCCCAGGCAGTGTAGGATAGCGTGCCCGTCTCGTCGGCGATCTCGCCCTCGTAGATGGTGTGGTCCGCACCCTGATAGCGGATTGATCGCTTGCCGACGGTGAGTATCCGCCCGGTGACGGTGACGTTCGAATCCTCGGGCGAGACCTCGGCTAGGTCCTTGCTCTCCGGTTCCGAACTGGAGCCGTCGTCGCCGTCGCCGTACTTCCGGCGGAGACTCTGCTTGGCTTCCTCCAGCGGGACGCTGTAGGACACCAGGTTCTCCAGATCGCGTTTGACCTCCGTTTTGTCTACGCCGAGGGTGGAGGCGAGCTCCTCGGCCTCGTTGTCGAGATTCATCAACGGACGTTCGGCTGGCCTGCACAAAAAAGGTCGCCGTGGTCTCGGGAACAACGGTCGTACACCGTGATGGCTACAACGGGCGTTATATGTATCCTATCACCGGACAAATACTATCGGCCTGGACGTTGTAGATTCGGGACGGTAAAACAATGACACTCGGGACCGACGTCTCACAGGCGATGAACAAAACCAGGGAGGACGACCCCGAGTTGCTGGTCTATGAGTGTGAAGGCTGTGGTCGGCCGTTCGCGCGCGAGCGCGAGTCGTGTCCGGCCTGTGATGGGGACGTGACGAAGGTCGTACTCTACTAGAACCGCGAGCACCGCTGTTCGATTGCTGCTTTTCTCCGGCTATCGGCGGGTACAGTTATGTCGGTTCCGACACGAGCAGTAGACAATGTACGACCGGATACTCCTGCCAACGGACGGCTCTGAGGAGATGGAACCCGTCATCGAGCACGCCGTCGAGCTGGCCGCTCACCACGACGCGACGGTGCACGCGCTGTACGCGCTCGATACGGCGTCGCTCAACAGCCTCCCGATGGAGACGTCCTGGGACACGATCTCGTCGATCCTCGAAGAGGAGGGGGCGGCCGCGCTCGACGTGATCGACGAGTATGCCGACGGGCTGGCGATCGAGCGCCAGGTCGTCGAGGGATCACCGAGTCGCCGGATCGTCCAGTACGCCGAAGACGAGGACATGGACCTCATCGTCATGGGGACCCACGGTCGCGGCGGGATCGATCGCCTGTTGCTGGGCAGCGTCGCCGAACGCGTCGTCCGGACGTCGCCCGTTCCGGTCCTGACGGTTCGGGTCAGCAGTGAGTGATACTGCGGGTGCCTGTTACAGCCAATTACGGGAACTTCGGGGGAACGTCGCGCGCTTCAGCGCGGGGGGTACAGACGCCGACTGTGGGCGGTCGTAGCGAGACGCAGTCACGACGAGCACGTCGAGGTCACAGCCCGACGAGCGACCGGAACCGGTCCGCGAGCGATCGCTTCCCGGAAGCGTCGCGCTCGTCGTCGGCCGCCTGCCGTCCCTCGCCATCGGCCGCTCGATCTGCGTCCACCTCGCTCGCTTCTTCCGCTTCCTCTCCGTCGTCGGAGACCGCTGGTCCGTCACTATCGTCCTCGTCCCGTGCGTCGTCGATCGATCCCTGTAGCGGGTCTCCTGTCGTTTCTGGCCGCGTACGCTCCATCTGACGGCGGCCATCGGGGGCGGACCGCGCCGGGTCCGCCGTGGTGGCCACACCGCCGTCAGTCTTGCTCGTCGCCACCTGGTCGAGTTCCGCTTCGGCCGGGGTTGCACCTCTATCCCCGATTTCGTCCGTCTCCGCTCCCTCGAGCTTCCGAGCGATCTTGCGGTACGCGATGGCCGCTCCGCACCGGGGCGCGCTGCGGACGACCGGCGTGCCACTGTCCTGGGCGTGGGGCACCGCCTCGTCCTCCGGGACGTGGCCGAGCAGGTCGACATCGAGAAACTCGGCGATACGCGTCGCGCCCGGTGACGCGCCCGTTCCGGACTTGGTGAGGACGAGTCCGAACACGTCCGTCTCGGTCCGTTCGGCCAGCCGGATCGTGTTCTGTGCGTTTCGCACCGACGACACCCGCGGTGTCGAGATGATGATCGCCCAATCGCTGAGTTGCATCGGACGGATAGTCTCCTCGCTCAGTCCCGCGGGCGTGTCGAGCAGAACCACGTCGTACTCCCAGCGCAACTGCTCGATGATCGCCGGGAGCCGTTCGAGATCGGTGTCCGCGTACCCGTCCAGGTCAGTTCCACTGGGGACGACGGTCAATCCGCTGTCGGTCTCGTGGGTCGCCTCTTCGAGTTCGGCGCGTCCCGCGAGCACGTCGTGTAACGTGGTCGCCATCTCGAAGTCGCCGTCGAAATCGAGGAAGTCCACGAGGTTCGCCATTGCGAGATCCAGCTCCACCGTAACGACCCTTCGACCGAGTTCCGCCAGTACGGTCCCGAGATTGATGCTCGTCGTGGTCTTGCCGACACCACCTTTCGCGCCTGCGATGGCGTAGACCTCGCTCATGGACACATATCAATCGAAAATCCAGTACTACATATATGTATGGAGCCAATTATCGGTTCTGAAAGTGGCTGCGGCCCGATATGATCAGTTTTGCGGGTGTGGGTGACCAGATTCGATCACCAGGAAGGGTCTACGGGTTCCCTGGCCGGCTGGTGTCACGACGCGGATTCCCCGGATCGAAACCAGTCACCGACGGTAACTGGCCGGGCGCGCCCCCTCCCGGCCCCACGTCCGCTATCGCGTCCCCTCTCGGCCCCACGTCTCGAGCGCGGTCGCGAGTTCGGGCGTCTCCTCGGCAGCGTCTTCGAGTTCCCGCCCGTCGACGGCCGCGTCGACGGCGGCCCGGAACGCTTTCGCGCCGGCGTGACTGCCCTCGGGGTGTCCGTGGATCCCACCGCCGACCTGAACCGCGATGTTCGTCCCGAGCGCATCGAGCAGATCCGGAACGAGCCCGGGATGCAATCCCCCAGAGGCGACCGGGAGCACGTCCGACAGGCCGTGCAGGTCCGAGGCCAGCCACTCGTTGATTCCGGTCGTGTCTTCGTTTTCGAGTTTGCCAAGTCCCGCAGTGCCCGTGTGGAGTTGATCGACACCACAGAGCCGGGCGACCTGTGCGAGCACGCGCATCGAGACGCCGTGCTCGGGGACGCGATCGAACGCCGCGTGCATCGCCCGATGGGCGTGGATCGCCAGCCCGAGGTCCGCCACGCGTTCCCGCACCTGCTGGACGCTGCTCCAGCCAGCCGTCACCACGTCGACCATCACGTACTCACAGCCGTGTTCGGCCGCCAGATCGACGCGGTCGAGCATCTCCGTCCCGGGTGCGGTCACGTTCACCAGATAGCTCTTCGTCTCGCCGGTCTCCTCCTCGGCGCGATCCCGCATCGCGAGACTCTCAGTGAGGCGTTCCTCGAAGGGGTTGAACGCCTGATCGGTGAGGTTCTCGTCGTCCTTGAGCAGGTCCACGCCGCCGGTCCAGATCTCGTAGCCGATCTGTGCGTGCTGGTCGGTCGAGAGCCCGACTTTCGGTTTGGGCACGCTCGCGGTGATCGGCCGATCGTCCACGCCGAAGATTTCCTCGCGTACCGCGGAGCCGTACTGCGGACCCGGGAAGCTGCTGGCGAGCGATGCGGGCCACTCGCAGTCGAGCAGGCGGATCCGCTCGACGGCTTTCATCCCCATGATATTGCCCGCGATACACGACAGCACCTGCGCCATGTTGGCGTGTTCGAACAGCGCGTCCGGGTAAGCGACGCTGACCCGGCCGTTCTCGACCTCGAACGCGCGTGCACTCAGATCGGTGATCGATCCCTCAACCTGCAGGCGCGCCCAGGTGCCGTTGGAACTCTCGGAAGCGACCCGGCCCGCGACGGCGTCCAGATCGAGTCCTTCGGCCGGCTGTACCGCGAACCGACAGACGAGGTCGTCCGCGCGTGGCTCGTAGTCTCGATCCAGGAAATCCTCGTAGCTGATGCCCGCCATACGGATACTACGACCGCCCATGTGAAAAGTTCTCAGGGATCTAGTCGAACACCCGCGCCCACGCCCGCAGCGCCAGCGGCAGGACGACGATCGCGGTGACGTACGAGTAGAAGGTGCTGATCGCTGTGAGTAGGCCGAACTGCCCGAGGATGGGATTGACGGCCAGCGTCATGCACGCGACGCTGCCGGAGGTGGTGAGCATGCTCGCAGTGACGCCGCCGCCGGTGCCGCCGAGCGTCGTCAGCAGCGACTGGTGGACGTCGCCGCGCTCGTCGTATTCGTCGATGAACCGGTGGACGACGTGGACCGAGTAGGCGACGCCCAGCCCGATTGTGATCGCCAGTATCGTCGCCGTCAGGGCGTTGAACGCGATCCCGAGCACGGGCATCGTCCCGACGAGCATGACGACCGCGACGAGGATCGGAGCCATCGTCGCCAGTCCGAGCGACCACCGGTCTTCGAGCAGCCAGAACACGAGCACGAGGAACACGGCAGTCAACCCGAACGCGACCGCGAAACTCACGACCGCTGAATCCATCAGCGCCTCGGTCAGCGCCCGGAAGACGATCGTGTCGCCGGTCGCCTCCGCGTCGAAGTGGACGTCCGCGGCGAACTCGCGAGCGTCCGCGGTGATCTCTTTCTGGGTCGCGCTCGCTTCGACCTGATAGACGACTTTCGTCGCGCGCCGATCCTCGGTGAGGTACTGCTCGGCCCCATCGGCGTACTCCGAGCGCATCAGTTCGTCGTAGATCGCACCGAGGTTCCGGTCGGGGACGCCGTTGTCGTCGAGGTCGTTGCGCTCGACCATCGCGGCGAACTCCGGATCCTGGCTCGCGTACGTGTCGATCACGCTAGTGATCCCTTGCGAGACCGCGCGTCCGTCCTCCCGGACGAACGACGGCGGAGGGTCGGAGCCGGCACGGTGGACGATCTCCAGGGCGTTGCCCTGTTCCATCGGCCCTTCGACGTAGACGGTCACCTGCTCGGTGTTGGTCGTCTCGAAGGTGTCCTTGATGTAGTTCGACGTCGCGGTTATCTCGAACTCCGAGGGGGCGATCTCGTCGGGAATGACTTCGATCTGCGGGGGGTGATCAGCGTAGGGGAGGAAGTCCTCGGTCTCGAACTTCGATTCGACGTTGGTCGCGGAGTAGCCGGCCGCCCCCGTGACCAGCAGGATCACCGCAAGCAGGACGAACGGGTGCCGCCTGGCGACCACGGCACTGGATCGCAACACGCTGCCGAGCCGCGAGTCCTCGCCACCGAATGGCGTGATCGAGAACTGCCCGATTCCCAGCGCCGCCCGGCGGTGGTCGGTCGCGAGCTTCAGCGCGGGCAGGAAGATCCCGAACACGAAGAAGGTGAACACGAGCCCGACCGCGACGACGAGGCCGAACTCCCGGACCGGTTCGAGCTTGCTCGTGACGTTCGCCAGGAAGCCGATGACGGTCGTCACCGTGACGATGGAAAAGGCGACCAGCAACTGGTCGTTCGCGAGCAGCATGCTCTCTCGGGGCGGCGAACCGTCCACTCGCTCCTCTCGATACCGGTTGACGGCGTGGATCCCGAAGTCGATCCCGACCCCGAGCAGGATCACCGGTACGGCGATCATCATGAGGTTGAACTTGATCCCGGCATAGCCCATGAAGCCGAACGTCCAGACGAGCGCGAAGATCAGGCTGACCAGCGCCAGCAGGAGATCGATCGGGTCCCGGTAGGCGAGCACGAGACACAGCAGGATGAACACGACGACCGTCGGCACGATCAGCGACAGCGATTCGAAGATCGCCTGATCGAACCCGGCTTCCTGGATCGCCGAGCCGAAGACCCGGATATCCCCATCTGCGGTCTCTGCGGTCCCCTTGATCCGGTCCTGGACAGCCTCCAGCGTCGCCTGGTCGCCTTCCGGGATCGAATGGCTGACGACGACGATCGTCGCGGCGGCGCGCGGTTCCTCGAGGTTGCGTTCCTCGCTCAACACCTGCCTGACCTGCGGTCGCCTCTCGAGCAGCGTCTTGCCGGCCTCACGGATCTCGGCCGGCGTCGCGGTCTCGACGGCCTGGATCCGCTCTTCGGGCGTCCTCGCGAACGGGTCGAGCACCCGGGCGATCCCCGTCGCGAGGCCGGTCGTCTCGCTGACCCGCAGCGAGGGATCGGACTTCAGGGTCTGCTGGAGTTCGAGGGTCCGGAGCACGGCGCGCTTGCTGAAGACGTTCTCGTCGGTGACGACGATCTGTGTCGTGTCTTCGCCGGCATCGAACGTCGCGCCGAACTGATCGTCGACGTACTGCTGGGTGTCGTGTTCCGGGACGCTCTCGAAGAACCGGTCGGTCCCGGAGTCGATCTCGACGCCGCCGAGCCCCCCGGCGAAGACGGCCGTCACGAGCAGGAACGCGACGATGATCCGCTCCGGGTTGTCGACGATATGTCGGTTGAGCGCCTCGAGCGCCGTTTCGTGGTCGATCACAGTGGATCACTCCCACAGCGAGCAGTCGAGCGGGCCATTACTCGGAGAGACGGCTACGGAGCTGGTCGACGAGCCCGAACCGCCAGGCGACGACGGCGAGCACGAGAAGCGCGACGACGATACCGCCGACCAGCAGCGGGCCGAGCGTCGACTCGGCCGTCTCGACGGTAACCGGAACGCGATAGGTGTCGGAGAGCTGGCTCTCGCCACGGGCGTCGTCGTAGCGGAAGTCCATCGAGACCGAATAGTTCTTGGCCATCGCGCCGCCGCCGACCGACAGATCGAACGTCACCGTCGCCGATTCGCCGGGTTCGAGCGACGAGACGAACGCCTCGTCGTCGCTGCTGTCCAGCGGATCGTCGGTGAACAGCTTCGCCTGAACGTTCGAGACGGTCTCGTTGCGCTGGTTGGTCACCGTGAGCGTCAGCGACCCGGAGTCGCCGGGGCTGAACGCCCCGTTCGTTCGCTCGACCGCGAAGTCGTCGCGTTCGGGTCGGATCTCGACGGGGAGATCGCTCGAGTCCGATCGCTTGACGGTGTCCTCGCTCCCGCGATACCGCGCGGCGAGTTCGAACAGCTTCGGCCCGTGCTCGGCTTCCTCGGTGACACCGACCCGATAGCGGAACGTCGCCGTTTCGCCCGGTTCGAGTCGCCCGACCGAATAGCGCGTGTTGTAGAAGTTGATCGTCTGGCGGTCGTCCTCGACGGTGACGACGACGCCCTGGACGGTCCGGTTTGCACGGTTCGTGACCTCGCCGATCAGGTCGCCCTCCTCGCCGACGGACAGGTCGCTCTCGACGCGCTCGAAGTCGAACGCCTGTTCGGGCGCGGGTGCGACCCCCACAGTGGTCGTTCGCGTCGGCATGGCGTCGCCGTCCTCGTTGTCGTAATTGACGCTGAGATCGGCCGTGTACGCCTGTTCGATCGCGTTCTCGTCGAAGCCGCCCCGGAGCGTCACGGTCCGGGTCTCGCCCGCGGGCCAGTCACCGACGTACGCCGCCGACGTCGGGGTGCCCGTCTCGGGAGGGTCGAAGGAGATCCCGCCGGGGGCTTCGATGGGTTCCTGTGCGCCGCCCGTCCCGAAGAACAGCGCGTCGACGGTCGAACTGGCCGTCAGTGTCGCGTCGGTCGCGTTCAGCGGCCCCTCGTTGCGCAGCGTCAGTTCGATCCGCCCGGTGTCGCCGACCGGCACGTCGTGATCGATCGACACGACGGTGAACTGCTGTCGCTCGCGCGGCACGAACTGGACGTACTCGGTCCGGGAGTTGTCGTTGTCGTCGCGATCGGTGTACTCGAACTGCAACTCGATCGGATAGGTCCTGTTGGCGACCGCGTTGGCTGTCGTTCCCGGCCGGAACGTGAATCGCTTGCGCTCGCCCGCTGTCCACGTCTCGACGAACGCCGTCGCCGACGGCGAGGCCTCCGATCCCAGATAGACCTCGGAGTCGGGAGCCGTCGCCGTCACCGTCACGTCGGAGATGTTTCGCGAGACCGCGCTGGTCGCCTCGACGGTCAGGTAGCCAGTTCCCTCCCGAGGCACGTCGTGATCGACCGTCCGGATCTCGAACTCGGGCCGGTCGTGTGGGACGAACTGGACGTACTCGGTCCGGGAGTTGTCGTTGTCGTCGCGATCGGTGTACTCGAACTGCAACTCGATCGGGTAGGACCGATTGACCGCGCTGCTGTCCGTCCCGGCCCGGAACGTGAGCCGCCGGGTCGCGTTCGTGCTCCACCGTTCGAACCGGGTTGTCGCCGACCGGGAGGCGTCCGAGCCGAGATAGACCGCCGTGTCGGGGGCAGTCGCGGTGACGGTGACGTCTTCGATGTCCTTGCCGACGACCTGCGAGACGTTCATCGTGATCGTCCCTTCACCGGCCTGCGGGACGTTGTGGTCGAGGTCCGTCACGCGAAACTCGCTTCGCTCGTGTGGGACGAACTCGACGTATTTCGTCCGGGAGTTATCGTTGTCGTCGCTGTCGGTGTACTCGAACTGCAACTCGATCGGATAGGACCGATTGACTGCGCTGTCACCGGTTCCAGCCCGGAGCGTGAGCTGGCGGGACCGGTTGGCCTCCCACTGATCGAACTGGACCGTCGAGGAGGGCGAGCCGGGCGAGCCGAGGTAGACGTCGCCGTCCGTCGCGGTCGCCGTGACCGTCACGTCCTCGATGTCCTTCCCCGCGACCTGCGAGACGTTCATCGTGAGCGTCCCCTCGCCACCGAGAGACACGTCGTGCGCGAGGTTCTCGACGGCGAAACGCTCGCGTCCACCGGGAACGAACTCGACGTATTCGGTCCGGGAGTTGTCGTTGTCGTCGCTGTCAGTGTACTCGAACTGCAACTCGATCGGGTAGGACCGATTGACGGTGCTGTCGCCGGTTCCAGCCCGGAACGTGAGCTGGCGGGACTGATCAGCCCCCCACTGATCGAACTGGACCGTCGAGGAGGGCGAGCCGGGCGAGCCGAGGTAGACGTCGCCGTCCGTCGCGGTCGCCGTGACCGTCACGTCCTCGATGTCCTTCCCGGCGGAGTGAGAGACGTTCACCGTGAGCATCCCCTCGCCGTTCTGGGGCACGTCGTGCGTGAGGTTCTCGACGGTGAAACGCGTCCGCGGTTCGGGGACGATCGCGAACGAATCCGACTGACTCCCCTGGTTGTCTTCACTGTCGGTGTACTGGACCGTCGAGTCGATCGAATACGGCCGTTTCACGGCACTCTCGACGGTTCCTGCCCGGAAGCGCCGGACTTTCGTCTCGCCGGCTCCCAGGTCTCCCAGGTTCGTCTCCGAACTCGCCGTGCCGGAGCCGAAGTACAGATCCGAGTCGCTCGAGGTGAGCGACAGGGTCGCGTCTGTCACGCTCTCGCCGCCGGTATTCGTCGCGTTGACGTAGATGATCCCCTCACCGCCGACCGGGACGTCGTGGTACTCGTAGTCGACCTCGATGTCGGGTTCCGGCTCGATCTCGACGGTGATCGTATCGGTTTCCGTCCGGTTGACGACCTCCTCGCTGTACTGATACTCGCCCTCGGCGACTTCGTCGTAGGTGACGCGCTCGGCGTGGCGATACTCGGTTGTCACGTTCATCTTGTACGTGCCCGGTTGCGCGTCCTCGTCGACCAACACGTCGAAGGTGTAGGGGCCGCCGGTCTGTCCATCCTGGATCGTGCCCGCCGGCTGTGCGTTCGTCCGGACAGTCAGCGGTGCGTCGCGAGTGTCACTGACGTTGACGTCGATCGACCGTGCTTCTCCGGCCCGCGTGCGGGCTTCAGACGGATGGGTCTCGTTGTTGTCGTCGATCTTTGCGTTGTTGGTCAGCGAGACCGAGACCGTGCCGTCCTGGCCGGGTTCGAGTCTGGCGTCCGGCGCACTCGCGTTGAGGTACGGCGTTCCCTCGACGGTCCCCGAGTTCGCCGCCGCGCTCGCGACGCCGGTCGTGACCGTCACGACGCCACTGACCGAACTTGCGAGCACGAGTGCGACCAGCGCCAGCGCCACGAGTCGCTCGCCCGGACCGCTCGTCGACGGCCTCATACGCGGTCGCCTCCGGCCGGTGAGCCGGCTCGCCGGCGTTCGTTCGTACTGTCGTGTCCCCAGATTCGCCACCGATCCAAACCGAACTCCTCACTCTCGCCCGTGGCGTACATCGTTTTCTGTACGTAGCTCTCTCATGGTTGCCCATAAGAGTTTAGCAACTCGACACGAGTTTACAATTCATTATTCGGCGGCACCGCAAAACTAGCCGCAGGGCCGCTAATCGTCGGCCTCGACCTGTGTGTCGTCCTGGTCGGCGAGGAACTCGCCGAGTCCGTCGACTGGCCGATCAGGGTTGAGTTCGTCGAGTTGCTCCGGTGCGCCCAACTGCGCGTCGGTTTCTTCGGGATTGCGCAGTTTCGTCCGGCCGCGATGGACCGAGACCTCCTGATCGAGATGGAGCTCGATCGCTTCCAGTAGCGCCTCGGCCTCCAGTGGCTGGCCGATGGGCTGGAGCTCCTCCTCGGTTGCGTCGTCGGGGACGTTGAATGCGCGCTGAGTGATGATCGGACCCTGGTCGAGGTCGGTCGTCACGTAGTGGGCAGTCACGCCAGCGATTCGCACGCCCTCCTCGATCGCCTGCATGTACGCCGACGCGCCCGGGAACGCGGGAAGCAGGCTCGGATGGACGTTGATGATCTGGTTTTCGTAGCGGAACACGACGTCCGGACTGAGGATCCGCATGTACCGCGCCAGCACGATCAGATCCGAGTCGTATTCCTCGAGCAACTCGAGCAGTTCGGCCTCGTCGGGCGTCCCCTTCTCGTCGCCGATGTCGTGGAACGGTACCTCGTATTTCTCCGCGAGCGGCTGTAGATCGGAGTGGTTGCCGATCACCACGTCGATATCGGCTCCGAGTTCGCCGCTGGCCCAGGCCTCGAAGATCGCCTCCAGGCAGTGTGACTCTTTGGTCACGAGGACAGCGATCGACTGGGTTTCCCGGTCTTTCGGGAACCGGACTTTGATGTCGACGTCGAGTTCCTCGCCCAGCTCCTGAAGGTCCTCGCGGAGTTTCGATTCCGTGCAGACCATCTCCGAGGTATCGACGTGCATCGTCATCCGGAAGACGCCCTCCCGGACGGCCTGATCGAGGTCTTCGATGTTGATGCCGCGCTCGAACAGCAACGAGGTGACGTTGGCGATCAGTCCGGTATCGTCCTCGCCGACGACCGTGATCTCGGTCATATCGCTCGTCACGGACGACACCTCCGGTACGTGTTGGCAGTCATTAGTACGATGGAGTCAGTCTGTGGGCAAAAACGCTTCGCGTTCGACGCTCAACCACCGCGAAGTCGCCGGGCGCCACGAACATGGATTGGCAGATCAGTCTCGTTACGGGGGAATTATCACTGTTGGAAACAATGAGGAAACATCTATGGCACGAGGTCACGCTGTTTCAGACATGCGCATCTCGAGTGGCGTCCCCGGGTTCGACGAGCTCGTCGATGGTGGCCTGCTGCCGCGACGACTGTACGTCGTGAGCGGACCGCCAGGTAGCGGGAAGACGACCTTCTCCTCGCAGTTCATCACCCAGGGCGCAAAGCAGGGCGAAAACTGCCTGTACGTGACGATGCACGAGACCAAAGAGGAACTGATGCAGGACATGTCCGGGTTCGACTTCGGGTTCGACAAGGCCATGCAGTCGGACGCGGTGCAGTTTCTCAACCTCGTGACCGAGAGCGGCAAGCGCACGATCACCCAGTTCGGCCACGAGGGCGGGTTGACGAACCGGCTGGTCGCCTATCTCGACTCGAACGACATCGACCGCGCGGTGATCGACTCGACGATGCTGCTCCAGCATTTCTTCTCGGATGCCAACCAGGAGATCACCGGCTTTCTCTCGGCGCTGAAACAGACCGACGCGACGATCCTGCTCATCTCCGAGATGACCGACCCGACTGCCTACTCCGACGAGCACTATCTCGCCCACGGGGTCATCTTCTTTCACAACTACCTGGAGTCGGGCGGCATGACTCGCGGCATCCAGGTCATCAAGATGCGTGGCACGCCAATCGACTGTGACATCCGCAGGATCTCGTTCAGCGACCGCGGGCTGGCGGTCCACTCCGAAGAGAAGATCCAGGGATAGCATGTACGAGCAGACCTACGACACCGACTGGGACGGCCTCGACCGCGACGAGGCGATGAGTCGGGCCTTCGCGATCGGTGTCGCAGCGTCGCTCGGCCACGACTACACCGAGGAGTACGAGCTGATCGTCGCCGAGATGGACACCTCTTACAACCGCAGCATCGTCGAACTGGCCTTCGAGGAAGGGAAAAACAAGGCCAAAAAGAAGCAGTACGAGAGCGACAATGGCGACGAGGAGACCGTCTGGTCGGAACTGGTCGAGGGCGAGACGGTCACTGTCGAACGCGAGGAGGTTCCCACTGGCGGCCAGAACCGCCTGCCCGCGGCGCTGGACAAGGCGAAAATCCTCGATCAGCCCGACCTCGACAGTCGCAGTCGGGTCTCGAAGCCGGATTTCCTCGAAAAGTAGGCGGTACCGTTGAGCGATGCTCCAGCCGCCAGTCACAGCGAGAGCGGGTCTGGTCCTTCTTCCCCGGGCGCGATCGGATCCCGGTCGCTGTAGTACTTGCGACCGATCCCTTTGCTCGAAACCGCGCTGTAGACGGCCATGTGCGCGGCGTTCGCGGACTCGAACGTCTCGCTTTCGAGACGGCCCAGCGCCTCGCCAAGCGTCTCAGTCCCGTTGGGCAGCGTCAATTCGGTCTCGCCGTAGGCCTCGATCAACTCATCCGTCGTCGCTGGATAGGTGTGGGTCTGAAACTGTGCTGTTGCATTTTTGAGCTTCATACGAGCTTCGAATCGGCGCGAACCCATAAACCTTAACTATTAATCATACAGGACTGTCGAAGGTATCGGTATGTGTTCTAGGATCGGAAGTCGCTTTGGCAAGGCGAGGCAACACGACGTATGGTCCGGGCGGATCTGCACGTGCACACGACGGTTTCCGATGGCGAGCTCAAGCCCGAGGCGGTGCCGCCGGCTGCACGGCAGGCCGGGCTCGAGGCCGTCGCGATCACCGACCACGATCGGCTCCAGCCCGGTCTGGACGCCCCCGTGGTCAGGCGCGACGGCGTGACGGTCGTCCACGGGATCGAACTCCGGGTCGACGCCGGCCGACAGCGGGTCGACCTGCTCGGATACGGCCTGGATCCGACGCCCGATCTCGAGGCAGCCTGCGGGCGCATCCAGCGCGACCGGGTCGAGCGCGCCCGTGCGATCGTCGACTGCGTCGAGGACCGACTCGGCGTCGCGCTGGACGTCGAGTTTCATCCCGGCGTCGGTCGGCCGCACGTCGCCCGCGCGATCGCAGATAGCGACGCCGACCTCGGCTACCAGGAGACCTTCGAGACGCTCATCGGCGATGGCGATCCCTGTTTCGTCTCCAGGGAGATCCCCGACTTCGAGACCGGCCGGCGACTGCTGGACGAGGCGGCCGCGTTCGTCGGGCTGGCCCATCCGTTGCGCTACCGTGAGCCCGAACACGCGCTCGGACTGACCGCCGAACTGGACGCTGTCGAGCTGGCCTATCCCTACGACCGCGACGTCGACCTCCGGCCGGTTCGGCGTGCGATCGACCGGCACGGGCTGCTGGCGACCGGCGGCAGCGACGCTCACGGGCGACGCCTCGGGGTCACGGGGCTCGACGCTGACGCGTTCGCGCGCGTCCGCAAGCGGCTTCCGCACCCGGCCATCGGGTGACGCTGGCGACGCGGGCCACCGCTACTGTAACGGAGCCGTCAGACGCACGCACGACGACAACACAGGGTTCAATGCACTCGCCGTCCTACTGGCGAATATGAACTGTCACTACTGCGATCGTGACGCCGACGTCACCGTCGAGAAAGACGGGATCAAGGTCGGCGTCTGCAAGGAGCACTTCCGCGAGCGGATGGAAGAGCTCGCGGACTCGGAGTGGCTCCAGGGGATCGAGGAAGAACTGGACATCGATCGTGCCGAGTAGGCGTCTCGCGCCGCTTTCTCTCGCGCCGGCTGTCACACGGCTTTTACGTACGTATCGAGTATCGACACGTATGACTGACGTCACGGATCGGGTCGCAGTGCCGTGTCCGGCCTGCTCGCCCGAGTTCGAGACCGTCCACGAGGTACTCTCGGAGGGCGGGCAAGCGACTGTGAAATGTACCGAGTGCGGGCACGTCCACAAGACGACCCTGCCCGAAGAGACCACGCTTCAGCGAGACGTCGTCGTCTCTCAGGATGGCGAGTCGTTCACCGCGAGTGCCGACGTGCCGGCCGAGGAGACGCTCGCAGTCGGCGAAGAGTTCCTGCTGGAGACCGACGAAGCGATCATGTCTGTCCGGATCACCAGCCTCGAGCTGGACGAGAACCGCGTCGAGGAGGCCCCGGCCGAAGACGTCCGGACGATCTGGACCCGCGCGGTCGGCAACGTCAGCGTCAACGCGACGATCCACCCGAAAGGCGGCGACCGGGAGGGAACCCGTAGCGAGGAGCTACACGTACCCGGCGACTACGAGTTCGTCGTCGGCGAAACCGACGAGCTGGGCGACCTGGAGTTTACCATCGAGGGGATCCACCTCCGGGAAGACGCCCACGGATACAACCACGAGAAGCTCGATCACGACGGCGACATGGCCTTCGCCAAGGATATCAAGCGCCTGCTCGTCCGCGACGAGAGTTCGACCGCCTGGTCGGCGTGGTAGGATGTTCGGGAGCGACGACGGCACGAGCCGGGAACGCCTGCTCGATCGGCTCCGTCAGCGGGTCGACGACCCGGACGTCATCGAAGCGATGGGTGCCGTCCCGCGCGAGGAGTTCGTCCCCGACAGCAAGCGGTCGAGCGCCTACGCCGACCGCCCGCTGCCGATCGGCGAGGGACAGACGATCAGCGCGCCACACATGGTCGCGATCATGGCCGAACTCCTCGATCTCGAACCAGGTCAGGAGGTGCTGGAAATCGGGACTGGCTGTGGCTATCACGCCGCCGTCACGGCCGAACTCGTCGGGTCCGACGGCGTCTACAGCGTCGAATACCACGAGTCGCTCGCCCGCGAGGCACGCGAGCGGCTGGCCGAGCTGGGATACGAGGACGTCTCGATCCGTGCCGGCGACGGCCACGAAGGCTGGGCCGAGCACGCGCCCTACGACCGGGCGTACCTGACCTGCGCAGCACCCGACTTCCCCGAGGCGGTCGTCGAGCAGGTCCGGCCCGGCGGCATATTGCTCGGGCCACTTGGGGAGGGCCATCAAACGCTCGTCAGGGCCACCAAACGCGACGACGGCACGCTCGACCGCGAGCACCACGGCGGCGTCCGGTTCGTCCGAATGCAGGGCGACTAGGCTCGGAGATACCCGATTCATCCAAAACCGGAGGGTGTCAGATTTCCGGGACCTGGCTTTCAGAGCAGTTCACAGCTCCAGGGGATCCGCATCTGCCCAGCGGGCCTCGAACTCGGCGGTGACCGTCGCGGCGAACTCCGGGTCCTTGAAGTCGATGACTGCGAACGTTTCGTCTTCCCGGAGCGGATGGGGTACCTCGATGCAGACCTCCGTGTCGTCGATCATCTCGAAGGTCCCGATGACGTCCTCGCTGGTCCGGACCTCGAAGCCGTCGTGCGGTTGCAGGAGGTCCCGGTAGCGGTCGCCGACGTTCTCCGGCAGGGCCTCGACCATCTCGGGTGGCATGAGCAGCGAGACCTCGACGCCACGGTCGAGGGCGTCTTTCAGGGTGGCGACGCTCCGATCGCCGATCTCGTCCAGGTCAAACTGCTGGGAGAACTGCGAGGTGACGATGATGATCCGATCCTCGGCGGCGGTCAGTCGCTCGATCAAGAGCTCCGCCGTCTCCTCGGGCCCGACCGCTGCCGTCCAGAACGTTTCTCCGAGGGGCTCCGCGGCCTCCAGATCGTCGGACAGCGAGTCGACGATCTCCTCGTACTGGGCGGCTTTCTCTTCGAGTTCGCGCTTCTTGTCTTCGAGAAGGCGGTCCAGTGCCGTCTCGGGCTCGACCGCGACGTACTTCTTGGGACGGCTCGCGGTCTGGCTCCGAACGAGGTTGTGCGTCTCCAAGCTCTTGAGCACGTCGTAGATCCGCCCCATCGGGACGTCGCTGCTCCGAGACAACTCCTTTGCCGTTGTCGGTCCCGTTTCGAGCAACGAGCGGTACGCTCTGGCCTCGTATTCCGACAATCCCAGGTCACGAAGCGTGGCCATATCGGATCGTCACGGCCGGCGATGAAAAACCCACCGGGCGTTTACGGCGTCACACCTCAGTGAGTATCGACTCCAGCGCCAGCGGCGTCACACCTCGGTGAGTACCGATTCCAGTTCCGACGGCGTCGCCACAGTGCCGACCGTCGTCTCGCCGTCGATCACGGTCGCCCGTTCACCGCCGACGCCGGGGACGACGACGGCCTCGTGATCGGCGAGGCGAAGCGCAGCGCGATGGAGGTCGCTGCCCGCTTGCGGGCCGACGCTGATCGTTCGCGGTTCGAGCACGCGGGCGACAGCCGTGGCGTACTCGGCCGCCTCGACACCCATCCGGTCGGCGGCGTTGGCGTAGGCCGCGAGCGTCTCGCGGGCGACGTCCCTGTAATGCGGTTCGTCCGCGAGCGCCGCCAGTTCGTGTGCGGCGTCAGCGAACGCGACGGCGTAATCGAACGGATACAGGGGTTCATCCAGCAGTCCCGCCTCGCCGGACGGGCCGTCCCTGAAAGCGCCGTCCTCGGCGAGGTGCTCGATCGTCCAGTCGGCGACCGCCCGGGCCGGTCCGGGTTCGCCCAGCACCTGCCAGGCGGTCGTCAGTCCGGCGAGCACGCGAGCCTGATCGACGAGCAACCCGCGCGGACTCGCGTCTCCCGCGAAGTGCGCGACGGCCCCGTCCTCGTCGACGAGTTCGACGACTGTCTCGAGTGCGCGCTCGGCGAATCGGCGCGAGCGGTCGTCGTCGGTGTAAGCACAGTAGGTGCACAGCGCGTCGACGGCCAGTGCGTTCCGGTCGGCGAAGACGGTCTCGTCGACCGGCGGCGGATCGGCGTCCGATCGGTCGGTGGCGTCCAGCCGGTAATACCGTGCTTCGCCGGCCTGGCTAGCCGCAAACGCCCCGCTGCCGCCTGGTGCGTCGTCAGTCCACAGCGTCGTCGTCAGGTACTCGATCGTCCGTTCGGCGGTCTCGCGGTAGGGTTCCTCGCCGGTGTACCGATACCCGTGGGCGAACGCCCGCGCCAGCGCCGCGTTGTCGTCGAGGAGCTTCGCCCGTCGGGGTTCGCTCCAGTCGCGCTCGGTCGCGTAGCGGTAGAACCCGCCGTCGTAGGTATCCAGCAGGTGCGTCCGAACGGCTTCGAGCGTGCGCGTGGCCTGCCCGCGGGCCCGCACCAGCGCGAACTCGATCGTCCGGGGGAGGGGAAACTTCACGTCCGTGCCCCAGCCGCCGAACTCCTCGTCGTAGGCCGCGAGCAACTGCTCGACCATCTGTTCCTCGATCCGGGGCGACAGCGATCCGCCCGGCAGATTGGTCTCCCGGAGCTGGCGCGGGACCGACCCGCCCGATTCGCCCCTGGCGTCCCAGCTCTCCCGGACGCGATCGAGAATCTCCCTGAACCCGTCGACGCCCAGGTAGGTCGCACCGGTGAGGACCCGCCCCGACGGGGTCAGAAACACCGTCGAGGGGAACCCACCCATCGCATACCGGTCCCGGATCCGCGGGCGGCGGTCCGCGTCGACCCGGATCGGAACGAATCCGTCGTTGACGTGGGCGGCGATCCGCGGTTCGGCGTAGGTGCTCGCGTCCATCGCCGCGCACTCGGGCGACCACGGCGTGACGAGCGACAGCAGGATCGGCGAGCCCGTTCGCTCGGCCGTCGCGAACGCGTCCGGCCCCCACTCGCGCCACTCGACTTTGGGCTGTTCGTCCATGCTACGCCTTCCGAGGCGCGTCGAAAAGAACGCTTGCACTCCGACAGCGACCGACTCGAAAAGGTTGATACATCGGGCCCCGGTAGAGAGAGACGATGCTTCGGCTGATCGCGGTCCTGCTGCTCATCCCGCTTTTAGACATCATGCTGTTGCTCGCTGTCGCGGGCGTGATCGGCGGGCTCGAGACGGTGTTGCTGGTCGTGTTGACCGCCCTCGTCGGGATGTTGCTCGCCCGTGCCGAGGGGCGCCACACCATCTCGAAGATCCAGCGCAAGCTCGCGCGGGGCGAGGCGCCGACCGACGAGTTGATCGACGGCGGGCTGTTGATCGCCGCGGGGGCGTTCCTGCTGACGCCAGGGCTGGTGACCGACCTCGTGGGGCTGGTGCTGGTCGTGCCGCTGACCCGGTATCCGGTCCGCGTGGCGCTCAAGAAGTGGGTCATCACGCCCTACGTCGACACGAAGACCGGTGGGTTCGCCACCGGGCAGGTCTACACTGCCGGGTTTCCAGGCGACGGCGAGCGCGCCGACGTCACCGGGCAGCAGACTGGCGAAGACACGTACGACGTCGGCGACGACGATTACGACATCGGCGACGGCGACGACAACCGCTGACACGTGAGCCGTCCCCGAGACTGGCGCGAAAGGCAACGTTTAAAACTGCCTGCCCAGTAGGCAGAAATGCGCTCGCCTGGGCCAATAGCTCAGTCAGGTTGAGCGCTCGGCTGATAACCGGGAGGTCCGCGGTTCAAATCCGCGTTGGCCCACTCGTTTTGTGACGAACGGACGTGAGGAACAAACTGTGTAGCCGCGCGGATTTGAACTAGACGAGTCACAGCCCGGAATGGCGAGCGAAGCGAGCCACACGCCCGGACTGTCTCGGCGTAGTTCAAAATCCGCGTTGGCCCACTATTCTACGCGAACCAAGCGAGGAGAGATAGCGGCGAGTCTGTGAGCGCGAACTCATGGAAGAGACTGTGCGAAACTACTGGTACCACCCGGACCGCCTGCCACGACCTCCCACAGATGGGAAATCCTTTTGCTCGCGGTGGCCTCTGAGCCGATATGGACCTGAGCGAGGAATTGCTGGAGTTGCTCCAGGAGAACGCCCGGTACAGTATCGACGACCTCGCCCGCATGACCGACGCCGAACCCGAAGCGGTCGAGGCCGAGATCGAACGCCTCGAGTCGGAGGGTGTCATCCGGGGCTATCAGGCCGTCATCGACTTCGAGGAGACCGAACGCGAGCGCGTCCGGGCGGTCGTAGAACTCAACGTCACGCTCGATCGGGAGACGAGCTACGGCGACATCGCCGCTCGGATCGTCCAGTTCCCCGAAGTGCGGGAACTGCGACTGGTCAGCGGCGACTACGACTTCGACATGGAAGTGCAGGGCGACTCGATGCGAGAGGTGAGCCACTTCATCAGCGACAAGATCGCGCCCATCCCCGAGATCACCCAGACCGTGACGCACTACCACATGGACACCTACAAGACACAGGGTATCGTCCTCGGGGACAGCGACGAGGACGATCGGCTCTCGATCTCACCATGACGATCGAGCCGTCCGAGCGCGTCGAGACCGTCCCGCCGTCGGGGATCCGTCGGTTCTTCGAACTCGCCGAGGAGATGGACGACATCATCTCGCTTGGGGTCGGTGAGCCGGATTTTTCGGCACCGTGGGCCGCCCGCGAAGCGGCGATCACCTCGCTGGAACTGGGCCGGACCTCCTACACAGCCAACCGCGGCCGGCGCGAGCTGCGGGAGCTGATCGCCGAAAACGTCGATCGGCGGTATGACCTCGAATACGATCCCGACGAGGAGGTCCTCGTCACGACCGGCGCGAGCGAGGGCGTCGACCTGGCGTTGCGGGCGGTCGTCGACCCCGGTGATACCGTCGCGGTCGTCCAGCCGAGCTACGTTTCGTACGTCCCCGGCGTGATCTTCGCCGGCGGCGAGCCCCTGCCCGTCCCGACCACCAAGGAGACCGACTTCAAGCTCACGACCGACGCGCTGTACGACGCCGGCGCGGACGAGGCCGACGCGCTGGTGCTGTGCTATCCGAACAACCCGACCGGCGCGACGATGAACGGTGCCGAGCTGGAGCCGATCGCCGAGTTCGCCCGCGAGCACGATCTGGTGGTCCTCTCCGACGAGATCTACTCGGAGCTGTCCTACGAGCACGACCACACCTCGATCGCGACGCTCCCGGGGATGCGCGAGCGGACGATCGTGTTCAACGGCTTCTCGAAGGCCTACGCGATGACCGGCCTGCGACTGGGCTACGCGCTCGGGCCGCCGGAGGCCATCGGGGCGATGAACCGCATCCACCAGTACACCATGCTGTCAGCGCCGACG
Organism: Halapricum hydrolyticum; assembly: GCF_025517535.1. Lineage (NCBI taxonomy): Archaea > Methanobacteriati > Methanobacteriota > Halobacteria > Halobacteriales > Haloarculaceae > Halapricum > Halapricum hydrolyticum. The sequence goes on from NZ_JAOPKC010000013.1 coordinate 36,219, forward strand.
ACCGCCCAGTACGCGGCGATCGAAGCCCTGGAAAACTGCGACGACGCCGTCAGGGAGATGCGCCAGCAGTACGACCGCCGTCGGCGGCTGGTCCTCTCGCGGTTCGAGGAGATGGGCATCGAGTGTTTCCCCGCCTCGGGCGCATTCTACGCGTTCCCGGAATCGCCCTGGGACGACAGCGAGGCGTTCGCCGAGGCGCTGCTCGAAGAAGAGCACGTGGCGGTCGTTCCCGGGACGGCCTTCGGCGAGGGCGGCGAGGGACATCTCCGCGTGTCCTACGCGACGGGGATGGACGACCTCAAGGAAGCGCTTGATCGCATCGAGTCCTTTATTTCCTGACGCCGTCTTGGCAGACAGTAGAGGATCATTCATGACGCTGATCGCGTTTCTGAGCGTCGCACCGGTGATCGAGGGGAGCATGTCAGGCGAGGTCGCGAAAGCTGTCGCCGCGCTGGAGGAGTTCGACGTCAGCTACGAGACGACGCCGATGGGGACGATCATCGAAACGGACGATCCCGACGAGTTGTTCGCGGCCGCGCAGGCGGCCCACCAGGCCGTCGACGCCGACCGCGTCGAGACGTTCCTGAAGATCGACGACAAGCGAACCGTCGAACAGGAGGCGAGCGAGAAGGTCGAAGCCGTCGAAGAGCACCTGGGCCGCGAGGCGCGAAGCGACCGCGAGTGAACGGGACGGGCGTGCAGTGATCGGCAGCGCCACCTAAAGCACGCCGGCGACAACGATCCCACTACCCAGCGCAGTGAACGCCACACCCAGTAGCGTCGCGACGACGGCGACGACGTACGGCCACTGGTTCGTCGAGCGTTCGAGCACGGCCTGGTCGGGCATGCTGGACAGCAGCGTCGCAGTAACAGTCTCGCCCTCCTCGAACTCGGCGAGGTACGAGTCGACGAGTTCGCGGCTGCCGGTCGGTGGCTCGCTTCCCTCGCGGACGAGCGTCGAATCGTAGGTCTGCCCGTCGAACCGATACCGGAACCGAACCGTCGGCTCGAAGACGCCCTCGTCGATCTCGGTCGCACTGACTTCGCGGATCTCGGCCTCGACGGTCCGGGTCTGGCGGTGGCGACGATAGAGCCCGAGTGCCAGCCGACCACCGTACTGAAGGACGAGTCCGCCGACCAGCAGGAAGGGCAGACCCGCGAGCGCGAGTGGTTCGACCATACCGTGAGGAACGGGAAGCGTCGAAAAGACGCTTGTCATCGACGCATGGCGTAACACATTAGCCCGCGCCAGACTACCAGACCGTATGCACGTTATCGTCGCCGGGGCGGACACCGACGAGATCGCCGCCGCGATCGAATCGCAGGGCCACGAGGTCACGATCGTCGACGTCGCGAACCGGTCGGCACTGGACGAGGCCGGCATCGAGACGGCCGCCACGCTGGTGCTGACCGAAGTCGCACAGGCGACCGCAATCCCGGTCGCGAAGGAACTCAACCCCGAACTGCGGACGGTCGTCTACGCGGACGGGTCGCTTCCGGAGTTCGTCCGCGGACAGGTCGACCTCGCGATCGACCCGGAACTGCTCGACGCCGACACCGTCGCCGAAGAACTCGACGCGTAGCGATCGGACGGCCCGGGCGAGACCTGTTTCTGAACAGATCACAGCAGTCGTGGACCCACCCCCAAGCCCCGGGGCAGTCGCCTCGACCGCCTGTACAGCCGGACAGGGAGCGAGCGTGGTGACTGCTCGGCGTCAAGAATTCGAGACAGCGAGACGGAACTATCGCCACTCGGGCAACGTTGCGGCGTCCTGAAGCGGAGCTGTTACGTAGGCGTCGTCGCGAGTGATGTCGGCGAGGATGAAGGTCTCGCCAGCGGGGCCGGTTTCGACCGAGGCCATGACCTCGGCGTCCTCAGCAACGGCCGCGACTGCGTTCGTCTCCTGCGACATGCTTGTTACTCTGTAACACGTACACATAAACGTGCCGGAACCGGGACGCAAGGCCGGTATGAAAGGTCAGTGTTTCCAACAGTACGGGAAAATATCCGGGAGACAATCGGGAGCAAGGCCAATGTGTAAGGTCTTAGTAGATGGACGCGGGAGTAGTTGGCATAATGAACGTCGCAGACGCCATGACGCCGCGCGAGGACGTGGTGACGGTGGAGATCCCCGGCACCAGAGACGACGTCCTCGAATACCTCCAGGAGCGGACGTTCTCCTCGGTACCGGTGATCAAACAGACCGACGACGGCGAACAGTTCCGCGGGATCGTCTCCCGGGACACGCTCATCAACAACCCCGACGAAGACCAGCTCGCACTACTGGTCAAGGAGGTCCCGACGATCGCTGCCGACGCCGCGATCGAGGACGTCGCCCGCCTCATCGTCGAGGAAGGCGAGCGCCGGATCCCCGTCGTCGACGGTCGCCTCGAAGGAATAATCACGGTGACGGACGTCATCCGCGCGATCGCCGAGGGCAAAGTCGAAGGCGACACGCCGGTCGGCGAGCTGGCCCGCAAGGACGTCAACTGCGTCTACGCTGGGACGCCGCTACCCGTCGCCGAGCGGGAGCTGGCCTACGCGGACGTTCCGTACGGGATCGTGCTGGACGACGATCGCGACCTCGCTGGGATTCTCACTGAAGTCGACATCATCGCGGTCGCCGAGGTCGTCGAGGGCGAGGCCGACACCGGCGAGTCCATCGCCAACCAGGACGACGAGTGGATGTGGGAAGGCATCAAAGCCGTCGGCAACAGCTACATGCCCACGCGGAACGTCGAGATTCCGAACGAGCCGGTCAGCGAGTTCATGACCAGTGATCTGTTGACCGTCGGCAAGCGCCGGACCGCACGCGAGACCGCACAGACGATGCTCAACAACGACATCGAGCAGATCCCGCTGTTGAGCGGTGACGCTCTCGTGGGCATCGTCCGGGATGTCGACCTGCTGGAGGCACTCGTATGAGCGAGGGGAACCCGGTCGTCGAACTGGCGAAACGGCGCGGGTTCTTCCTCCAGTCGGCCGGTGCCTACGGCGGCGTCTCCGGATTCTACACGTTCGGCCCGGAGGGCGCAGCACTCAAGCAAAACATCGAGGACACCTGGCGTGAGCGGTTCACGATCCAGGAGGGCAACATGGAGGTCGACGCCCCCACGGTGATGCCCGAGCCCGTCTTCGAGGCCTCGGGCCACCTGGACGGGTTCGACGACATGCTGGTCGAGTGTCCCGAGTGTGGCGACTCCCACCGGGCCGACCACGTCGTCGAGGACAACACCGACATCGAGGACGCCGAGTCGATGGCCATCGAGCGCGTCGAGGAGATCGTCGCCGAGTACGAGCTAACCTGTCCGACCTGCGGCGCAGGGCTGGCCGGACAGGCGATTCAGCAGTTCAACCTGATGTTCGAGACGAACATCGGGCCGGGGTCGTCCTCGCCGGGGTATCTGCGGCCCGAAACCGCCCAGGGGATCTTCGTGGAGTTCCCCCAGCTGGCCGAATACGCCCGTAACCAGCTACCCTTCGGCGTCACCCAGATCGGTCGCGCCTACCGCAACGAGATCAGCCCCCGGAAATCGCTGTTGCGCGTCCGGGAGTTCACGCAGGCCGAACTCGAGCTGTTCATCGATCCCGAGGAGGACGAACCCGACCTCGAGAGCGTCGAGGACGTGACGGCACCGTTCTACCCGGTCAGCGAGCAGGAGGCCGAGGACGGCGAACTCATCGAAACCACCGTCGGCGAAGTCTTCGAGGACGGAATCGTCGACGATCCGTGGATCGCTTACTACCTGGGGATCGCAAAGCGGTGGTACGAGTCGATCGGCGTCGACATGGACCGGTTTCGCTTCCGCCAGCACCTGCCAGGGGAGCTGGCCCACTACGCCGCCGACTGCTGGGACGCCGAGGCGGAGGTCGACGGCGACTGGATCGAACTCGCCGGCTTCGCCTACCGCGGCGACTACGATCTCAGCAAGCACGCGGCCCACTCCGACGAGGAGTTCACGATCTTCAAGCAGTACGACGAGCCGATCACCGTCGAGCGCCCCACCGTGGATCCGGACATGAGCTATCTCGGACCGGAGTTCGGCGGCGACGCCGCGGCCGTGGCCGACGCACTGGATTCACTGGCTGAGCGCGATCCCGACGCGTTCCGGGACGCGCAGGCCGACGACGGGGTCGTCAGGGTCGAGGTCGAGGGCCAGGAATACACCGTTCCGATCGAGAAGGTCGGCTTCGAGATCGAGGAGGTCACCGAAAGCGGCGAGCACATCACGCCCCACGTCGTCGAGCCTTCACTGGGGATCGATCGCGCGCTGTACACCGTACTCGATCACTCCTATCGCGAGGACGAGGTCGACGGCGAGACCCGGCGAGTGCTCGAACTCCCGCCGGAAGTCGCGCCGAGGACGGTCGGTGTGTTCCCGCTGATGGATCGGGACGGTCTGGCCGAGCGCGCCCGCGAGATCGTCGACCGGTTGCGTGACGCCGGGCTGGCGGTCACCTACGATGATTCGGGCGCGATCGGCCGACGCTACCGCCGCCAGGACGAGGTCGGGACGCCCTTCTGTGTCACAGTCGACTACGAGACGCTAGGCGAAGGCGACGACCCGAGCCTGGAGGGGACGGTCACGGTCCGCGAGCGAGATACGACCGAACAGCGACGCGTCGCCATCTCCGGGCTGTCCGAGACGCTGACAGCGTTACGTGACGGCGCGATCACGTTCGACGACCTCTAACCGTGCGGTCGCTATTTAACGGTCTGGGGTCGGAGATCACCCGTCGAGGCATCCACGTCAGCGGGAGCGCCGTCCCGCTGGCGTACGTCGTCGACGTCCTCACCTGGACGCAGGTCCAGGCGATCGTCGTCGCCGGGTTCCTGGCCGTGGTCGTCCTGGAGATCGTTCGCCTGGGCGTCGGACTGGACTGGTGGATCTACGAGTACCTCACCAGAGAGTACGAGCAGGACAACGTCGCGGGCTACGCGCTGGCAGTCATCAGCGCGACCGCCGTCGTATTAGTAGCTCCGCCGACGATCGCCGTGCCGGCACTGCTGATGCTCACGCTCGGCGACCCGGTCAGCGGATTGCTCGGCTCCGGACAGATCCAGTCGGTCGGTGACGGCACCTTCCTGGAGTTGATTCTCAAATCGCCACAGGCACTCGCCGTGACGTTCGTCGTCTGTACGTCGATCGGGCTCGCGTTCGTCGCGCCCGTCGCGGCGCTGTTCGGCGGTTTCGCCGCGACCGTCGCAGACGGGGTCAAGCCCGTGATCAAGACCTACGTGATCGACGACAACCTCACGATCCCGCTGGCGTCAGCGGCAGGGATCGCTATCGGACTCGCAATCGTGTGAACACGCGCAAAAGCAGAATGCCTATTGTGCGGCCGGCGATCCCTCGTCGGGATAGGCCTGTTTCACCTGAAGGGCGGCACTCGCGGCCAACCCCATCGCGAGGTCTTCGCGTTCGTCGTCGTCGATCGAGACGTCGTCGTCTTCCTCGGGCGCGTACCCCGCGCTGACGACCGACCCGACCGGCGGCTGGACGGCGATCGTCGCCTCGAGGCCCGTCGCCCCCGACCGGAGTTCCGAACCGACGACGAAATCGCCGGGGAGGAATTCGCGGGTCCGGGCAGCGACGCTCGCGAGGTCGCGCCGCAGCGCACGGCGCTGCTCAGGCGACAGCGGCGAGTCGTCAGCGACGTCGGCCCCGCCGGGGAGATTTCCATACATGAATTGCTACAGCGGTAGGCGAGGAAGGCTTAAAAAAGCGCTGGTCGCCGATCGTGACGTCGACAGTCACAGCAGTGGCTCGCTCTGCCCGTACGCCGCGATAACGACCGCCGCTGCGTGCTCGTCGGGATCGGGGTCGGCCGTCTCGATCTGGAGTTTCGGCTCCGCGTCGAAGTCCCAGTCCCGGAGCTCGCGGCCGGCCGCGATCCCCTCGCGGATCGCCGTCTCGACGTCGTCACGGTCGGTCCCCGAGACCTCGTAGAAGATCCCGCGGCCCGACTCGCTGCGGAGCCATCCTACTCCGGCGACGGCAGGACGGTCGCTACCGGGTTCGACGATCTCGTGGCTCTGGACGACGTGCAGTCCTTCGCCGGCGGGTCCGAGATCCGGCGCAGTGTCGACGCGCTCGATCGGCGCGTCGGCAGGGATGACAGAGGAGAGCGAGATCAGATTGTAGTTGTGGACGTTCGCCGCCGCCAGCGCGGCGTCGTAGGCGGACAACGCCGTCGGCGCGGTGGCGCGGCCCCAGGCAACCCGAATGACGCTCATGTCTCTCTCTCGGTCACTGTCACAAGAAGGCGTTTCGTTTTCCGACTGTGGCGGCGGCGTCCCCCGGGCCAGATGCGTTGTCCGGGCCGATACCGCGTCTCGCCCGGGCTACCGGCCGTGTTTGGTCACGCAGGTCGACAGCCCGATCAACTCGACGGGCTCGGAGTTGTCCGGCGAGTAGACGACCATCTGGCCTTTCTCCATGTAGGGAACCTTCGATTCGAGGTTCGAGGGAATGTTGACCGCGGAGATGGCGTCCTCGTCACCCAGATTGAGGACGGCGGTCGTGTTGATCTGCTTGAAAACGGGATCGGCGATGTCCTGGGGATCCTGGGTGATCAAGAAGAGCCCGAGCCGTTCCTTGCGGCCCTGCTTGGCGGCGTCGGTGAACTTCCCGATGACCTTCCGGGCCTGGACGGTGTCGGCGTCGGTCAGGAAGTTGTGGGCTTCGTCCATCCCGACGATCAACGGCGTCTCCTCGATGCGCTCGAAGGTCGGGTCGTTCGAGAGCTTCTCGTCGACCAGCAGCGACGCCAGCGCGAGCACGACCGTCTCGGTCGCCCGACTGTCGTTGATGTGGTAGGTCGGGACGACGGTCAGCCCACCGGGGCGGACGAACTCGTGGACGAGGTCGGTGATCGGGCGGGCGTCCTGATCGAAGACGCCGCCGAACCCGAGCGCGCGCCGTCGGACGGCGTCGAAGGTCGCCTCGTGGACCCGTCCGGATTCGTCGAGTTCCTCGCGCAGGGCGGGATCGTCGAGGAACGTCGTGAACTGCTCGTAGGTCCCGCTCCGGCCGTACTCGTCGCGAAAGCGGGGCAGGAGGACGTTCACCAGCGCGGAGTACTGGTTGTCGTTGAGACCACTGCCGGCGATCAGCCAGGGATTGTCGTCGACCATCGAGAACGGAATGGTGAACGGAACCTGCTCGGCGCGGTGATGGTCGGCGCTGTAGGACGCACCGGCGACGTCGGGGACGAACGCGACGGTGTCGTCGTGGCCGCCACAGGCGATGCCCTCGCGCTCACAGTGGCGCTGGAACTCGGCCGGAAGATCGCCGTCGTCGTGCATCTGAGCGTACTCGTCCTGGGGATCGAACACGACCAGCGCGGGCGAGACCTCGCGGTCGCTGCCCGATTCGACCGGATAGGACCGCTCGTCGGCGAGGTACTGCCGGAGGACGTTCTTCGCGGCGTGGGTCTTGCCCGAACCCGTTCCACCCGCAACGAGGGTGTGTCGGAACACGAGTGGATCGCCGTCGGCGTAGTCGTCCTTGAGCCGGTAGTCGATCGTCGGCGGTTCGGCCGCGGTCGTGACTTTCTCGCCGCCGACGGCGAGATGGCCGAGGAAGACGCCGTCCTCGGGGATCTTGAGCCCGGTCTTGATCTCGCCTGCGTCGTCGGCCTCCCGGACAACCGTCTCGGGTTTCGGGACGCGGTCGGTCATCCGGCGCTTGAGGTCGTCGTTCTCACTGTACAGGACAGCAACCGGTTCGAGCGTCGCCATGAACTTGAAGTCCTGTTCGTCGATCTCCCGGGAGCGCATCGCGCGCTGGGCGTGGATCTCCGTGGCGTCGTCGGCGCGGAACTCCGGGACGTACTCCAGGGCTGTGATCCGACAGAACAGTCGCTCGTCGTCGGGCGTCCCGGCCGACGGCTCGTCCGGATAGGGGACGATCAGGTACGTCCCGATCCGGACGTCCGAACGGTTCCGAACCGTGATGTAGGCTCGAAGCGTCGTCTCGTCGTCGTCTTCGCTGATCGTGAGCCCCTCGGCGGCCGAGAGGACGCCGATCCCGCGCTCGGATCGCGTCGGCGAGACGCCGACCGGTTCGAACCGATCGTCGTCCTCGGTGGAGTCCGGCGGCGGACTGTCGTCGTCTCCGTCGTCGGCGCTGAATTCGGTGAAATCCCCGAGATCGGACATACACGATCCGACGGGCGGGCGCGACTAAGTAGTTCTGCACCCGTGAGGGAAATAATTATCATGACATGTAGGGAATGAGTACCTATGCGCCAGAGAGAGCGATCGCCCCGTCGAGACGTACTCGGGGCCGTCGGGGCCACGACAGCAGTGGCGATGAGCGGGTGTACTGACTTCCTCGGTGGCGGCGAGCCGGTGACTGTACGGTGGACGCTCGAAGAGGTCGGCAGCGACGGAGCCGCTCACGGACGATCGGGAGGCGGAACTCGATCACGAGAGCTACTTCAGCGACGGCTTCGAGATCGTCGAGACGACCGAAATTTCGTACTCGGTCGAAGTCGTCGAGGGGCCAAGCGTCAACGTGTTCGTCCTCGACGAGGAGAACCAGGACGCCTTTGCGGACAACGAGGATTTCACCGCCGTTGAGGAATCAATCTCGATCGACGTGAGTTACACCGAGCACCCGGGCATCGAACTCGATCCGGGCAACTACGTGCTGATAGAGATACAAGCGCATACCCCCGCCTTCCCGTGAGTGACGAGTGTTCCGACGCTCTGTCGGAACCGAGGAGCGAACAGGCGGGGGTCAAGCGGACAGCATAGTGCGACAGTCCACTGTTCTGTTGCAGTGCTGGATTTCCCACCGTTTCACTCTGGATGGCCGAGCTATATGTCCCTCACAACTGAAACAGAGAATACGGCGACGATGGGTGAGGTCACAAAAACGCTCGAACTGAAGCTTGTGGACCCGACCGTCCACAAGCGTCAGAAGCTTCGTGAGACACGGGACGCCTACCAGCAGGCGCTGCAGACCGCCTTCGCCGCTGGCTGTGACACACAGTCAGCGGCCAACGACGTTGTTGTCGAGTACGACCTGAGCGGCTACGCCAAAAACGCCCTCAAGAAGTACGTCCCACAACTCCACACCAGCTACGACGCCGACGAGCTTCACGACGACCACCCGGTGCGGTTCACCAACGAGGGACTGCAACTCGACCACCAGCCACAGAACGCTATTGAATGGTACGTCAAAATCCCGCACCATGAGGATTACCACCTCTGGATTCCGGCACGCGCCAATCCCGAACAGCGGGATTGGCTCGAAGCGGTGTACGCAGACGACGCCGAGATGGGTGAAAGTCGGCTGTTCGAGCGGGACGGAACGTGGTATCTCCACATCACCGCTACCCGCGACGTGGAGGACAAATCTGAGGCGTCCGCCGACGAGCGGACGCCGGTAGACTCTGACGAGCCTACCGAGCCCTGTCTCGCTGGGCTCGACAGGACGCCGATAGGCGTGGACATTGGAGAGGCGAGTCTCGTCACGGTGTGTCACCGCGACGAGAGCGGGTCTCCTGTTCGCCCCCGACTGTGGGCCGACGACGGCAAGGCCGTTCGTCGGCTCCGTAAGACCTACTTTACCGCCAAGAGACGCCTTCAGAAGCGTGGCAGTGAGCGAATCGCGGAGTCCTACGGCGACTCGCTGTGGGACCAGATTGACGATGTGTTTCACCGTGTGACCCGTGAGATCGTGGAGTACGCCGAGTCCGTCGAGAACCCAGTGCTGGTGCTGGAAGACCTGACATACATCCGCGAGAACATGGACTACGGCGAGTACATGAATCGGCGGTTGCACGGGTGGGGCTTTGCCAAGCTCCACGCACAGATTCGCTACAAAGCCGCCGAGACGGGGATTCCCGTCGAGACGGTGAATCCCCGGAACACGTCGAAGGCGTGCCACGCTTGCGGTGAACATGGCTACCGACCACGACAGGCGACGTTCAGATGCTCGAACGACGACTGCTGGCTTGGTGAGTATCAAGCCGACGTGAACGGGGCGATAAACATTGCAGACCGCTACCGTAGTGGAGAGAGTCACCGCCGAAGCGACCGGACTTCCCGGCAGAAGGCTGGTGACGATGACTCGGCTACGGATGGGGCCTCTTTGACCGGGCCACAAGACAGCCAAGCCGATGCTGAAAACCAGCAGGAGACGCTTGGAACGTATGCGTCTTGAAACCAACAGGCCCCGACACTCGGCCTGAAATCCCGTGTCGGGATTCCTCCGCGTTCACGCGGAGGAGGAGGTCAATATCTACAACGGCGACGACAAGCTCGAAAACACGTAACAGTCGCTGGAGTCGCGGGACGATCCGGATCCCAAAAGGACTCCAATGAGGCCCACAAATGGTGGGGTGATGACCGCGTGGTTTCGCGTCATGACGTACAACGTCCGTTACGACAACCCCGAGGACGGCGAGCACCGCTGGGCGAACCGTCGGGAGGGCGTCGCGGACACGATCCGCTTTCGCGAACCGTCGCTGCTCGGCCTCCAGGAACCACTCGCAAACCAGCTGTCGTACCTGCAAGACCGGCTCCCCAACTACGAGTGGGTCGGCGACCCGCGCGTCGACGGCGACGAGGAAGGCGAGTACTCCCCGATCGGCTTCGACGAGCGACGGTTCGCACTCGAAGCGACGGATACGTTCTGGCTCTCGGAGACGCCCGAACGGGCAGGTAGTCTCGGCTGGGACGCCCGCCACCCCCGGATCGTTACCTGGGCACGGCTGCGCGACCGGGACACCGACCGCGTGCTCGTCCACGCCAACACGCACTTCTCCCACGACGGACCCCGAGCGCGTCGCCACAGCGCCCGTCTGCTCCGGGAGCGACTGGACGAACTGACCGACGACGAGCCCCTGATCGTGACGGGCGATTTCAACTGCATCGCCGGCGAACCCGCCCACGAGACGATCATCGATCCCGAGGCGGGGAGGCGGACGCTGTACAACGCGATCGACCGCTCTGAATACGGCCATCACGGCCCCGAAACGTCCGTGACGGACTTCGAGCACCTCGTCCCCAGCCGCAAGATCGATCACATCTTCGTCACCGACGGCCTCGAGGTCCGCCAGCACGGCGTCTGTACCGACCTCTACGCCGAGGGCCGCTACCCATCGGATCACTTCCCCGTGCTCGCGCAGGTCCGACTCGAGTGAAAAGAGCGGAGGAAAGAGGTACAGCCCCGGAAGCCCACGTCGGCGACCTTTTGCGTGCCAATCGCGTAGATGTGGGTATGCTACTGATCCGGGGCGAGGCCGGCGGGACGGCCCTGACGGGGACGCTGTACGAACCCGGCGACGACCCGCCGTCGTTCGAGGGTGCACCCGACGAGGGAGCGCCGTACGTATGGGTCTGTGATGCCTTCTACGAGGTCGAAAGCGGTGGCCAAGTCCAGCAGATCGACGATCGCGAGATCAACGTCGCCTTCGAATCACCGAGTCCGCGCGGATTCGAGACCCGCGAGCGGGCGGTCGAGGCCGCGAAAGAACACGTTCGAACGCAGTTTCAGCGGATCGGCCTGGATTCCGCGGACGTGACGGTTGCGGTCGAGCAGCCCTAGTCGTCGGCTCGAGCGGCCGTCGTCGTCTCGGGTGGCGAGATCGGTTCGCCCATCGCGTAGACCGTGTTGTGGCCGGTGATCTCGACCTCGACGAAGTCGCCAACCTTCAGCCCCTGGAGTTGCGCCTTCGGCAGGGCGACCTGACGGTGGGCCTCGTCGTAGCCCACCAGCGAGTCGTCGGTACCGTCCTCGGTGAGCAGGACCGATCGTTCGGTGCCGACCATCTCTTCGTAGGCCTCGCCGACGACGTCCATCTTCAGGTCGGTCATCGCCTTCGAGCGCTCCTTCTTGAGTGTGCCGCCCAGCCCCTTCATCTCGGCGGCGTCGGTACCGGGGCGCTTCGAGAAGCGCGTGACGTTGAGCTTTTCGGGGCGGATCTCCCGGAGAAGATCCATGCTGGCCTCGTGATCGTCGGGTGTTTCGGTCGGGAACCCGACGATGAAATCCGTCGCGAGCGTCCAGTACTCGAGGTGCTCGTCGAAGGTCTCGACGATCTCGCGGAACTGCTCGACGCGGTGCTGGCGGCGCATGTCCGCGAGCACGTCGTCGGAGCCACTCTGGACGGGCGCGTGCAGGAAGTTGTAGATCTCGTCGTGCTCGGCGAACACGGACGCGAGTTCCTCGGCGATCCCGTGGACACCGCCGGGATTTGCCATCCCGAGGCGAACCCGGAAGTCGCCGTCTATCTCGGTGCAGATCCGGCTCAAAAGCTCGGGCAGAAGGCTCTCTCCCTGGTTGATGTCCCAGCCGTAGACGCCGGTGTCCTGGCCGGTGATCCGGATCTCCCGTGCCCCGCCATGGACGAGCGCTCGGGCCTTCCGGACGTTCTCCTCGACAGTCGGAGAGTCGATCCGCCCCGTGGCCTGCTTGGTAATACAGTACGAGCAGTCGCTCATGCAGCCGCGAGCGATCGGCAGGATGCCCGTGACGCCGTCAAGGACGGGCTCGGTGTCGGGCGTGATCGTCGGACACTCGCCATTGAGGACGTACTCGGGAACGTCGTCCCAGTGGAGGATCTCGGCGTCCAGATCCGCGAACTGCTCGCCCTGGGCCAGCGCCATACACCCCGTGACGATCAGGTCCGCAGGCGTCTGTTCGTCCAGTTCTCTGGCCCGCCGGAGCATGTTCCGCTCGGTCTTCTCGACGACCGTACACGTGTTCAGGATCGCCACGTCTGCCTCTTGGGGCGAGGACGCTGGGCGGTGGCCCCCTTCCCGGAGGGCGCGCTCGATCTGCTGGGTCTCACCTCGATTGGAGGTGCACCCGTAGGTTTCGACGTAGTAGCGGGCCATCGTGTCTGTGTATCACTACATCCGCGCACGCAAAAGCACGACGGATCGAGACGACGGTGAGACGCGCCGAACGCCACCGATTGGGGCCGTTCGGAGTGAGCGCAACTATTATTCTACAGGCAAAAAACCAAAACGTGTATGCTGAACGAGAAAACAGGAGCCGTCCTGACTGTTGCCTTCCTGTTGTTGTCTGCAGTCGGCGGTGTCGCGACCGCGACGGCAGCCGGGGGAACAGGGGATAGCATCGTCGCCGCGTCCAGCGGGGACGAGGCACCGCTGAACGAAACCGTATCGAACGCGGACGAGGCGTACGTGGCAGGCGACGGGTCAGTCATACTGGTCTACGAGTACGAAGACTCGGACGACCTCCAAGCGACGAGCGGACACGCCAGTATGGACGTCGCTGACGGCTTCGCCGAGTTCGTAATGAGCCAGGATGCCGAGACAGACGTGACGGCTAACGTGTCGCTGCTGGCGACGCCCGACGAGATGAGCGCCGACGGAGCAGCGGTAACCGACCGGCCGGCCCCGCTGAAAGATCTCCGGTTCGAGTTCGATAGCGTCCAGAACAGAACCGTCAGCGAGTCGTCGATGGCTCTGAACAGCACCGTCGCAGTCCCACGGGACTCACAGATGTCGTTCGTGTTCTTCCTCCTCCAGGAAGCTCGAACGGACGGGACCATCACGACGGACGCAACCTCTCTGACCGCCGACGGGTCAGCGAGCGTCCAGCTGGCCGCACAGATGATTCCGGATCGGTCACACAGGTTCGTCCTGGCCGAACAGGACGAGACCTACACCCTCGAAGTGGAGGAGTCGTACGTGCTAGGGGCACAAGAGGCCGGGGACTGGAACACCTCCGAGCGGGCACAGGCGACTCTCGAGGAGCAGTACTGTGAAGGGGTCAATACGACCAACGTAACGTGTGATGTCAGCCTCGACAATTACGACCTGACCGAAGAAGATGCCGGGCAGCGACTGGACATCGCGTACACGGTCACGGTCGGCGGCGTCGACGCGGCCATCTCCGAGGCGATCGTCGAAGGGTTCGCCGGTCCGGAAACGAATATGACCGAGGCCGAAGCGGCCGAGTTGGCAGACCGGATCGAGAACGTCACACTCTCGCACGTCGAAGCGGAGGTGGCCGTCGAGACCGGCCCGGCAGGTGGCCAGCAGGCGAGCGTCGCCTGGAACGTCAGCCTCGACGGGACGGACGACCTGACGCTCGCGTACGTCGACCTCCTCGAACAGATCGAGCAGACGGCAGCGACCGGCCCGCAGACGCCCGATACAGGCCTCCCATCGGGGATGTTCGGCGTCCCGCTGACGGACACGGCCGAGCAACTCCGCGAACAGACGGAAGCGAGACGCGCCGCCGGACTGGAGACGACCTCGAGCTGGGAGTTCGTCCTTACGACCGGCCAGGACGCCACGGGTGAACAGTTTGTCGCCAACCTGAACGGGGCAGCGGCGTCCGAGACGACTAACTGGGACGACTACGTGGCGGAACTCGAAGACCGGGAGCTCCCGATCACGGATAGCATGCGGACAGCACTCGACGTCCGGACGAGCGGCGACCGGATCGTCGCCGAGGGATCCGCAAGCGTCGCGGATGAGAGAATGTTCGACCGCGCGCTGACCGAGTACAACCGAACGGCCAACCAGACCGAAGTCACCGAAGTGATCGAGGCGATCAGAGCAGCCGACTTCGAACACGCCCGTCTGAGCGCGAGTGTCGCCGACGGCACCACCACGGTCCGGGGCAACCTCTCGGTCAGTGACGGAACGGCTATCAGCGATCGGCTTCCCCTCCCGTTCTCGATGATCGAAGCGAGCGAGACGAACCTCGACGCAGGACGGACAGCTATCCTGCTGGACGCCGGCCTCGAGAGTGACGCCGACGAGGATACAGTGCGGGCACTGGCGTTCGTCGGCGAAGAGACCGACATCAGCATACCTGGCGAATGGGACGAAGAAAGCCAGCCGTTGCTCTCGCTCGCTGCCAGCGACGGTGGAACTGACGACGAGACTGATGACGAGACTGACGACGAGACTGACGACGAAACCGACAGAGAAACTGAAACCGAGACCGACGACGGAGAAACTGAAACCGAGACGGAGACCGAAACCGGCGACGGTGGCGGACCCGGCTTCGGTGTCGCCGTCGCGCTCGTCGCGCTGCTCGGAGCAGCTAGCGGGGCTGCAGTAGCGGGACAGCGGATCGAGCCGTAAGACCCGCGGTCTTCCTCACGTTTTCGAGCGCCGGTACTTCTCGAGAATCGTCTCTCCCGAGGACGCGCCGATCCGCTCGGCCCCTGCCTCAAACAGTTTCTCTGCCCGCTCCCATGTGTCGATCCCGCCGGCGGCCTTGACAGGTAGATACGTCGAGAGCAACTCGACGTCGTCGGTCGTCGCTCCGCCGTCGGCAAAGCCCGTCGCAGTCTTGAGATAGGCGGCGTCGGCCTCGGCTGCGAGGCGGGCAGCACGGTGTTTTTCGTCATCGGCGAGCAGCGGCGCCTCGACGATGACTTTGACTGGGCGAGTCGTCGCCGCGACGACTTCCGCGATGTCCCAGCGGAACGTTTCGTCTTCGCCCGCCCGCAGAAGCCCGAGGTTCGCAACCATATCGAGTTCGTCGGCTCCGGCCTCGACGAGCGCCGCAGCCTCCTCGGTTTTGATCGCACTCGTGTGCTGTCCGTGCGGGAACCCGACGACCGTCGTCACTGCGACGCTCGAGGCATACTCGGCGGCCATCGACACGTAGCATGGCGGGACACAGGCGCGCATGCCGGTCTCGATGGCGACGTCGAGCACCGCCCGAACGTCCGCAGGCGTCGTCGTCGGCCCCAGGACCGTGTGTTCGATCCGCGCGGCGATGTCGTCCATACCGGCTGGACGGCGGCCAGCGCCAAAAGCGCATCTCCGGACCGCTATCCTTTCGGTCGTGGCGAACGGCCACATCGGTATGGCACTCCTTCCGAGCGGGCTCGTCGTGCCGCCGCTCCCGCACCTCGTGGTGCTGCTAATCGGAACCGCAACAGTGACTGCGTTCCTGCTCGCGCTCGAGCCGCGGGTCACACAGGGCCACGTGCTGGCGTTCACGCCGTGGATGATCATGGGCGCGAGCGCGCACGCGCTCCACCAGATCGACCCGGGCATGTACCCGGCCTGGGCCGAGCCGCTGTTCGGCGCCCCGGCTGTCTACGTGACGACGTTCATCGCGCTCGGGGTCGTCTGGGCGATCTTTGCGTTCCGGGCCAGTCTGCGCCCCCACAAAGACCGGGTCGCGCGTGATCTCGGCGTGACGGGTGCAGTCGTATTGCTCGGACTGGTCGTCTTCGCGAGCCAGCAGGACACGCTTGCCGGTGCCGAACCAGTCTGGTCGGCCGCGGGCATCGTCATCACGGTCCCAATAACCCTCGGGATCTACTTCGGGATGGCCTATCTCACGACCGACGTCGTCGCCAAGACGCGACTCGTCGGCGGGCTCGTGGTCTTCGCGCACGCCCTGGACGGGATTACGACCGCTATCGGGATCGACGTGCTCGGAACGGCAGAACGCTCGCCGCTCCCCCGGACGATCATGGACATCGCCGGCGAATTGCCGATCTCCGGGGCGGTCGGCGTCGGCTGGCTGTTCGTCGTCGTCAAGCTCGCGCTCGCGGTCGTCATCGTCTACGCCTTCGCCGACTATCTCGAGGCCGAACCCGTCCGCGGGAACCTCGCGTTCGCTGTCATCGTCGCGCTCGGTCTCGGACCGGCTATCAACAACGTCGTGATCTTTGCACTCCACAGCGAGGCGACGCTCGCCGCTATCGCTGGCTGATACCCCGACGGCACTGTTTTTTCGATACTCGGGCTGAACATCAGTCAGGCATACGCGAGTCGGCAGGACGACCGTCCGATCGAAAGGAATCGTAGCCGACTCCACGCAGTGTATTGTGGCCGCGTCACAGGTTGGCCCTGTGTCGAACGGGACGCCGCAACCGGGCGTGGATGTCCGGCAGGCACGGTCGTCATCTGGACGTCACGAACGTGTAGGAAGTGCCCCGCGTTCGGGAAGGGGAAGCCAATAGACGAGTATCGGGACGTATTCTGCACAGTGGCTGAGACGGATCTCGAAGCTCCCGTATCGGCTCCTGTCATCAGCTACCAGAGGGTGACTGATACGGAGTGCCGTGACGACTTGCAGCTCCGGCCGCATGTCGGTCTGGAGAATCGAACGACTGGACTCGGTATCTTTCGGGTAAGACTGCTGTTCCGTCGTTGATCGAGACCGCGAGGAGTGCTGCAGCTATGTGGTGCGAAAAAATAAAAAACGTCAGGAGTCGGCGAAGGCCGACTTAGTTGTTGCGGCGGACGGCGAGCAGCGCAGCACCGAGCAGCGCGACGAGCGCGACGGCGATACCGAAGCCGGGTCCGCCACCATCACCTTCTTCGGTGGTGGTGGTCTCCGTCGGCGTGTCCGTCGGCGTGTCCGTCGGCGTGTCCGTCGGCGTGTCCGTCGGCGTGTCCGTCGGCGTGTCCGTCGGCGTGTCCGTCGGGCCGGGCACTCTGACAGTCGCACTATCAGTCACCGGGTTGCCGTCAGCGTCGGTGTACGGAGCGTCGGCGTCCGGGAAGTCGTAGGCCTGGTTGTCGTTGTCGTCCAGGTGCGGCATGGCCGTGACCTGGTTGTCACCGGCAGACAGCGACGTGTCGAGGAGGACCTCGACGTTGTCGACCGTGCCAGGCTCGAAGTAGTCGGAGTGACCGATGACGTTGCCGTCAGCGTCGTGGATCACGATGAAGCCACCTTCGGGCAGGTAGGCCTCACGGACCGTGACTACGTCGCCGGATTCACTCTGCTGGCTGCGGAAGTCGACCGTAGCGACGGGCGGCTCCTGCAGCGTGTAGGTGACCTCGTCACCGTTGATCGAAGCGGTGATCTGGTCACCGGCGCTCAGATCGCTGAGATCGAACGCAGCGCTGAAGCTGCCGTCGTCCTGCACGGTCGCGTCAACAGTGTCGACCAGACCCGGACCGGAGACTTCGATGGTGTAGGTCGTGCCGGCGTCCTCGGAGGTGGTGCCGGAGATGACCTGCTCTTCAGCGGCGAAGAGCTCGAGGTCTTCGTCGAGCTGTGCCGGTGCGCTGACCTGCAAGCTCTCCGTGATAGGCTGGTAACCGGCCGGTCGCGTCGTCAGCGAGTACTCGCCGAGCGACGCGCCCGCCGGAATCGGAATCGAGACCATGCCGTTCTCGTCAGAGGTCTCGGATTCGATCACGTTGCCGTTGGGGTCCTCGAGGGACACCTCGGCGAAGCTGATCGGGTCGTCCGTCGCCGCGGCGGTCACGGTGACGTTGACCGAGCCACCGGGCGTGGCGGTCTCGGAGGCGAGGCCGAGGTCGACCTGCTTGTTCGAGCGCAGGACGTCGAAGACGATGTCATCGCCTTCGATGGTCTTGGTGACCGGGCCGGAAGCGTCGCCGCTGAGCAGCTCGATGATGCCTTCACCGGTACCCGTCGGGGTCACGGTGAGGTACCCGACCTGACCCTGTTCGTAGGGGATGTTCGGGTACGGAGCATCGTTGTCCGTCACCAGCACGCTCGCGTCTTCCATTTCGGTGAACGTGTTGATGGTGTTCTCGTTGACCGGGTCAGAGGACGTGTTGATCGCGAAGTTGAGGCGCTGGACTGGCAGGTCGTTCTGATCTGCCGGGAAGGCCTCGACTCGGATCGTCTGGGTCACGTCGTTGGCCAGGATCAGGTTGCTCGTGTCCTCGTCTCGCGGGAGCAGGGCACCGGACTGGTCGTAGACCTGGACACGCGGGAGCTGACCTTCAGGCGTGTCGTACCATTCGGCCGTCGGCCCGTCAGCGTCGCCGGTATCGAATCCGCTCTCGCTCGTGTATGCGGACAGGTTGAATTTCGGAACGAACTCGCCGTTGTCGTCCGCGTCAGTCGGGTTGACGTCGAACGTGACGAGACCGCTCTCGTTGTTCAGCTGGACCTTCGAACCGTCCGCATCATTGCCCAGCGTGTCGTGGAACACGACCTCGGCGGCACCGACGCTACCGTCGATGTAGCCGAGCTGTGAGTCGTCGAGCATGGTCCCGTTGATCGGGGTGCCGAGTGCGTCAGTGACCTGACCCTCGACTCGGTACCATCGGTCGTCGCTGATGGTCATCGTGTCCACGCCTTCGAGGGACGTGAAGTTGTCTTCAACCGTGTTTTCGACAGCGAACGTCTCGTACGTCGTCTCGTTGACGTTGGTGCCGAGGATCGTGGTGTCGATGCTGGGGTTCGCAGCGTGGAAGACGCCTTCGTCGTCAGCCGTCTTGTACGACGCGTCGGGCGTCGTGATCTGGAGCTGGAAGGCGTCGGCATCGCGGTCGCTGTTGTTGGTGAAGCCGAAGGCTTCGTCAGCATCCGCGCCGTCAGTCTCGGTGCTGACGTAGCTGCTGTTCTGGATGTCGTCGATCACGTAGGTGCCGTTCGCGGGATCGCTAGCGTCCACGTCGAAGTGGACCTTGTGCGTGCCCGGCGAGTCGTCTTGGGTGGCACCGACGATGCCGACGAAGGGTTCGCCGTCGAGTTCGGCATCAGCGAGGTCGTTCAGATCGACCTCTTCACCGGCGATACCTTCAGTCAGATCGACCGGCTCACCGCTCGCGTTGGTGAGCTCGAACGCGATCTGATCGTACTCGACACCCTTCGTGAGAGTGAAGACGTCACCGTCTTCAGTGGTCTTGAAGCCGCTGTAGTCGCTGGTGTTCTCCGGCAGGAACTCGACCTGCAGCGAGTCGTCAGCAGTGAGATCAACCGTGCGGACCGCAGCGCGGTCGACTTCCTGCTGTTCGAGCGCTTTGTCCTGCAGGTTCAGGTCAGCGTACTGGTACGCCGTAAAGGTCAGCTGCGAGATCTCGCTGGCGATGCCGGTCGTGCCAGCATTGTCGATCCCGCGCGGACCGAGCGTGATGTTCTCGAACTCGTACTCGCCGTCGTTGACGTTCGACGTCCGGGCGTCAGTCTCGGTGTCGAGATCGTAGCCCGTCTGGGTAAGGCGGACCAGACCGTTGTTGACCGGCGCAAAGTTGTCGTACGGCGCGTTGACAACTGCTGAGAGGTCCACATTCTGGTCACCGAGGATCGACTGCGTCGTCTCATTGTCGATGACGAACTCTTCGATCTGCAAGCCAGCAGCGTCGAGCGGAATCTCGACCGTGTCCTCACCAACGACGTTGACCTCGTGGACGATCTGCTCGTCGACCTCATCGGTCGAGGTCGGACGGATCAAGAACGCGTACTCGTCGCGGCTGTCACCATCAGCGAGGTCGACGTACTGAGCGTCAAGGACGTTGCCGTTCTGGGAGTCGACAGCAAGTTCGTCGTTGTCGTCAGCGTAGATCGTCGCGTTGATGCCAGCACCGCTGATATCCATGTCAGCGAACGTACCATCAACAGTTCCGTTCGGCTCGATGGCCGCGTTCGTCTCGTTACGGAGCTCGAAGGAGACCCGGTAGACGGTCATCCCCTCAAGGTCCTGTTCACCATCGTAGCCGAAGCGCTCGTTCGCGGAGTCGTTGACGCGGTTTTCGCCAGAGGTCTGAAGCGGCAGCACTTCAACGATGGCGGGTCCGTTAGCATCCTCTTCAAGGATGTCGATGTAAGTCGCCGACGAACTCTCATCAGCGAGAGCTTCGTTTTCGTACTGCGGATCCTCGACGGATTTGTCGACAACGTTCACCGGGTCGGCACCGCCGAGCGGAATCGGATCGCTGCCGAAGTAGTCCGGTTCTTCCGGCGAGTCAGCAGCATCGTGCGCTTCCTCGAGACCCTCGTAGTCGCCATCGGCCGTGTTTTCGAGTGTCGCGGTTACATCAGCATCCTGAGTCGGGGTTGCACTGAAGGATGCCTGGCCATTCTCATCTGTTTCGACGTGGAAGTAGAGAACGTCACCAGGATCTGCAGACCCGGGGTTCTCGTACACTATATCGGCAATGTTACCAGTGTCATCTCCATCCTGAGAGACATCACTGAACGGACCAGTAACGTTGATGTAACCTCTGACCTCACCCATATCGGTACCGGGATCGGTACTCTTCTGAGTGTTCAGCGCGAAGTCATCCTGGCTGTCGTTCAGCTGGATGCTGTACGTTTCCTCGAAGGTGGCGAGGTTTTCACCGTCTGCGGTGAACTCAAGATCGGCTTCCTGCGGCGCGACCGTGATGTCCTTGTAGCCGATGAAGCCGCCCTCGTCAGTGCCGAGGTTCCACGTACCAGCGTCGTTCATCGTGAGCGTGAACCCGAAGGAGCCGTCACCAGCAGAGTCGGAGGTCTTCTGGGACGAGCCAGCGGGTCCTCGAACGCGCAGGTTGTAGTCCGGAAGCGGACCATCAGCGTTCGAGATGTCGCCGCTCACGAAGACGGTCTGGCGGTAGTCTGGCTCTTCGACGACAGTACCGTCGACAGAGACATCACCGTTAACGTTGAGCCGGGTGTCGATCAGGGCGAACCCTTCGTTTCCGTCATCGCTGGGGTTGTTGCTGGTCCCCACGAAGACCGTGTAGCTCGGCTCAGCGGTAGCGCCATCGTCGGACGGGTAGTCGTTCAGGAAGTCGTTCTCCTCGTCGACTTCGTCGAACGTCCGCGTGATCTGGAATTCACCGTTGCCGGTGTCAGAGGACGTAACGACGCTGTAGTTAGCCGCTGCGGAGTTGTCGGTGTTAATGTCGTTGTCGTAGGCGAGCGTGTAGTTCAGATCGTAATCCACGAGCATCCCGGGATACTTCGAAATGTTCCCGCTGATCGTGGTCGTCTCGCCCTGGATGACCTCTTGAGAGTCCCCGTCGAGCTGGACGAGGTAATTGCTCGTATTGTATGTCTGCGAATACGTATTGTCACTGCTGTCGGTGATATTGACCCTGCTGGGACCGTCAAGGGTCTTACCGGCCTCTAGCGTGACGTTGATGGTTCCCGTGTTGCTATCGGCGTCGTTGGAACCACCATCCGTTACGGAGATCGTATTCACTGTTTCACCGTCGACAATATTTTCAACGGTGATCTGTTCGCCATCAGCGACGCTCACGTTCACCGTGAAGTCGTCGCCAACTGTGTCCTGGTTCGCGATGGTGTCGAACGAACTACTGTCCACGTTCGCAGCAGCACCACCGGTGAACGCAACACCCATCGCAAATGCCGATCCGACCATCAGCACTGCGAGGAATATCGCGCGCAGTTTCTCACCAGGTGTGGTATTATTACCTGTCATGTGTTAGTTGTCGTATCCTAAATCGTAGGATTCGTTTTCACGCACGTTGGTGCGTGACCGCGATGCAGTTTCCGTTGGATATGTCATGCTGTGTACCAGCCTCAGTTCTTGCTACGTCAGATACAATCTGATGGCGTCGTTAAATACTTTGTGTCCTCGGGTGGCCCCCAATGACAAGATATCTATACCTGAAAAGAGGCTTTACTCTGTCTTAGAAACCCAAATACTGAAGCCGTTTTCCCGATATCGATCGCCACCCAAATTCGCAATATATGACAAGGTATGGACTGACAGTTTCGCGCCGCGTCAGACGTCCGAGTGACACGGTACCAACCAACGATGGAGGGCAGTAAAAGGTGCTCAAACACCCGTTTTAGAGGGGCTCGCCCTCCACTGCGCGAGCACGCGCGACCGCACAAAGACTATTTCTTTTTCGTCGGTCTATTTGTGTTCTCGTCGGTCACGCGATCTGCTTTCCGTCGACGGCACGGTGGCTCGCCAGTCCAGGATTCGTCGTACACCTCCCATTCCGGACGCGGCGTCGACTTCTGAATTTCTGACGACCTTTGCTCAGAAGTTCTCGAAAGAGCAGAAGGATGACTGCTTCGACGGTGTCACTCTTCCGTCAGGGAGATTCTCCGAGATCGATTCGATCAAATGAGTCGAAAGTAATGATCGCTCCAGATCTCCCTATGCCTCACGGCCCGCTTCGCCCACCGTTCGCGTTCTTGGAGACTGCTCCCTATTCCTCACGGGTCACTCCGTTCCCCGCTCCTACTTCGAGGCCCCTCGCTTCGCTCGGCGTCTCGCTACTCCTCCGCGGTTCCTGACGTCGCCGCGCCGGTCTCGGAGAACCCCTCGCTTCGCTCGGCGTCTCCCTACTCGCGGATCACTCCGTTTCCCGCTCGTCCTTTCGGAGACTCTTCGCTACGCTCAGAGTCTCCCTATTCCTCGCGGGTCGTTTTACTCCCCGCTCGCTACTTCGAGGCCCCTCGCTTCGCTCGGCGCCTCGCTACTCCTCCGCGGTTCCTGACGTCACCGCGTCGGTCTCGGAGATTCTCGCTCCCTGCGGTCGCTCTGAATCTCCCTACTCCTCGCGGGTCGTTTCACTCCCCGCTCGTCTTTTCGGAGACCCCTCGCTTCGCTCGGCGTCTCCCTACTCTTCGGCGAGTTCGAGCACATCGTCGAAGAAGCTCAGCGAATCGTGCGGCCCGGGATTCGCCTCGGGGTGATACTGCCGGGTGATGATCCCCAGCTCGTCGTTCTCCAGGCCCTCGGGCGTGTCGTCGTTGACGTTGATCTGGGTCACGTCGAGGTCGTCGCCGGGATCGGCCACGGTGTAGCCGTGGTTCTGCGTCGTCATCACGACCTGGTCGGTCCGCAGGTCGCGGACCGGCTGGTTGACGCCACGGTGGCCGAACTCCATCTTCTCGGTCTCGCCGCCCAGCGCGTTGGCGACGACCTGCTGGCCCAGACAGATCCCCGCGATCGGCACCTCGCCGACGTACGTGTCGACGACCTCACCGGCCCGCTCGAAGTTCTCGGGATCGCCCGGCCCGTTCGAGATGAAAAGCAGGTCCGGGTCGACCGACTCGATGTCGTCCTCGGTGGCGTCGTATGGCAGGACGTGCACCTCGGCGTCGCGCTCGACCAGCGAATCGATGATCGAGCCCTTTGCGCCGCAGTCGACCAGTGCGACCGTCGCGCCGTCGCCACCCTCGTTGTAGACGATCTCCTCGGAGACGCTGACCTGCGCGACGATGTCAGTGTGCTCGGACATGTGCTTGCACTGATGGAGCTGTTCGAGGGCGTCCGCCTCGGTCGCGTCCGGGCCGGCGGCGATCCCGCACTTCATCGCCCCCTCGTCGCGGATCTCGGTCACGATGTCCCGCGTGTCGAGGTGATCGACGGCCGGCACGCCCTCACCTTCGAGCCACTCGGCGACGTCGTCGGTCAACTCGCGGGCGACGACGGCGTTGGGCTGGACCCGATCGGACTCGAAGCGCTCCTCCCGGACGCCGTAATTGCCGATCAGCGGGTACGAGAAGGTCAGGATCTGCTCCTCGTAGGAGGGGTCGGTCAGACTCTCCTCGTATCCGGTGTAGGCGGTCGTGAACACCAGCTCTCCGTTGGCTGTCCCGGGGGCGCGTGCACGGGCCTCGACGATGCGTTCTCCTTCGAGCGCCAGGTAGGCGTCGGTCATTACGAGATGCGTATGAAAGACCGGCAGATAAGCGTTGCTTTCGAAGCTCCGTTACGAAATTCGTAATACTCAAGTGACGACCCCGGGAAGATACACACCTCGATGGACGAACTGGACCGGGAGATCCTCGGGATTCTCCGAGAGGACGCCCGGACACCCTACACAGAGATCGCGGACGACGTGGGAACCTCGGAGGGGACCGTCCGCAACCGGGTCGAGCAGTTGGTCGAGGACGGCGTGATCGAGCGCTTCACCGTCGCGACCCGGACGGGCAATATCAAGGCGATGATCGAGCTCCGCGTGGACGTCAACGTCGACACCAGCGAGGTCAGCGAGCGCCTCGCGGAGTGGCACGAGGTGGACTTCGTCTGGCAGGTCGGTGGCGAAGAGGACATCGTGCTCGTCGTCGACTGTGCCGACACCGCCGGCGTGAACGACCTCATCAGACGGGCCCGGGAGTTGGAGGAAGTAGTGAATACGAAGACGAGGTTAATCCTCGACGAGCGCGTTGGGTGAGTAGCGGGACGCCGAACGCAGTGAGGAGTCCCGAAACAGCGAGCGGTGACACAGGGAACCGCGAGCAGGGAGATTCGGAGCGACCGGTGGGAGCGAGAATCTCGAAAAGAGCGAGCCCCGACCAGGGGGACTGGACGCACTGCTCGACGCTGTCGAGGGCGAACGCCCCGGGATCGATCCGAGCGGCTACCGGGACGAACTCCTCGGTCTGATCCGAGCAGTACAGTGATCCGGCTGCTCAATCGCGGGACTGAGCCCGGGAGAAGACAGTCACGGCGACGGCCACGACGAGCGCGACGCCGACGAGCGTCGCGAGGTCGATCCGCGATCCCAGGCCGGCGAAGTCGACGTATGCGACGGCCAGCAGGGCCACGACCGTGAGCCCGAATCCAGCCATCCCATCGAGGAAGCTCCGGGCTGTTGGTCCGAAACGCCCGTAGCGCCGGCCGGCCAGCGACACAGCTCCAGCCCCTGCCAGGAGCCCGACCGGCAGGCCGATGATCGCCGAGAACTCGTAGGGGAGTGCCTCGATCAGAAAGACTGCAACCAGGAGCGCGACTGTGATGCCCGCGCCGAGTGCGGCCAGCGTCGTTCGGATGCGCATCAAGCACAGTTCGTCGAGCACTGCCGTATATCTAGGGCAAAAACAATCTATTTTATTACAGTTGCGAGTGAACGCCGGAAGTATGCGGCGACAGGAAGCGGTCAGAGGGGGTATCGTACTGTTGCTAACGATCGCAGTTGTCACCGGGACGTTCTCCGGAGTCGCGGCAGCCGAGACGCGCAGTGGCGGCACCATCGTCGTCGAAGACGGCGAGACCGTCGACGGGCTGTCAGCGTTCGGTGGGACGATCATCGTCCGCGGGACGGTCGACGGGAACCTCGACGGGGCCGCTGGATCGGTCGTGATCGAGGAGTCGGGCGTGGTCACCGGTGACGTCTCGACGGCCGCCGGAAGCCTCACGATCGCCGGCGAAGTGAACGGCGACGTCGACGTGGGCACGGGCTCGTTCTCGCTTGCGCGGACCGGCGTGATCAACGGGAGCCTGAACGTCGGTTCCGGATCGATACTTATCGCAGGGACGGTCGGCGGTGACGCGAAGCTCGGAGCGGATTCGGTCCGGCTGGCAGAGACGGCAAACGTCGGTGGAGACGTCAGATACGCCGCGGACGCGACGTTCACGAACGACGGAGCCACGGTCGGCGGATCGATCATCGCCGATTCCAGTCTCGGAACGGGCGGGTTCGACCTGCCGGACGTGCCGGGCTGGCTGTTCACCGGCTACGCGATCCTCGTCAATCTCGTGCTCGGGGCGGCCCTGCTCGCGGTACTGCCCGGCTTCTCCCGGCGTATCGACGAGACGGTCAGCGACGAGCCGGCGAAATCGGCAGGTGTCGGCGTCCTCGCGATGCTGGGGATCCCGATCGGACTCGTGTTGCTCGCGGTCACGATCATCGGCATTCCGCTGACAATCGCGGGGTTCGTCGCGTTCGCGCTGCTGGCGTGGGTGGCGCTGTTGTACGGCCGGATCGCGGTCGCCGCGTGGGCACTCCGCCAGGCCGACGTCGACAACCGGTGGCTGGCGCTCGTCGTCGGTATCGTCGGCTTCGGGCTCCTCGGCCGAATCCCGATCCTGGGCGGATTGATCAGTCTCGCGACGTTCCTGCTCGGGCTCGGCGCGATCGCGCTCGTGCTGGTCGAGCTCCGGCGCGGAAGCGGCGACAGTGAGGAACCCGAGCCAGCAGTCGAGTCACCGATGGAGACCGACGAGAGCGACGCCGGCGCGATCTGATCGAGACCGGAATCACCGGCGAGACCGTCGGGGCGTGTTGACATGCGACGATGCGGCTTTATCATGTTACTCGTCGTACACGTAGTATGGCATCGTTCCTGATAGCATACGGAACCAGCGAGGGACAGACAGCGAAGGTCGCCGAACGGATCGCCGAGACGATCGGCGAGCGCGGGCACGACGCAACGACACTGGACGTTTCCGGCGGGGGTGAACACGACGTGGCGGCGTTCGACGCCGTACTGGTCGGGTCGTCGATCCACGTCGGCAAACACCAGCCGGCCGTCGCCGAGTTCGTCACGGATCACGGAGCAGCGCTGTCAGAGCGACCGACCGGGTTCTTCCAGGTGTCGCTGTCCTCGGCGACCGACGACGAGGAACGGCGAGCCGAGGCCGCGTCGTATGCCGACACGTTCGTCGAAGAGACCGGGTTCGAGCCGGACCGGATCGGCCTGTTCGGCGGCGCGTTGCGCTACTCGAAGTACGGCTTCCTCAAGCGGATGATGCTCAAGCGAATCGCGGCGGAAGCGACCGGAGACACCGACACCTCGCAGGACTACGAATATACCGACTGGCCGGAGGTCGAGGCGTTCGCGGACGATTTCGCAGCGTTCGTCGAGGGACGAACCGGGGCGACCGCGCCCGACAAGTGAGCTCGACACTGCCGGAAGAGGTCACTCCGCAGAATCGACCGGTGACGAGAGTACCGCGGTCCCGTCTTCTGATTCGAGAGTAACGTCGTAACCGAACTCCGAGAGCAGCGAGCGGTGGGTCCGAACGTGGTCGGTGACCGCCGGACAACCGACGCGACCGCCGGCGAGCGCGAGAAACACCAGTAGCTGGTCGGCCATGTGTCGGTCGACGGCCGCGTCGGTCTCGCGGAACCGCTCGAAGTCCTCGAGTGCCAGATCGGCCACGGTCTCGGAGGGGCGGCCGGGCTCGCCGAGCGCGTCGAAGCCGGCGAGCGTCCGGTCGTAGCGTGCCCGGATCACGAGCGACGACCCCGTCGAACCGGTCTCGACGTACCTGACTGTTCGCTCCCCGGGCGGGAGAGCGGCCGCGTCGAGTCGTTCGAAGACGCGATCGGCCTGGCGATCCGCCACGTCGCTGTCTTCGAGATCCGCCGAGGCCGTCGAGTAGACGTCGACCGCCCGCAGCGAGCCACGCGCGTCGAGTTCGATCGGCGACAGCGACGACGGCGACAGCCGGAGCGTCACCTCTCCGCCACCCTTCGGATAGAACCCGATCCGGCCGACCTCGAGTTCGGCGTCCAGCCCGAACCGGGCGAGCAACGGGAGTTTGACGTGCCGGAGATATGCCACGGGCGGCGACCACTTGACGTCAGTTCCCCCAGTCGCCGTCACCGTGAGCGGGTCGTCGATCACGGTCGCCAGTGGCAGGACGGCATCGAGCAGGAGCGTCACGCTCCCGGCGGTCTCGATCTCGACCGACAGCGCGTGCCGGCGCGTCTCGCCAGGCTCGAAGACGAGCGCCTCCGATCCGAGGGACGCTCCCTCGAGGTCGGCGTCGCAGTACTCGGCGAGCAACTCGACCGCCGCGAGGTGCTGGGGCTTGAGTCCGGGTTCCGGCCGCGAGCCACGGATCGACTCGACCCGGACCGACGTGTCGGTAATCACCGCGAGCGAGAGGCTCGTCCGCAGGAGCTGTCCCCCACCGTCCGAGCCGTCGATCGTGAGCATATCCGTAGCTATCGGGGGCCAGGGTGAAAGGATTCGCTGACCGCGGACACGCTCGAAAGCGCATGTCGCGCGCCTCCGCACGTGCCAGCGTCTCAGAAGATTTATTATATTGCTGTGAGATGAGCGGAGAAATGACGGTTCGAGTCTTCGAAATCGCCGAAGCCGACCGCCGGATACAGAACCCGTTTTCCCGGGAGAAGCTGTCGCTCCTGGCCGACGTCTGTGACGTCTCCGAGGGGACGACGATGCTCGACCTCGCCTGTGGCAAAGGAGAGCTACTCTGCCAGTGGGCAGCCCAGCACGGCGTCTCGGGAACGGGGGTCGACGTACACGACGCGTTCGTCTCTGACGCGCGTGACCGGGCCACGGAGCTCGACGTGGCCGAGCAACTCACGTTCATCGAGGCGGACGCGTCCGAGTACGAGGTTGCCGACCACGAGGTGGACGTGGCGAGTTGCCTCGGCGCGTCGTGGATCGGAGGTGGCTTCCAGGGGACACTGCAGTTGCTCTCGAGGGCCACGAGAGACGAATCGAGTCTCGTCCTCGTCGGAGAGCCCTACTGGCGTGAAGAGCCGCCACCCGGAGCAGTGGAGGCCTGCGCTGACGGCGACAGCGAACGGTTCGGAACGCTGGCGACGCTGCAGCAGCGAGCCGAGGACGTGGGGTTCGAACTCGTCGAGATGGTCCTCGCGAACGCGGACACGTGGGACAGATACGAAGCGACGCAGTGGAAAACGGTCTCGGACTGGCTCCGGGAGCATCCCGACGACCCCGACGCCGACGCCGTTCGAGAACACCGGGACGACAGCCGCCGCAACTACCTCGAATACGGGCGGCGCTACTTCGGCTGGGGAGTGTTCGTATTCCGCGAAAAACGAGACTGAGACGGATTATTGTCCGTCTGTTCCGCATCGACCGCGGGGCGGTCGGAGCGGTAAATCGGTACGATAATCCGTATGAGATCGTCGTAGCAGTCCCTAGAGATCGGCCCGACTGTACCGACGGTAGCCGATTGCGGCGGGCACGATAGCCCACAGCGCCAGGACGATCAGGCTGAACCAGTTCGAGAGGAACCACGCGCCACCGCCGGTCATGGAGTTCCCGAGAACGCCAGCGACGGCGTTCATGTAGGCCGCGCTCGGCGGCAGACTGGCCAGAGCAGCGACGAGGTCAGGCATCGCACTGAGGTCGTTCGTGAACAGTCCGTCGGGGACCTGGAAGCCGTTGAGGACGAACCAGGTACCGATGGTGACGAAGTCCCAGGCGAACTCAAGGATCACCAGCGCGAGGACGCTGATCGTCGCGGCACGGGTCGTCGAGGCCGTGCTGGCGGAGACGCCCACGAAGAAGGCGATGTACACCAGCACGAACAGCAGCGTCACGGCGACGAACAGGGCGTAATCGACCGGCGCGAACGAAACGTCCGCGGCGAAGATCACGGCCAGCATCGCGACGAGGCCGACCACGACGGGCACGGCCAGCACGAGGGTGCGGCCCAGGATTTTCCCGACAAGGACGTCACGCCGGGAGTTCGGCAGGCCCAGCAGGAGCTTGCCGGAGCCGGACTCGGTCTCGCCGGCGACGGACTTGTAGGCTATCACCAGCGACGCGACGGCCACGAACAGCGCGATCGGCGACGCCAGAAAGCCCAGCAGCCCGATCGAATCGAGTTCTGAACCGCTCGATATCTCCGGAACGAATGCGTAGAGACTGGCGAACAGCACCGCCAGCAGCAGAAACACTGCCGAGAGCGCCCACAGCGAGCGAGAGCGTCGCGCGTCGGCGAAGTCCTTGCGAGCGACGACAGCCCAGGTCATCGCGCTACCTCCGCGGGGTTCGCGGCGTCGTCTGTCTCATCGGGGTGCTCGGTCGCTGCTTCGTCGTCCAGTTCCGCGGCTGTCTCGTCGGTGTCCGCAACGGTCGTGAACGTCGCGAACAGCTCTTCCAGGCTGGTCTCGCTAGTCCTGAAGTCGAGCATTTCGGCGCCGGCGGACTCGATCGCGTCAAGAATCGCCGTCTTCGAGCCGGCCCCCATCGTGACGGTGATGGTACGGTCGGTCGCGGCCACGCCCTGGACGCCATCGAGGGCGTCTAACGCGTCCAGCGCCGCATCCGGAACGGCGTCGACGGTGATCGTCAACTCGGTCGCGGAGCCGGCGCTCTCGCGAAGTCCGGCGATGGTGTCGACGGTGACGATCTTCCCCTCGTTGAGGATCGCGACGCGATCACAGATCGCCTCGACCTGTTCGAGGATGTGACTGGAGAAGAACACCGTCGCCCCGCGTTCGGCCTCTTCGCGGATGAGTCGGCGCATCTCGCGCGCACCGTTGGGGTCCAGCCCGGTCGACGGTTCGTCGAGGATCAGCAGGTCGGGTTCGCCGACCAGCGCCATCGCGAGGACGAGCCGCTGGCGCATCCCCTTGGAGTAGCCGCCGGCCTTCCGGTCGGCGGCATCGGCGATCCCGACGCGTTCGAGCAGGGCCATCGGATCGTCGTCGGTCCTCTTGGAGTCGATCGCGAACTGGACGTGCTGGCGACCGGTCAACCGGTCGTAGACGCGGTAGGCGTCCGGCAGCACGCCGACGCGACGCCGGATCTCCAGACTCTCCGCCTGGGCGTCCATGCCGAGGACGCGCGCGGAGCCGGCCGTCGGGCGAACGAAGTCCAGCAAGGTGTCGATAGTCGTCGACTTGCCGGCCCCGTTGGGCCCGAGGAACCCGAAAATCTCGCCCTCTTCGACGGTGAGGTCGACGCCGTCGAGCGCGACCACGTCGCCGAAGTGCTTGGTCAAACCTGTGAGTTCAATAGCAGATCTCATACCATAGAGACTACTTGTTAGTATATAAATGCATACTGAGTGATGATATCACGGATGGGATTTCCGAGTTCCAGCGCGCAATCGGTTTCGGGATGCGGGCCGACCCCAGCCGGATGGGATGCGGGCCGATCACTACCCCGGCTCGCAGGGCCGACCGACGCCCCGGCAGAGTGCCGGGATCCGAGACGGCTGTCCCTAGTTCGTCGTCGTGACCTCGATCACGTCGCGATGATCGAGCTTCGTGTCAGCACCGACCTGCCGGCCCGAGCGGACGTCGTGAGCGTGGAGAAACCCGTCGCCGATGTCAGTGTGGAGGAAATACGCGAAGTCCTCGGCGGTCGAGCCGTCCGGGAGGACGAAACAGTCCTGCAGGAACGTGCCATCGTCCTGCGGACTGCTCGCCCCCGGGAAGACCGCGATCGCACTGAGTTGCTCGAACAGCGCCGTCTCGAGGACTTCCTGGACGCCCGTGCCGCCGTAGGCGTCGACGAACTCCCGGATCCGTTCGAGCCCGGCGGCTTTCTCCTCGGGGAGGTCCGCAGTCACTTCGAAGTCCCCGTCGCCGGGCCGGTACTCGAGTACGCCCTGCTCGTCACCCCGTTTCAGCGCCTTCTCGGCGTGGGCCGAGACCGGAACGAACGTGAGATGCTCGTAGTCGGGATCGGACGTGACCCGCTCCCAATTGTCCTGTGCGGCCTCGGTGTCCATCTTGTTGGCCGCGATCACCATCGGTTTGGTCCGGATCCTGATCTCCCGGGCCAGCGCCTCTCGGTCGGCCTCGTCCCAGGCGTCGGGATCGAGGGCCAGATCCAGCGAGAGGATCACCTGCTTGACCTCGTCTTCGCTGATCCCGAACGCCGACAGCTGTTCGGCCAGATCGGCCTCGATCTCCCGTTCCGCGCCGTCATAGCCCGTGTGGTAGCGATCGATCCCCTTCTCCAGGACGTCGAGATACCACATGTCGAGTTCGTTTTCCAGGAAGTCGATGTCCTCCCGTGGATCGTGATCGTCGGTCGGCTCGCCTTCGAGGTCAGTCTCGCCGGTGAAATCGACGACGTGGACGAGCACGTCGGTCTCGTTCAGGTCCGAGAGGAACTGATTGCCCAGCCCCTTCCCCTCGTGGGCACCGGGGACGAGTCCGGCCACGTCGACCAGTTTCGTCGGGACGAACCGAACCCCGTCGGCACAGTAGCCGTGGTTTGGCGTGCAGGTGTGGCCGAACTCCGGGGCGGCACACTCGACGCGGACGTACGCCTCACCCACCGAGGGGTCGATCGTCGTGAAGGGATAGGCCCCTTCGGGAACGTCGTTCATCGTCGCGGCGTTGAAGAACGTGGACTTGCCCACCGAGGGCTTGCCCACGAGACCGATCCGATAGCTCATTGGCGAACCAGAGTCGAATCCGAGAGTAAAACGTTCGGAAACGATCGCTCAGCGAGTGTAAGTCCCACACACGGGATGAGATCTCGCGCAAAGAATGTGAGAAACAGTTCTGCGGAGCCGCGATCAGAGCCCAGCGTCGGCGTCGGTCGTTCGCTCGCTCACCGCGACCCCGAGATACCCGCCGAGCGCGCTGAGCGCCACGAGGTACGCGACTGCGACGAGCAAGCCGACGGTCAGTCCGGCGATACCGACGAGTGCCGGCACGGCCAGGGACAGTTCCGTGGCGACGACGGCAGCAGCGCCGACGAGGAACAGGAACAGCAACACGAGCGGCGCGGCGACGACCAGCCCGGCGTAGGCCCCCACGCGGATGCCGTCCGTCCGATCGGTCGCCTGGAGGTATCCCGAGACGAGCCCGCCGACGACCGGCGAGAACGGCACGAACGACGTGAGCACAGTCACGATACCGCCGGCGACGGCGTTCGTCAGAGTGTCGGGCGACGCGATGCTGTCCGCCTCGTGGTGTTCCGCGTGGCGCGCCCGAGCGCGGCGGCGATACGCCAGGAACCCGATCCCGCCGAGGACCAGCAGGAGGCCCGTGACCAGCAATCCGATGCCAAGCCACCACGCGAGGGCGTAGGTGACGTCGATCAGTTCGGCGTTCGTGAGTTCGGTCGACTCGATTCGCCCCTCTGCGACGAGCTGTGCGATCCACGCTCGATCGGCGCCCCCGTAGACGGCCAGTCCGATGGCAGCGACCGCCAGGCCGCCGAGAACGAGCATGCCGGTGACGAACCACTCGACGAATCGAGCCAGGGGCTCGTCCGGTCGGCGCTGCTGTACTGTCGTCTCCGCTGTCGATGCTGACATACCACTACCGACGCGCCCAGAGTAGATATAGATTCAGTGACAGATAGTGGCACAACAGGCGAGGGAGGAGACCGACGCTAGTCGTAGGTCTCCTTCTCGGCGACGGTCACGCTCGTCCCGTCGGAGGCGACCACGACGGCGGTCGATCCGCGGTCGTCCTCGGTCCGGATCGTCAGCGGTCCCACCGTCGCGGTCTCGCCGGCTTCAGGGATCGCAACTGTGCCGACCGTCGCGTTGTCCCGGGTGACGCGCACCCCGAACCCGTCGTCAGTAGGGACGACCGCGACCCGGTGGTCGTCGACCCGAACGTCGGCCTGCACCGGATCAGTGGTGAACGATCGGGTCGTCTCGCCGTCAACGGTCAGATCGACGGCGTAGGCCGATTCGTTGCCGGTGACGTCCCAGCCCGTCCGCTCGGCGCGGACGGTTTCGCGCCAGCCGAGCCCGCCGACGTTGACGCTCGCTTCCCCATCGAAAGCGACGGACGGCTTCCGTTCGGCAATAGTCCAGATGCTCCGGGATTCGCTGGCGACGATCAGTCCGTCGTGAGTTACGTCAGTGGCGTTCTCGACGTCCAGCAAGACGAGGGTCTGTCCGCCGGTGACGTTCTCCTCGTAGGTCACCAGGTAGTCGCCAACCGTGACCTCGCCCGTGTCGGTCACCGAGCCGGCGTCGACCGTAATCGGTCCGTAGAGCAAACCCGGAACGATCAACAGGAGTCCGACCGTCCCGAGAGCGAGCAACGCGACGTTCCGATGGGTCGCCCACCGGGTATCCCGCCCCCAGACGGCGGCCGGAACCGCGGGAGCCGCGAGTATGACAACTGCGAGGACGACCAGCGCGATGATCGGCGCGAGGCCGGCGATCTCCGGGACGAGCCCGGAGATCGAAACCACCAGCGAGAGTGCGAGCACCCCGACGAACAACGCGAACGGGAGCGCGAGGAGGAGCAGCCAGCCGATCGCGAGCGGACGGGGGATCGAGCGGTCGCTGCCGGCCACCGCGACCGTCACCAGTCCGGCCAGCACGAGGACGACGACCACGCCGGCAGCGCGATACAGGTAGAAGACGTCCTCGCCGGGCCAGACGAGCAGCCACAGCGACAGCGCGAGGCCGAACCCGACAGTACCGAGAAACAGCGTCGAAGGAGAGAGCCGCCGCCGGCGCGAGCGGAGCAGCCCGATCGCCACTACTGCGCCGACGACGAACCCGAGCATGTGTGCCTGAAACGCGATCGACGCCCACGACGGCGGCGACGGCCCGCTGGGTGAGATCGATCCCGTGACCACCGGGTTCACGAACGCCTGATAGAGGGTATCGAGCGCCCTCGAACCGACGACGGCCCCGACGGCCGCCCACGGATTCAGCACGACTGCGAAACCCGCGACCGCGAAAACCGCACCAGAGAACCCGAGTCCCGGCCCCAGCGAGAAGATTCCCGTCAGGAGCGCGACGGCGAACATCGCGGCCGGCACGAGCGCGATCCGCACGCCGGGCCGGTACCGCCAGCTACCGTCGGTGGCCAGCAGCGAATCGCGCTCGCGTCGCGATGGCGGGTAGTGTCCCCACGCGTACTCGGCGACGAGCCCGAACGCCAGCGTCCCAGTCATGTTGCTGACGAGATGGGCGGGCGAGCCGTGGGCGAACCCCGAAGTCACGACGCCGAACGGGTAGAAGTACGACCACGAGACGAAGGGGAGCGTCAGTGGATCGTCCCAGTGGGCCAGGCCGCCCTGGGCCAGCAGGTAAAACGCCGTGACCAGCGCGACTGCGATCAGCGTTCCCCACGGAACGCCATAGACGAGCCGACCGTCTGTGAGCCCACGCCATCGCTGCCACCCGTCGTAATAGGACACCGCACCGACGGCGACGGCCAGGGTCACCAGGAGGGCGGCGACAGAGAGCGAAACCATCAGATGTTCCGAGGGCGACAGATCGTATCAATGGTTCGGTCGTTCCGCGTCCACAACGTTTATTGAGACAGTCTGGCAAGGGACGAGCGAGTATGTCAGCCGAACCCATCAGCAGGCGCCGCGCCCGCCAGCCGACCGTTTTCCCCGGGTTCGGCTTCGTTTTCGCGAGTTAGGGGCGGCGGACTGTGTGGCTGACGCTGGCGCGTCGCCGCAGACGAAACCGCTCTGGTGTCGATCCACGTCGACGGCTGGCTCCCGACGGCCTCGACAGGATCGACGCGAGCGATCACTATAAGAACCGTTAACTGACGAACCCACGGTTTCCCTAACAAGAAATGAAGCTCCCGGAAACGCAGGTCGCGGTCCTCGAGGCCGCGAGCGCGAACGAACCACGGACAGTCGAATCGCTTTCCGAAGACCTCGATCGCAAGCCCGAGTCGATCACTCGCGCGGCCTTCGAGCTGGCGGACGAGGGGTTGCTCGACGTGAGCGAGTCGATCGATGAGTCGGTCTCGCTGACCGAAGAAGGACGGACGTACCTCGAAGACGGGCTGCCCGAGGTCCGGCTGTACGAGGCAGCGATCGATGCCGGCGGTGACGACGACCCTGTCCAGATGGGGCAGGTCATCGGCGCGTCCGGCCTCGAGGGCGGGGCCGTCGACATCGCGCTGTCGAACTTCGCCCGGAAAGGCTACGGCGGGATCGACAGCGGCGAGATCACCGCCAATCCCGACGCCGGTGGGGACGATCCGGAAGCGACGGCGCTCGAATCGATCGCCGGCGGCGACGCCGACCTGGTGACCGAAGACACGCTCGACCAGCTCGAACGACGCGGGCTGATCGAGCGCTCCGAGCGGACGGTCCGGTCGGTGCAGCTCACCGACGAGGGCGTGACGGCGCTGATGGAGGGCGTCGAGGTCGCCGAGGAAGTCGACCGGCTCACGTCCGAGATGCTCACCAGCGGCGAGTGGCGCGACGTGGAGTTCAGCGAGTACAACGTCGCGGCCGACGCGCCCGAGATCGAGGGCGGCAGGCACCATCCGCTACGGTCGATGGCCGAGCGCGTCAAGGACGTGCTGGTCGGGATGGGGTTTTCGGAGATGCAAGGCCCCCACGCCGACGCCGAGTTCTGGATCAACGACTGTCTGTTCATGCCCCAGGACCACCCTGCCCGCACCCACTGGGACCAGTTCGGGCTGGACGTGCCGCCGATGCAGGACCTTCCCGAGGACGTTCGTGAACGCGTCGAGGCGGCCCACCGCGAGGGTGTCGGCGAGGACGGCGAGGGCTATCACTCCCCCTGGGGCGAGGACATGGCTCGCCAGATCGACCTGCGCGGACACACAACGTCGCTGTCGGCCCGGTACCTCTCGGGGATCGCCGAGGGCGACCTGGAACCGCCACAGCGGTTCTTCTCGATCGAGAAGGCCTACCGCAACGACGAGATCGACTCGACGCACCTGCTGGAGTTCTTCCAGATCGAAGGGTGGGTCATGGCCGATGACCTGTCGGTGCGGGACCTGATGGGGACGTTCACGGAGTTCTACGAGCAGTTCGGGATCACCGACCTGCGGTTCAAGCCCACCTACAACCCTTACACGGAGCCGAGTTTCGAGCTGTTCGGCGAACATCCCGTCACGGGCGAGGTCGTCGAGATCGGCAACTCCGGGATCTTCCGCCCGGAGATGCTCGAGCCGCTGGACGTCGACTGTGACGTGATGGCCTGGGGGCTGGCCCTGGAGCGACTGATGATGCTGGTGACCGGCGCAGAGGACATCCGCGACGTCCACGGGACGCTCGTGGATCTGGACTATCTGCGAACCGAGGAGGTGCGTTACTGATGCCCACTGTCGACATCGACACCGACGAACTGCGCGAGTTGACCGGCTACGAGGACAAAAGCGACGAGCAGCTCAAAGACGACCTGTTCGAGCTGGGCCTGGAGTACGAGGGCGAGACCGACGAGGGTGAGTTGCGCTTCGAGTTCGAGCCCGACCGGCTGGATCGCCTCTCGGTCGAGGGCGTGGCGCGCTCGCTACGGTATCACTACGGCGACAGCCGCGGGGTGCACGTCCCGAGCACCAACGGCGCCGAGTGGACCATCGAGGTCGAGGACGTCCCCGAAGAGCGGCCGTACGTGACGGGCGCGATCGTTCGCGGGCTCGACTTCAGCGAGACCGCCTTCGACTCGCTGATCCAGCTCCAGGAGAAGCTCCACGCGACTATGGGTCGCAAGCGCGCGAAGGGCGCGATCGGGGTCCACGATCTCACCATGTTGAAAGGCGAAGCTGCAGTGGAGGGGAGCCGAAAGACCATCCGCTACACCGGCGTCGATCCCGACGAGGCGCGGTTCGTCCCCCTGGAGAGCGACGCGGAGATGACCCCTGCCGAAGTCATCGAGGACCACCACATCGGCAAGGAGTACGGACACCTCGTCGCAGACATGGATCGCGTCCCCGCGATCTACGACTCGATCGGCCTGTTCTCGTTCCCGCCGGTGGTCAACGGTCGCCGGACGGAGGTGACGACCGGCTCACGGGACCTCTTCATCGAGATGACCGGCACCGACCAGTGGACGATCGACCACATGCTGAACATCGTCTGCTACGCGCTGGCCGCACGGGGCGGGACTATCGAGGACGTCCGCGTCGAGTACGAGACCGCACCCGACGAGTATCCCCCCGAGCTGATCCGGCCGGACTTCTCGACGACAGAGAAGACCGTCGCCCACGACGACATCGAGACGACGCTGGGGATCGACCTCGGCGAAGACGAGGTGCTCGATCTGCTGGAGCGCTCTGGTCTGGCAGGCGAGCCGACCAACGACGGTGAGGCAGCCTACGACGTCACGATCCCGCCCTATCGCGTCGACGTGCGCCACCCCGTCGACGTGATCGACGACGTCGGGCGGGCGTACGGCTTCAACGATCTGGAGCCGCGCTATCCCGACATTGGGACGATCGGCGGCCGTCACGAACGGTCGCGACTCGAGCGGGCCGTCCGCGAGACGCTGGTCGGCCTGGGGTTCCAGGACCTGCTGAACTTCCATATGACCGACGACGAGCAGGTCAGCGGCCGGATGAATCTCGGCGACGCCGACGGCGTGCTGGGGGCCAACGAGCCGGTTCGGATCGAGAACCCCTACAGCGAGGATTACACGATCGCCAGGTCGTGGCTGCTGCCCTCGGTCATGCAGGTGCTGGAGAACAACACCCACCGGAGCTACCCCCAGGACCTGGCGGAGGTCGGCTGGGTCGCCCACCGCGACGACGAACAGAACACCCGCGTCGCCGAGTCGCGCCACGTCGCGGCCGCGCTCGCGCGCCACGAGGTGTCCTTCGAGGACGGGAAGGCCCGGCTGCAGGCACTGGTCGAATCGTTCGACGCAGAACTCGAGACGCCGCCGACCGAGCACCCGTCGTTCATTCCGGGTCGGGCCGCCGAGATCGTCGTCGACGGTGACGCTGTCGGCGTGATCGGCGAGGTTCACCCGGGGGTGCTGGTCGAGCACGACCTGGAACTGCCCGTCGTCGCGTTCGAGTTCGACGTGGAAGCACTCCGCTAGGAGCGGTCGGTCAGTCCGTAGCAACCGGCCCGAAGGAAGTTCGGACCGGGGTTTTTGCTCCAGCTTTTTCGAGGAGTACGAGAGCAAAGCTCTCCCAGACTATGCGAACGGCGGCGACGCCACCGTGAGCAGAGAGCGAGTCGCGGGCACGCCCGCGGCCGAATACGGTGGAGCCGCAACGCTGTTTCCGCAGAGTCGCGGACCGAGGAAACCCGACGAAAAATGAGGTGTTTGCGCTACCAGTCGGGCGTAATCCGCGACAGCCGCATCGCGTTGCCGGTCACGCCGAGACTCATCCCCATGTCGCCGACGACGACGGCCATGGCGACGCTGACCAGCCCCAGCGGCACACCGAGCGCGAGCAGGGCTTTCACGCCCAGACTGGCCCAGATGTTCTGTCGGATGACGCCATTGGCCGTGTGCGACAGCGAATACAGGTACGGGAGCTGCCCGATGTCGTCGCCCATCAGCGCGATGTCGGCCGTTTCGAGGGCGGTGTCCGTCCCCGCCGCGCCCATCGCGATCCCGACGTTGGCGGTCGCCAGTGCCGGCGCGTCGTTGATGCCGTCGCCGACCATCGCCACCTCGCCGTATTCGGCCTGCAAGTTCTCGACGGCACCGACCTTCTCGTCGGGCAGGAGCTCCGCGCGATAGTCGTCGACGCCGACCTGTTCGGCGATCGCCCGCGCGGTCCCCTCGTTGTCGCCGGTCAGCATGACGACGTTCGCGACGCCCAGTTCGTGGAGTCGTTCGACGGCTCGCCGGGCGTCCGGGCGCACTTCGTCGGCGATCGCGATCGCCCCCAGCAGTTCCGTCTCCGTGCCCACGAGCACGACCGTCTTGCCCTCCCGCTGCAGAGTGGCGATCGTCTCCGCATCGAAGGTGTCGTCAGAGTTACCTGCAGCCGCGGTCACGGCTCCGCCGTCGGTGACGCCCCGGGCGCCGAGATCGAAGCCGAGGTCCTCGAACAGGGCGGGCTTGCCCGCGTAGTAGGTCTCGTCGCCGATTCCGGCACGGACGCCCCGCCCGGTCAGACTCTCGAAGTCCGAGAATTCGGGGAGGTCAGTCAATCCGTATCTCTCGGCGCGGTCGCGGATCGCCGCCGAGATCGGGTGCTCGCTCCGGCGCTCCAATCCGGCAGCGTACCGCAGCAGCGTCGACTCGTCCGTGTCGCCGATCGGGACGACGTCGGTGACGGTCAGCTCGCCCCGAGTGAGCGTCCCGGTTTTGTCCAGTGCGACTGCGTCGATATCGCCCATCGCCTCAAGGTGGTTGCCGCCCTTGACGAGGACGCCGTTCTTCGCGGCACTGGTGATCCCCGAGACGACCGAGACGGGCGTCGAGATGACGAACGCACAGGGGCAGGCGATCACCAGCAGGGTGAGCCCGCGGATGAACCACGTTCCCCAGTCGCCGGTGAAGGTGAACGCGTACCCGGCCACGCCGACCGAGAACGGATCGGAGATCAACAGCGGCGGAAGCACAGCCGTCAGGATCGCCAGCACGACAACGATCGGCGTGTAATAGCCCGCGAAGCGATCGACGAACTGCTCTTTTTCCGTCTGCTTCTGCTGGGCGCCCTGTACCATCTCGATGATGCGCGCGAGCGTGGAGTCGCCCGCCGTCGAGGTGACCTCGGCTTCGAGATAGCCCTCGGCGTTGATCGAGCCGGCGTAGACCTCGTCGCCGACTGTCTTGTCGACGGGGACGCTCTCGCCGGTGATCGGTGACTCGTCGACCGCACTCTCGCCTTCGATGACGGTGCCGTCCAGCGGGATCTTCTCGCCGGGCCGGACGATCACCGTCTCGCCGATCTCGACTTCGTCAGCGGGGACGGCCACCTCCTCACCATCTCTGCGGACCGTCGCCTCGTCGGGAGACAGTTCCATTAGCTCCCGCAGAGAGTCTCGTGCCCGGTCCATCGCGTAGTCCTCCAGCAACTCGGCGACGCTAAAGAGCACGGCCAGCGTGGCGGCCTCGACGAAGTAGCCGATGGCAGTCGCAGCGACAATGGCAAAGCCCATCAGCAGATCGATGTCCAGGCTCAAGTTCTTCGCCGAGTAGTAGCCACCCCGCACGACCGGCAGACCAGCGGCGACGATCGCGACGACGAAAAGCGCGTCCGCAACCGTCAGCGGCTGCTCCAGGACGGTTGCCACGACTGGATTTCCAGTGAAGACGAACTCGAAGACGAGCCCGAGAGTGAGAAAGACCGCGCCGACCCAGGTCTTGATGGCCCGCGAACTCGTCCAGACCTCAGAAGACGGGGCGACGTCAACGCCATCAGTCGACGCGCCGCTGGTGTCCGCTGCGTCGCTGTCGTTTCCGACGACCTCGTAGCCGGCGTTCTCGATCGCCGCGACCACGTCGGCCTCGCCGGTGCGTTCGGGATCGTAGACGACCTCGACGCGGCCAGTCGTCGGCTGGAGCGTGGCGTCGACGACGCCGTCGACGCGCGCGAGGCTCTTGTCGACCTTCTTCGCACACGAGGGGCAGTCCATCTCGGGGACGGCGAGCTCGGCGGTCAGCTCCCGCCGCCCGTCACCGGGACGCCGCGAGTCTTCGTCAGTCATCACTGCAGTCTAGGGGACTCAGCTCGATAAGGGTTAGTTGGAATATTCCAAACTATAGCTGAGTCGGCGAGCCGGAGAGCTGAGATCCGTCGACGTGTCGCTTCGCGAGGTACTGTTCGGCCCGCCGGAGGCGATAGGTGAGCGTCGATCGGGGCACGTCGAGGTGGTCAGCGAGTTCGCCGACGTCGACCACCCGGGGAGACTCGTAGTAGCCGTGTTCGACGGCTGCCCGGAGCGCGGCTTCCTGTTCGGGAGACAGTCCGCCAGGATCGTTCGGATCGGCGGCCGCTCCTGGGACATCCGCCGTCCGCAGCATCTCTAGCCGGGCGCAGTCCCCGACCGCGGCTTCGAGATCCTCGAAGAAAGCAGTCACGTCACCCTCCCCGGAGTGGATGATCCGCCACGTGTAGTGGCGGGCCTCGTGGCGGGTCTCGAACAGCAGGCCGTCGCCCAGGCGCGTGCGGGCCAGGTGCGGGACGGAGATGCAGGTGAGCGTCCGCTCCCACCGGGAGTAGAGGACGAGCGCGTCGTCGGTGTGTTCGAGGATTTCGGTCGTCTGGGTCGCCCCGCAGTCTTCGGTCGCCAGACAGTCGGCGTAGTAATCGGTGTCGAGGAAAGCCGCCGAGATCGCATCGAGCGCCTCGCGCGAGCCCGTCGCGTGGTCGACCCGCCAGAGCCGGTCGTCAGTGGCGTGTAGCGACAGCGATCGGACCCGGGCGTCCGGGTGTTCGGCGAGGGCGTCGGCCACCCTGTTGCACCCCGGCTCGTATTCGAGGGCGAAGGCGAGTTCGCGCATGTGGCGTCTA
This sequence comes from Halapricum hydrolyticum, assembly GCF_025517535.1. Lineage (NCBI taxonomy): Archaea > Methanobacteriati > Methanobacteriota > Halobacteria > Halobacteriales > Haloarculaceae > Halapricum > Halapricum hydrolyticum. The sequence continues at coordinate 78,470 of NZ_JAOPKC010000013.1, forward strand.
CGGCGTGACGCCGGATAGTCCCCACGCTGGCGCGTCGCGAACGCGCGCACAATGAGGGACTTTTTAATGAATGGGGGCGTAGCCGGGTCCAAGATGTTCAACGCGATCGTCAGTGCCGACACGCTGCAGGCGACGCTGGACTCCGTCAGCGTGCTGGTCGAGGAATGCAAGATCCACCTCGAGGAGGACGGGCTGGAGATCCGGGCGGTCGATCCCGCGAACGTCGGGATGGTCGATCTCTCCCTGAGTGCCTCGGCGTTCGAATCCTACGAGACCGACGGCGGACTCATCGGCGTCAACCTCTCGCGACTCGAAGACATCGCGGGGATGGCCGATGCCGATCAGCTGATCCACCTCGAACTCGACGAGGAGACCCGCAAGCTCCACATCGCCATCGACGGCCTGGAGTACACGCTGGCGCTGATCAACCCCGACTCGATCCGTCAGGAGCCGGATCTGCCCGATCTCGATCTCCCCGCACAGATCGTGCTCGAAGGACGGGACATCGATCGCGCGGTCAAAGCCTCCGATATGGTCTCCGATCACATCGAACTCGGCGTCGACGACACCGACGACCTGTTCTACGTCGACGCCGAGGGTGACACCGACGACGTCCACCTCGAACTCACCGCTGAGGATCTGATCGATCTCACGGCCGGCCCGGCCAGTTCGCTGTTCTCGCTCGATTATCTCAAGGACATGAACAAGGCGATCCCCTCCGACGCCGAGGTCACGGTCGACCTGGGCGAGGAGTTCCCCGTGAAGCTGCACTTCGAGATCGCCGAAGGGCAGGGCCAGGTCACCTACATGCTCGCGCCGCGGGTCCAGAGCGACTAGATTCGCACGACGTGCCGCCAGTTCTGTTTCGCCGACAACTCCAACTCCGAGAGTAGCGTCAGTTATTGCTCTCGCCGTGCTGTGTTCGGACCGAATCAGAAATCGAGATAGAGAAAACGACTGTCCGATCGGTTATTCCGGGCAGTCGTCGTTCAGTTCGTACGTCCCGCACGTCGCGAGGTCGGTGTACGTCTTGGTTGTCGCAACCACGTCGCTCAGGCTCCCGTCCGACAGGTCGACAGTTCGCCATTCTCCATCGCCCGCGTTATGCGCCCAGAGGGTCTCGGTATCGTCGAACGCGAGTTGGCTGAGGACCGCATACGCGTCTCTGTCGTCGGATTCCACGATGATCTCGTCGTTGGCCGAGTCGTTCAGATCGACCTTGAAGAACGCCCCGTTCACACTGAAGTACAGCACTCCGTCATCATCGGCAGCGATGTCACCGAACGTGTTGCCGGTGACGGGAAGAGTACGGACGTTCTCCGGGATCACGATCCCGTCGTCTTCGACGACGCTGCCATCGGCGTTCAGTTCGACCTTGAAGAGGGCGTCGCCGCCCTGAGGCGTGAAGTAGTACGCCCCGCCGTAGAGCGTCGCTCCCGCGATGCTGTCGCCGCCGGAGATACTGCTGCCACCGTTGTACGTCTTGATCCCGAGGCAGCCGTCCTCGTTCATCGTCCTGAGGATGCCACCTTCTTCGGTGAAGTACCAGATCTCGTTCTCCGGGTCGAACGCCAGCCCGTTCGGGTAGTTCTGGTTGCTGCTGTTGTCGGGGATGTCCCCGACGACTTTTTCGACGATTTCGTCGTCATCAGCGTCGTACCGGATACTCCAGATTTCGACCTCGCCGTCGTCTGATCCAACCCGCGACGTGCCGTACATCGGGCACTCCGGGAGCGTCTCCTCACAGACTCCGATGCCGAACTGGAAGTACGTCGCCCAGTTTCCGCCGTCGGTGATCTCACAGCCCTCGCAGCCGTCTCCCCAGGCGGTTTCGTCGCGGGTGCAGTCCTGAAGTACCTCAATGCCGTCTAGATCGAACGCATCGGCATTCCCATTGTGTAGACTGGGATCCGTCTTGTCCACGATACGGAGCTTCTCCGTCGACTCGATCTCGTCGTAGTCCTCGTCGGCAGGGTTTCCGAGGTCGAACGTGGATAGCGTGTGCGCTTCGGGGCTATCTTCATCGCCTTGTCCCGAGTTGTCCGCTGTGCCGAGGAACCGCCAACCGCCATCGTACCACGCGTAGACGTCGGCCTTTTCCTCTGGATAATCTGCAAACGTAACCTCCCAGAGTCGTAAGTCGTCGCCGTCGCCGTTCACGACGGGACAGTCGAAGGTGACCTCGATCCAGCCGCCTTCAGCCTCGAATCCACCATCTCCATCGGGCATGAATCCGAGGCTGAAGAAGTCCCCGTCCGGATACGCCTTGACCAGCGCGTCCTCGGGGTCCGACCTGTCATCAGCAATGGGGTCGCCGTTCTTCTTGACTCCCTGTTCGGCCTCATAAGTCGCATCGGCAGCGAAGTACGGTGCTTCTTTGAGAACTTCATCAACCACGGCGTGAGCAGCAATATAGACACAGTCACCTACCTCAACGCCACAGCTGTCTACTTCTTCCCACTTTCCGCCTCCACCCTTGCCTCTGCCGTTTCCGCCACCGACCTTGTACTCGCAGATCTCGTCAAAGTCGATAGTGTAGGTGTAACTGGTGACGCCGTCACCGTACTCCTCCTTGGTGAACGGGAACTGACCGGGCGCGCTCGATAGCTCCTTCGGATCAGTTTTGCCGACGTAGAGGTGTGTTTCCCTGAGATACCAGTCGTTTTCCGTATCTCCATCCAGCACGTACTCGACTTCTATTTGTTCCTCACCGGGGACTCTCCGCACATACACTGTGCCGACCTCGATGTCCTGCGCGGCACACAGTTGAACCTCGGCCTCACACTGTGGTCCACATCCGGGCCCACAATGTTCGTCAGCCGCCGCCGTGCCGGTAGCCGAGACACCAATCAATCCAGCTACCGAAGCTGCCCCCACGCCCTTCAGTACTGTTCGTCGGTCGATACCCCATTCAAGACTGTCAATTTCGTCTGTCATACGTGATCCTCCCCCCCAGGGAGGTACTAGTATCTTACTCGGAATGATCATATATATGGAATAGACAGTTCAGGACCGTTCATGTATAGTAACCGTTAACTTATACGCCAGACCACACAGGGAGTTTGGTGAGTTTCTTTTGTGCTCTTTCGAACCGTTTCAGGCCACATCTAGTCGAATGAGCTACAGATGAACCATACGCCTAGTTTATATAGTCATATTATCATATCCTGGATGTCCAGCGACGATCGGTCCTCCTCGCGAGCAGCAGATTGTTGTCGAACTCATACACCGTGGGGTGAAACAGTCGCTTCCGAGCCGACGGGATCACTGTCGGATCCACGTATACCGGTCGAAAAACCATACTAGAAGATCTGACCCCACCTTTCCCACATTCTTGGAAATACAGCGCAATACTATTATAGTCTGGCCACTACGAACGAGTGTGACTCAACGATGACGGGATATGCGATCGTTCTCGCCTCGGGCGAGCTCGAACGGGTACAGGCAGTAAGCATGATCGGCTCGATCGCCGCAGCATCCGAGACACCGGTACAGGTGTTTGCGACGATGAATGGCCTGACGGCCTTCGAGAAGGAGACTGTCGAGAGCGGCGACTTCGAGGTCGCCGGTCCGGCGGGCTACGCGATGCTCGAATCGGACGGCGACGAGGTGCCGCTGTTTACCGAGCAGCTCGAACGGGCGAAGAACCTCGGCCCGCTCGAGGTCTACGCCTGCGAGATGGTGATGGACGTGATGGGAAACGAGATCGACGACTACGTCGACGTCTTCGACGGCGTGCTCGGCGTTTCGGGCTTCCTGCAGAAGGCGTCGGACAAACAGGTGCTGTTCGTCTAAGGTGATACAATGAGTGAATCCATTTCCCCAGACGTGACGGTCGACTCGCGCGGTGCAGCCTGCCCCGGTCCGCTGATGGACCTGATCGGCAAGGTTCAGGACGCGGATCCCGGGACCGTGATCGAACTCCAGACAAGCGATAGCGGCTCCAAGGGCGACGTGCCCGAGTGGGTCGAGGAAGCCGGCCACGAGCTGCTCGACACCGTCGAACACGACGACTACTGGAGTCTCTACGTGGAGACGACAAAGTAGTATTGTAATGATTGTACAACGCAATAGAGGAGTACACGTATGACAGAACGGATTGTCATCGTCGGTGGCGGCACGGGCGGCACAGTGCTCGCCAACCGGCTGACTGAGCGACTCGAGCCGGAGATCGACAGCGGCGACGTCGAGGTCGTGTTGATCAACGACGGCGAGAAGCAGTTCTACAAGCCGGCGTACCTGTACGTTCCCTTCGGAAAGAAGGACGTCTCGGAGGCGAGCAAGCCGATCCGGGACCTGATCCCGCGGGCGGTCGACTTCCGCGTCGATCGCGTCGAGCGCGTCGATACCGACCGCAAGCGAGTGACGCTTGCCTCGGGCGGCGGGCTGTCGTACGACCAGCTCGTGCTGGCGACGGGCGCGAACCTCGCTCCCGAGAATACCCCTGGTCTGGTCGAAGGTGGCCACCACTTCTACGGGCCGGAGGGCGCAGAGGCGCTTCGGGAGGAACTCGCCGAGTTCCGCGAGGGCCACATCGTCCTCAGCGTGATCGGCGTGCCCCACATGTGCCCGGCCGCACCCGTCGAGTTCACGCTGATGGTCGACGACTGGCTGCGCAAGCGCGGCCTCCGAGAGGACGTCGAGATAACCTACACCTACCCGATCCAGCGTGCCCACGGCCTGCAGTCGATCGCCGACTGGGTCACCCCGATCTTCGAGGAGCGCGACGTCAACCTGGAGACGTTCTTCAACGTCCAGGAAGTCGATCCGGACGCCCAGGTCCTCGAAACGATGGAGGGCAAGGAGATGGAGTACGACCTGCTCGTCGGGATCCCGCCCCACGAGGGGAGCGACCTCGTTCGCGAGGCCGGCCTCGGCGACGACGGCTGGGTCGCGGTCGACCAGCACACGCTGGAGGCAGAGCACGCCGAAGACGTCTACGCGATCGGAGACGCCGCGGACATCCCGACCTCGAAAGCGGGCAGCGTCGCCCACTACGCGGCCGGGACGGTCGCCGCCCGGATCGCGTCCGACGTCCGCGGCGAGATACCGACCGCGAGCTTCGACGGCAAGACTGTCTGCTTCATCGAGACCGGGATGGACGAAGCCACGTTCGTCTCGTTCGATTACGGGTCCGAGCCGACGATGCGCGAACCTTCGAAGCCGATCCACTGGTCGAAACTGGGCTACAACGAGTCCTACTGGCTGACCGCAAGGGGGCTGATCTGAGATGAGCGAGACGGAATCTACACAGACTCCCGACGACTTCGAGACGCTGATCGAGGAAAACCCCGAGGCCGTCGCGAACCTGCTCGAACGCCTCGATGAAGAGGGGACTGACGTTGCTGCGCTGCTGAACGGATCGAGCGGGGAGGCGAGCGTCGACCTCGAAGCTCCCGGGCAGTCGCCCCTCTCGGACTCGATCGACGGCAACGAGGAGGAACTGGCCGAGGGGCTAGAGTCGCTCGCACAGATCCAGCGCACCGGGACGCTGGACGATCTGCTGGAGCTGTCCCAGGTCGCCTCGCTGCTGATGGGCGCGATGGACGACGAGATGGTGATGAGCCTCTCGAATCTGGGTTCGGAGCTGGGCGGCGTGGCAGACACGGCCGCCGAAGAGGACGTCTCGCGCGGACTCGAAGGCGTGCTCCACGCCGTCGGCGACGTCAGCGAGGAAGAGCCCGAACCGGTCGGTGCGATCGGCTTCGCGAAGGCCCTGCGCGACCCCGAGGTCAAGGCCGGTCTCGGCGTCGCGCTGGCGCTCGTGAAGGCGCTCGGTCGAAACGTCGGGAACACAGAAGACGCCTGACAGTATTTGTTTTATCGATATATCCGGGGTTCTTACCCCCACCAGAGCTGATCTAAATACCCCATATATTCGGCAATCAGAGCCGACGCTTCGCAGATCTCAGAACGTCTTCCAATAGTAACAGAAAAATATAATGTAGAAGATCGTATATCCCCGGATGCACTATGTCGCTCGACAACGTCATCAAACGTATCAAGTCGTGGCTCGGCCGTGGCGACGATGCCGACGGAGACGCATCGAGCGCGTAGTTGCCACTGCCGATCGTTTTCAGGTACTCGGCCGTGACGACGCTGTTCGTCCCGGCCGGTCACTCGCCGGTGGCCTGTTCGACCCAGCCGGGCTGTTGATCGTCGGCTTCCAGTAGCCGTTCGACGTACTTGGCCATCACGTCCACCTCGACGTGAACCGGATCGCCGACCGCCTTCTGGGAGAGGGTCGTCACCTCGTAGGTCTCGGGGATGATCGCCACCTCGATCGACTCGGGGTTGCGTGCGGCGATCGTCAGCGAGATGCCGTCGATGGCGATCGACCCCTTCTCTACGAGGTACTTGTCGTGTTCCTCGGGAATCGAGAAGGTAAAGCGCCAGTCCTCGCCGACTTCCTCGATGTCGAGGATTTCAGCGGTCCCGTCGACGTGACCCTGGACGAAGTGACCGTCGAAGCGACCGTCGGCCGGCAGCGCACGCTCGAGGTTGACGCCGTCGCCCTCCTCGAGCTGGTCGAAGAAGGTCCGGTCGAGGGTCTCCTCGGCCAGGAACACCGAGAAGTAGTCGTCGCCGTACTCCTCGACGGTCAGACAGACGCCCTCGACGGCGATGCTCTGTCCGCCCGAGAGATCCTCGAACGGCGACTCGATGGTGAGTCGACGGCCGCCCTCGGTGTCGTTGATCTCCGTGACCGTACCCGTCGTCTCGACGATGCCGGTGAACATACCGGCGTCTTCGGACGGAGTCGGCGAAAGGGTTGCCTTTCGTTCTCACCGCGAGAGAACGCCGACATCGAGCGGTGTGTTTTTGTCGCTCGCCGCCCAACACGCGCCGATGACAGCCAGCGTCGCCGAGACGGTCGAACGAATGGCCACCGCACTTCTGGTGGTCCCGGTCGTGGTGGCCGGCGCGCACCTGCTGATCGGCGGACAGGTCGGTGCAGGTGCTGTGCTGCTGGCGATCGCGGGACTGATGATCGCGATTTCCGAGTACGTTACGCGTCCGAGCGACGTGCCGACCTCGGCCGCACAGCGAGTGGTCGGCTGGGTCGCTACCGAACCAAAAGAGGACGAGTGAACTACCCCTGCCTACTCCCGTTACGGCTCTTTGAGGACGGGGGCTTACCGCCTGAAATCAGCTAAACGCTATTCGACGGGGATCGAGCGACCCTCGTCGTCAGGGTGCTGCTTCTGGAGCGTGACAGTCAACACGCCGTTCTCGTAGGTGGCGCTGGTACCGTCTTCGGTGACCGGATCGGGTAGCCGCACCGACCGTTCGACTGTCTCGTGGGACCGCTCGCTTCGGACGTAGATCCCTTCCTCGCGCTCTTCGGTCTCGCGTTCGCGCTCGGCGACGATACGGAGCGTCCGCTCGTCCGGTAGCGTCACGTCGATATCGTCGGCCTCGTAGCCGGGCAGGTCGACGATGGCGACGAGCTGATCGTCCTCGTCGCGGAGGTCAATCGCCGGTCCGGTCAATCCACTGCCGAACTCGACTGGATCGATGTTCGCGAACTGCTCGCTCAGGCGGTCGAACATTCGCTCGATGTCGTCGAAGGGGTCTGATCTGGACGGCATGACTGCTCGTTACTACGTTACGTCTCAACTTAATGTTGTTGGAGAGAGGTCAGAACTTGGGCAGCAAGAATTACAGCGGTAGCGAGGCGAAAGGCCACCCGTTCACGAAACGACGTGTTCGGTATCGTAGGACCCGAGTCGCCGGACCCACCCGTTCTCCGCCAGGTGCTCGATTTCCTCGAGGGCGGCCTGCGTGCGGTCCTCGTAGAGGCCGGCCTGGAAGTCCACGTGGAAGACGTAGTCGCCGAGTCGTTCCCCGCTGGGCCGCGATTCCAGCCGCGAGAGGTTGATGTCCCGTTCGGCGAAGGGCTTCAACAGTTCCAGCAGGAGTCCGGGGTAATCGGAGTTAGGGTAGATGACGACCGACGTCTTGCCGCCGGCCGACGATCGCTCCTCGGCCCCGGCAATGGCCAGAAACCGCGTCGCGTTGGACGTCTGATCCTGGATGTCAGTCGCGAGCACCTTCAAATCGCCCGCATTGTCGGGATGAGCGATCGCGGCGATCGAGTCGCTCTCCCGGGCGCGTTCGACCCCGCGTGCTGTCGAGGCGACCGCTTCCAGTTCGACGTCAGGGTAGTGCTCTTCGAGATAGTCCCGACACTGTGCCAGCGCCTGTGCGTGGCTGGCGACGACATCGAACTCCTCGTTGCGGGCCAGGAGTGCGTGGCGGATCGGCGTGATGATCTCCCTGACGACGGCGATGTCGTACTCGGCCAGCGAATCCAGGCTCTCGGTGACGCTGCCCTCGATGCTGTTCTCGATGGGAATCACTCCGCGGTCGTACTCGCCGTCGGCGACAGCCTGGACGATCTCGGTCACCGATTCGGTGAACTCGATATCCTCGGAGATCGACTGTGCCGCTCGATGTGAGTAGGTCCCGCTCGGCCCCAGCGTGAGCGTTTGCATACCTGTCGATAAATCACACCACGTCAAAAACCGCCCGGTGTCGCTCTCAGCACGACGATCCCCGCGATCGTCATGTACACGCCGACGACCCCACCGACGACGCCGATCGCCAACAGCGCCCGATCGGACAGGTCCGGCGTCGACAGTCGATCGGACTCGACCACCACGAGTCCGCCGATGAGAAACAGCGTCACCCCCATCACCAGCTGCACGAGCGACAGCACCGGTAGCTGCGTTCCGGCGACGTACTGTCCGACGCCGTAACTCAGGTTCCCGATCCCGAGCACCAGCAGGCCGGCTCCGTACACGCGACGCGGGAGCTTCGCTGTCTCGACTGGAAGCGCCATGGGAGATCTATCCGCGCTGCGGTGTTAAACGCTCCTTTCGCTGCCACGACTCTCGCGGTTGCAGCGCCGATAAATCACATGTCGATATATGAAATCGGGCACGCACCGGCCCATCGCACGGAACTCCAGCTGGACCCCGATCGGTGCGCTCGGCCGCGACGACGTTCGTGCGGCCAGGGTCCGACAACCTGTTGACCGATCGGTGGTTTCGATGAGCGACGCAATTCGCGTACGCAGCCTCTTCGTGTGACTATTTCCCGTCGTAAGGAAAATAGCATGACCCGGGCCAGAACTTTCCTCACCAGCTCAGCTTTGCACGTTGAAGTAGGAGCGTGACGTAGGCGGTAGCAAGGACAGATGATGCCGATTACGGACTTTCTGTCGTGCACGCGCGTGTTCGACAA